>NC_020054.1:5958314-6270814 GCF_000331105.1 Fibrella aestuarina BUZ 2 | reverse complement strand
GAACAGCGTCTTGTGTTACCTCGCCAGAGGTAGAGCTACCGATTGGATGCGGGGGTGTCATAGCCTACCAACTTGAGTCGAACTCCGAATGCTGGCGAGGGTGCAGGGCAGTGAGGGGCAGGGTGCTAAGGTCCTGCTCCGAGAGGGGAACAACCCAGACCATCCGCTAAGGTCCCCAAGTGTGTGCTAAGTTGAACAAAGGTGGTCCGGCTGCCGAGACAGCCAGGAGGTTAGCTTGGAAGCAGCTATTCCTTTAAAGAGTGCGTAACAGCTCACTGGTCGAGCGGGGCGGGCATCGATAATAAACGGGCATCAAGCACATCACCGAAGCGGTGGATCGATACTACACACGTGTAGTGTCTGATGGTAGGAGAGCATACGACAACCGGCGAAGTTGGGGCGTGAGCCCTGGTGGAGGGTGTCGTAGAGCAAATGTAGGCATAAGTAACGAGAAGACAGGTGGGAACCCTGTCCGCCGAAAGACCAAGGGTTTCCGGGCGACGGCAGTCAACCCGGAGTTAGTCGGGACCTAATGGCTTAGCGACAGCGAAGGTCAGATGGACAACTGGTTAATAGTCCAGTACTACCCGCTGATGCCAATCACTGACAAATTGATGGAGTCCACACGTCCTGCGGGAATAGGGCGTCACAGCGGCGGCTTCGGCCAAAGCGAGGGGGCGAAGTTGGTTTCAAGAAAAGGTGGTGAAGCGTCAGTCAGTGGGTACCCGTACCGCAAACCGACACAGGTGGTTGGGGTGAATAACCTAAGGCGCACGAGAGAATCATGGCCAAGGAACTCGGCAAGATAACCCTGTAACTTCGGGAGAAGGGGGGCCTACCCTCGCAAGAGGGAGGTTGCAGAGCAAAGGCCCAGGCGACTGTTTACCAAAAACACAGGACTCTGCCAAATCGAGAGATGACGCATAGGGTCTGACACCTGCCCGGTGCTGGAAGGTTAAGGGGGGATGTTAGGGGCAACCCGACGCATTGAACTGAAGCCCCAGTAAACGGCGGCCGTAACTATAACGGTCCTAAGGTAGCGAAATTCCTTGTCGGGTAAGTTCCGACCTGCACGAATGGTGTAACGATCTGGGCACTGTCTCAGCCATGAGCTCGGTGAAATTGTAGTAGCGGTGAAGATGCCGCTTACCCGCCACGGGACGGAAAGACCCCGTGCACCTTTACTATAGCTTAACATGGATCGCTGGTCTGGCATGTGTAGGATAGGCGGGAGGCGTTGAATCGGTGTCGCCAGGCATCGTGGAGCCACCCTTGAAATACCGCCCTTTTCAGACTGGCGGTCTAACCCCTAATCGGGGGACAGTGTTTGGTGGGTAGTTTGACTGGGGTGGTCGCCTCCGAAAGGGTAACGGAGGCTTCCCAAGGTTTGCTCAGGCCGGACGGTAATCGGTCGGGGAGTGCAATAGCAGAAGCAAGCTTGACAGTGAGGCAAACAGGCCGATCTGGTGCGAAAGCAGGGTATAGTGATCCGGTGGTACTGCATGGGTGGGCCATCGCTCAAAGGATAAAAGGTACGCCGGGGATAACAGGCTGATCTCCCCCAAGAGCTCACATCGACGGGGAGGTTTGGCACCTCGATGTCGGCTCGTCACATCCTGGGGCTGGAGAAGGTTCCAAGGGTTCGGCTGTTCGCCGATTAAAGTGGCACGCGAGCTGGGTTCAGAACGTCGTGAGACAGTTCGGTCCCTATCTGTGGTGGGCGTGGGATGATTGCGGGGATCTGACCTTAGTACGAGAGGACCGGGTTGGACGCACCGCTGGCGGATCGGTTGTCGTGCCCGCGGCACGGCCGAGTAGCTACGTGCGGAACGGATAAGCGCTGAAGGCATCTAAGTGCGAAACCGACCTCAAGATGAGTCATCTGTTAATAAAGGCTGTGGGAGACGACCACGTGGATAGGCGGCAGGTGGAGGTGTGGAGACACATGGAGCCGAGCCGTACTAATGAGCCTGAAAGGTTGACCGCTGATCAGTTGTAGATCAATGCTTGCCAGCACATTGTGTGTAAACTCTCTTCTCGATTGGTGAACGAACGAAACGATATTGATCGCGCCAATAAATTGGTGGGATCAGACGAGTAAGGAGGTTGGTAACGACGGGCGGGTGAACACCTTTTCCCATTCCGAACAGAGCCGTTAAGCCCCGCACTGCCGATGGTACTGGAGTCGAATCCGGGAGAGTAGGCGGTCGCCACCTCTGAAACAGCGAGAGCCGTGTTCCACCAGGAGCACGGCTTTTTGCATATATGCACAATACCCCTACAGCGATCAATTCATAGATAGATAGTACTACTTACGTTACAATCAGTATTTTTCAGCTACTCTAACCAATATTGATAAGCTGAAAATGAAGAGTTTATACATACTGTTTCTACTTTCTTTATGTAATATATCTGTAGTTGATGGCCAAGGGCTAGCTTTTAAATGGAAAGAAGCTATTGGCGACTGGCACATCGGTGTTAATTTGTCGACAACCCGGTACTGCGGCGATTTGAGCGAACGGTATGGCTTCAATCACCTGCAGTTAGGATGGGCAGCTGAAGGCCATCTTCGGTATCGCGTTAGCGAAAGGTTTTGTGTACGCACGGATATTGGCTTTTACAGCTTACGGGGCGATCAGCAATACACAAAAAACAGGACCAACTACCTGCGTTTTACCACGACAAACCCATCGGTTATAGCTGGCTTGCAGTGGAACGTACGATCTATCGAGTACAATCAACACAACATACCCCACTTCTGGGTTGGTGCAGGCGCTACTTATCTAAATCCCAGAGCAGATTACAACGGTACAACCTACAGCTTGCCAGCTTTGCAAACGGAAAAAGTAGCTTACAATCGCATTGCAGGTCAGTTTGTACTAGGAGGCGGCATGCCTTTTACCCTGAACAAAAAATCACAGCTGAGGCTGGAGGCACGCTATACGTATATACTGAGCGATTACGTAGACGACGTGAGCGGTACATACGCAGACAAGAGTGGTAGCCCCGCTTTGGATCAGGTTCTGGCTGATCGTCGTCGTGAGTATGGGCTGACGCCAAACGCAGTTGGTGGGCAACGTGGTAATCCGTTACGTAATGATGGTTATTTTGCGCTCACGCTTCAGTACGCAGTGAAGCGATCAACTCCCTAAACCACTTATGGCTTCGTACGTCGTCGCTATTGATCAGGGTACATCGAGTACCCGCTGTATAATCGTAAACCGAAAAGGCGAGATTGTCTCGGTTGCGCAAAAAGAACACGCCCAAATCTACCCGAAGCCTGGTTGGGTGGAACATGACCCAACGGAAATATGGCGGAACACACTCGAAGTCATTGCCAAGGCGCGGATTAAACTCGGGCTGACGACTAAAGACGTTGTGGCAGTCGGCATTACCAATCAGCGTGAGACCACGGTTGTCTGGAACAAGCATACCGGCAAGCCTTATCATAATGCCCTGGTCTGGCAAGACGTGCGGACGGAAGACATGATTGCCGAAATGGCCGGCGATAGCGGACTCGATCGATTCCGGGCCAAGACGGGTCTACCGTTGGCGACCTATTTCAGTGGCCTTAAGATCCGTTGGCTGCTGGACAACGTACCTGGACTACGGCAGGAGGCCGAGCAGGGAAATGCGCTGTTTGGCAATATCGATAGCTTTCTGATCTGGAATCTGACGGGCGGCGCAAAAGGTGGCCAACACGTGACCGACGTGACGAACGCCAGCCGTACGCAGCTGATGAACCTGGAAACCCTCGCTTGGGACGAGGAGCTGTTAGCCGCATTCAACGTACCTGCGACCATGATGCCCGGCATTCGCCCGAGCAGCGGTCTGTTCGGCACGATTACGTCTGAAGTAATGCCGGGCGTGCCTATCACCGGCGTGCTGGGCGATCAGCAGGCGGCATTGGTTGGCCAAACCTGCTTTGAGCCGGGACAGGCCAAGAATACGTATGGCACGGGCTGCTTCTTGCTGATGAATACAGGCACACAGATTCGCCCGTCGACTTGCGGCTTGCTCACAACCGTTGCCTACCAGTTTGGCAACGAAGCGCCGCGTTATGCGCTGGAAGGCGGCGTAGCTATATCGGGAGCGCTGGTGCAATGGCTGCGCGATAACCTGGGTCTGATCAAAACGAGTGCCGATGTGCAAACGCTGGCGGCTGAAGTGCCTGATAACGGCGGTGCTTACATTGTCCCTGCTTTTTCGGGCCTGTACGCCCCCTATTGGCGGGCCGATGCACGCGGCGTGATCGTTGGCCTGACGCGCTTCGTTACCAAACAGCATATTGCCCGGGCCGTGCTGGAAGCCACGGCCTTCCAGACCTACGACTTGCTGGCGGCTATGCAGAAAGATGCCGCCGTCGAGTTAGTGTCATTGCGGGTCGATGGCGGTATGGTGGTAAACGATCTGCTCATGCAGTTCCAGGCAGATGTTAACAACGTACCTGTGGTGAGGCCCAGCGTGACCGAAACCACTGCCGTCGGAGCAGCCTATGCAGCCGGTTTGGCCGTCGGCTATTGGGCGTCGATCGATGATTTGTCGGCCAACTGGGGCATCGAGGCGACGTTCAAACCCGCGATGGCTGCCGAAAAGCGAAGTAAACTGCTTCACCAATGGGCTAAAGCCGTACAACGTTCGCTCGATTGGGCCGACTGACGTTTTTTTGGTAAATTCCTGAAAGAATAGCACAAATTCAGGAACGATATGGGCTTCGATTACATCATCATTGGTGCAGGGTCGGCGGGCTGTGTACTGGCCAACCGGTTGTCGGTAGATCCGGCTATTTCGGTATTGTTGCTCGAAGCAGGAGCCCCCGACCGAAAAATGGAGATCCACATACCGGCGGCCTACAGCAAACTCAATCGGTCATCGGTCGATTGGGCGTATTGGAGCGAGCCACAAGCCAACGTCGACAACCGGCGCATGTTTCTGCCGCGTGGCAAAACGCTGGGGGGCAGCAGCTCGACCAACGCGATGGCGTATGTTCGGGGCAACCGGGCTGATTACGACGCCTGGGCCGCCGCTGGTAACGAGGGATGGGCTTATGAGGACGTATTGCCTTACTTTATCCGATCAGAAGCCAACGAACAGCTTAGTCAGTTGGATGCCCGCTACCACGGTGGTGACGGGCCGCTGAATGTGACCTACGCCACTCGGTTTAAAACGCCCCTGGCCGATGCCTTCGTAGCAGCTTGTAAACAAACGGGTCTTCCTGAAAATCACGACTTTAATGGCGCCGAGCAGGAAGGGGCAGGGTTGTTTCAGTTTACCATCAAAGACGGGAAACGGCACAGCACTGCCGCCGCTTTTCTGAAGCCTGTCCTGAATCGACCCAACCTGACTGTTCGGACGCAGGCGCATACGCAACGGGTCATCATACGCGATGGCCGGGCGGTAGGCGTCGAGGTAACGACGGGGCGTAGCAACACCGAAACGATCATGGCCAACCGGGAAGTGCTACTGGCGGCGGGATCGTTTAATTCGCCGCAGTTGCTGATGCTGTCGGGTGTTGGGCCGCGTGATGAGCTGCGTCGGCATGGTATCGACGTACGGCACGATTTGCCGGGCGTGGGCCAAAACCTATGCGACCATCTGTTTGTGGGCGTTAGCGCCTTGGCTAATCAACTGGTAGGAACCAATCACTGGCTGAGTCCGCTCAATCAGGTACGTGGCTTTTGGCAGTACCTGACGGCCGGCAAAGGGCCATTTACCATCAGCCCCCTCGAAGCTAACGCTTTCTTGCGGACAACGCCTGACCAAGCTATACCCGATTTGCAGCTGCATTTTGCGCCAGTTCATATCGGCGATGGTTACAAACCCGATTTTTACGACTCAGCAACGTACCCAAAGGCGGAGGATGGCTGGTCGATTCTCCCCACGCTGCTCCACCCAACTAGCCGTGGGTACGTTGGCCTACGGTCGGCCAACCCGATGGACGAGCCCGTCATTCAACCCAATTTCTTATCGACCGCCGCCGATCAGCAACTACTGCTGACGGGGGTGAAGAAGGCGCTGGAGATCAATCAGGCTGCGGCGTTTGGGCCCTGGCGCAAGCGGACATTGATTCCGGCCGAAAATGCGTCTGACGAAGAACTGATGAGCCACATCCGCCGAATTGTCGAGACCGTCTACCACCCTGTCAGTACGTGCCGAATGGGAACCGACGAAGGCGCCGTAGTGGATGCGCAACTGCGCGTGCGGGGGATCGAGGGGCTGCGCGTCGTCGATGCATCGGTGATGCCGACAATCGTATCGGGTAATACCAACGCGCCGGTTATTATGATTGCCGAAAAAGCGGCTGACTTAATTTTAGGCAACGTACCTGCTCAGAAAAGACAACACCTAACGACACCTGTTTCGTAATAGGAGGTGCTACGTAAATGGTCCTGTATTTTATTGATTTTACACCCATTGATTATGGTATGAAATCAATAAAATACAGGACCATTTTTTTTGTGCTGAACAGCCTGGTAAATACTGATGTCAATGCACCGATAATGTCTTCCTGACGAGTTCCTTGCGCACCTTATCGGCGGCGGCCAGATCGCTCAGCGTGATGTGCATGCGCTTTCTCAGCGTGGGCGACGTCTCAAGCATTTCACTGGCTATCTGAATCAGCATGGCCGCTGTAGCCATTCCGTCTGCTTTGTGCCGCCTGGCAGGCGCCCCCAGCGGCGTGGTGCTGTGCACAGCCGGATCAAACAGATTAATCGATTTCATTAGGTAGTTGTTTGTTGTTTACTGCTTAATTAATTAACAAAAAGAGTGCCTTTTTAATTGCATATAAATCAGGTTTGCTATTGGTAATTTTTGTACTGCTGCGGCGCTTTTAATCAGTATAGTTTGATAGCAAAAATCGATGAGGATACTTAGTTTGATTGGCCTGTTCGTGGCCCTTTTTGTGCCGGCTTACGCCCAGACTGAGCTGCCGCAGATAGACGTAGCAACCGACAGCCTGAAGCGGTATCGGGTTACAATCAGGTTGCTGTCTGGCAAGAAACGAGAGGGCCTTCTATGGGCAGTAACCGATTCAACATTGCTCTACATTGCCAACACCCGGGCAGAGCGGTTAGCCTATAGGTCGGGGGTTCAACCTGTACCGGATACGGTCCGGGCAACGGCCATTAAACGAATCGCTTTACGGCGGAGAGGGTACTTCGCATATGTTGCCGGGCCCGGTGTAGGGGTGGCGACGCTATTGTTTCTGTTGACCTGGTATAACCCGACGCCCACGTTTGGCGCTCTGTTCGGCAAACTGATAATTGGTGGTGTAGTCGCTCCGTTACTGGCCGTCGGTTCAATCGCACAGGGCTTGCTTCCGCCCGTACGCAAGCCGATATGGGGCAGCAAAAAGCGCTTTAGGCAAGCGGCGGCCAGGCTCGATCGCTATTCCATCAGACACCAAATTCAGCGGGCTTCGCTCCGAACTGCTACCCAGCACTAACTGTTGCTCTGATATGAATGCCCCAGCGCCCTCTACCCAAAAAGCTGCCGATCCCGGCGTGATGTTCCTGACCAGCGAAGAACTGCTCAACTGGTCGAGGGCGTCGTCTTTATGGCCACTTACCTTCGGTTTGGCCTGTTGCGCCATCGAAATGATGCAGGCGATGTCGGCCAGTTATGATCTGGAGCGATTCGGTATTTTTCCGCGCCCCAGTCCCCGGCAAGCCGACATTATGATCGTATCGGGTACGGTCACTTACAAAATGGCCGACCGGATTCGGCGTCTCTACGAGCAGATGGCCGAACCCCGTTATGTGATTTCGATGGGGTCGTGCGCTAACTGCGGTGGTCCCTACTGGCAACACGGGTACCACGTCGTGAAAGGCGTTGACCGCATCATTCCGGTGGATGTATACGTACCCGGTTGCCCGCCCCGCCCCGAGGCGCTGATCGACGGGTTTATCAAGCTACAGGAGAAGATAAAGCACGAACAACTAAACCGCCCGGCCGTTTCACCGCCTGATAACGGTTAACGGGCTGTCGATCGGGTAAGGTAGCCGGCGGCGTTATGCTGGACAGCGGACCGCTCCATCAGGGCGGGCGCTGAGGTGAGTAGACCTCGCCTTGCCTGTTTCTTCGTACCCTATGACCATTGTGTTTCTCGACGCCCGCACGGTAGGGCCCGAACCCGATCTGAGCCAGTTCAACCAATTGGCCGCTTCCACCGACGGCACGTTTGTAACGTACCCGGAAACGGCCCCCGACCAAACCGCCGAACGCCTCCGCGACGCCGAGGTGGTGATTACCAACAAAGTGCGGATCACCCGCGAGGTGATGGACGCCTGCCCTCGCCTCAAGCTGATCTGTGTGGCCGCCACGGGTACCAACAACGTCGACATGGCGGCGGCGCAGGAACGGCAGATTCCGGTGAAAAACGTCGCGGGCTATTCGACCCACAGCGTCGCGCAGGTGACGTTCACGCTGCTGCTGTCGCTGCTCAATTCGCCGCATTACTACGATCAGTACGTGAAATCGGGCGAATACAGCCGCGAGACCATCTTCACGCACCTGGGCCGCCCATTCTGGGAGTTGGCCGGGAAACGGTTTGGCATCATCGGGCTGGGGGCGATCGGGCGGCAGGTCGCGCAGATTGCCGTGGCGTTTGGCGGCGAGGTGGTGTACTTCTCAGCTTCGGGCCAGACGTATGACGACGTACCGTATCAGGCCGTATCGCTCGACGAACTGCTGGGTACGTCGGATGTCTTGTCGGTACACGCGCCCTTGACCGACAAGACCAATAACCTGCTGACGTACGCCCAACTGAGCAAGATGAAGCCGTCGGCGCTGTTGCTGGGGCTGAGCCGGGGCGGCATGATTAACGAAGCCGACCTGGCCCGCGCCCTCGATGAAGGCAAACTGGCCGGGGCGGGGATGGACGTGTTCGGGCAGGAACCGCCCGCCGCCAACCATCCGTACCTGACAATGACCCACCCCGAACGGCTGGTGCTGGCCCCGCACATCGCCTGGAGTAGCTTGGAAGCCCGCCAGCGGTTGATGGATGGGGTGGCCGAAAACATACGTGAATTTCTAAACCTATAAGGTCTCCAAGACCTTATAGGTTTTACAACACAGACGCTTATGAAAGCCCTCGTATTAACCCAATACAACGAATTTGATCTGCAAGACTTGCCCCGCCCGCAACCCGGCCCCGACGAGGTGCTGATTCGGGTGCAGGCGGTTGGTATCTGTGGCTCCGACGTGCACGGTATGGACGGTAGCACGGGCCGACGGGTGCCGCCCATCGTGATGGGTCACGAAGCATCAGGCATTATCGCGGAAGTGGGTCCGCAGGTACGTGGCTGGTCGGTTGGCGACCGTGTCACCTTCGATTCGACGGTGTATAAACTCGACGACTGGTACAGCCGCCGGGGGATGTATAATCTCTCCGATGGTCGCGAGGTGGTGGGCGTGTCGACCGGAACGCCGGACCGGCCCGGTTTTAAGCGAAACGGTGCCTTTGCCGAATACGTGGTGGTGCCGCAGCATATTCTGTATGCCATTCCCGAGGGGGTGAGCTTCACGCAGGCCGCGCTGGTTGAGCCGGTGGCGGTGGCCCTGCACGCCCTCAGCGTAACGCCCATTCAGGTCAATGACACGGCGGTGGTGGTCGGCGCGGGGATGATCGGGCTGTTTGTGATTCAGGCGCTGAAGCTGGCCGGTTGCGGGCAGATCATCGCCATCGACCTCGCCGACGAACGTCTCGAACTGGCCCAGAAACTGGGTGCCACGCACACGCTTCGTGCCGATGCGGGCAACGTACCCGATCAGGTACGCGGGCTCACGCACGGTCGCGGGGCCGATATCTCGTTTGAGGTCGTGGGTATTAGTCCGGCGGTGCAAACGGCCATTGCCTGCGTTCGGCGGGGCGGCACGGTCACGCTCGTTGGCAACCTCAGTCCAACCATCGAGATTCCGTTACAGACCATCGTGACGGGGCAGATACGCTTGCAGGGCTCCTGTGCCATCAACGGTGAATACGAAGCCGCGCTCGATCTGATCGCCAGTGGCCGCATCGACGTGATGGCCATTCTCAGTGCCGAAGCGCCGCTCGCCGAAGGTGCCGACTGGTTTCGGCGCCTGTACGACAAAGAGAAGGGGTTGATAAAGGTGGTGTTAAAGCCGTAGATTTGGGGAAACCAAAGAGTGAAAAAGATAAAGAGCGAAAGAGTGAAGGCTTGGCCTGGGTACGTTCTGTAGCAACGCTCACTCGTTCGCTCTTTATCTCGTTCACTCTTTCATTCCATGACACTCACTGAATTTATCCGCCTGGCGCTGGCAGAAGATGTCGGCGACGGCGACCACACCTCACTCAGTACCATTCCGGCCGATGCGCAGAAACGCGCCCGCCTGCTGGTGAAAGAAGCCGGTATCCTGGCGGGCGTGGAGGTCGCGCAGGCCATCTTCCATGAAGTCGACCCGGCGTTTCAGGTCGATGTGCTGATGACCGACGGCTCACCCATCAAACCCGGCGATATCGTGCTGACGGTGGCTGGCAACGCCCGCAACATTCTGACCGCCGAACGGCTGGTACTCAACTGCATGCAACGCATGAGCGGCATCGCCACCCACACGAGGCAGATGGTCAATGTGCTGGAAGGCACCCGCTGCAAACTGCTCGACACCCGCAAAACCACGCCCAATTTCCGCATCTGCGAAAAGATGGCCGTGAAAATCGGTGGTGGGGTCAATCACCGCTTCGGGCTCTACGACATGATCCTGATCAAAGACAACCACGTCGATTATGCCGGAAGCCTGACCAAAGCCGTACAGCAGGCGGTGCAATATCTGGCCGATACGGGCCGTAACCTGCCTATCGAGGTAGAAGTGCGCAACCGCGCCGAAGTGGAGGAAGCCCTCGCCGTAGGGCACCTGACCCGCATGCTGCTGGATAACTTCGCCCCGGCCGATTTGCGCGATATGGTACGCCTCATCAACGGGCGTGTGATCACCGAGGCGTCGGGCGGCATCAACATGGACAACCTACGCGCCTACGCTGAAACCGGCGTCGACTATATCTCGTCGGGTGCCCTGACCCACCACGTCAAAAGCCTGGACCTGAGCCTGAAAGCTTTTTGAATGTATACTGAACAATGCACGATGTACAATAAGTGATAGAGCATGGCTGAGCGGAGCCATTATTCATTGTACATTGTTCAGTATACATTAACACCAAGTGCCACCATGACCGAACTGGCTGCTCAATTACTGGAATCATCGCAGGCACCCAAGATTATTCAGCAGGTGCAGGCGATTTTGCACGAAGAACAGAACCGCCGACGGGCGTTCTACGAATGGATGGACGAGGATATGAAAACCGAGTTTATCAACGGCGAAATCGTTGTGCATTCACCGGCGTTAGATAAGCACAATCTGGTTGTTATGCATCTGGGTACGTTGCTAAATGTGTTTGTCAGTGCGCATAACCTTGGCGCAGTCCGGGTTGAGAAGGCTTTAGTCGAGCTAAGTCGTAATAGTTATGAGCCCGACATCTGCTATTTCGGCCCAGAAAAGGCGGCGTCTATAGCCCCCGACTCGCTGTATTACCCAGCTCCCGATCTGGTTGTGGAAGTGCTGTCGGAAAGCAAGAAAAAGAACGACCGGGAAGTAAAGTTTGAAGATTACGCAGCCCACGGCGTAGCGGAGTATTGGATCATCGACCCAACACGGCAGACGGTCGAAACCTTCTCGATCGACGCCGATACGGAAGCCTACGCCGCTACGGGTACGTTCCGGGTGAGTCAGTCGGTAAGCAGTGCCGTGTTGTCGGAATTCGCCATTCCGGTCAAGTCACTTTTTGATAACACCGCCAATGTAATGGCGTTACGTGCGTTGTTGAGCTGAAGCCAACAGCTGCCGCTCGTCATTGTTCATCATACAATATTCATTTTATAGTCGTCAGCACCATGACAATGCCACTCACTATTGAAGAGGAAGTTCGCCAGATCGGGTACGTTAGCCGGTCGGCACCGAGAGATAAACAGGAACTGATGGACGGTATCCGGCGGATGAAGCAGGAAAAAAACGCCGTCATTCTGGCGCACTATTACGTCGACGAAGACATTCAGGACCTGGCCGATTTCGTCGGGGATAGCCTGGGCCTGAGTCAGCAGGCAGCCGCGACCGACGCCGACATTATCGTGTTTTGCGGGGTACACTTCATGGGCGAAACCGCCAAGATTCTGTCGCCCGACAAGAAAGTGATCATCCCCGACATGAACGCGGGCTGCTCGCTGGCCGACTCGGCTCCCGCCGATAAGTTTGCCGCCTTCAAAGCGCAGTACCCTGACCATATCGTGCTGTCGTACATCAACTGTTCGGCCGAGATCAAGGCGCTGTCCGACATCATCGTTACGTCGTCCAACGCGCTGAAAATCGTGCAGAGTCTGCCTGCCGATCAGAAAATCATCTTCGCACCCGACGCCAACCTGGGTCGGTTTGTATCGAAGAAGACGGGTCGCGATATGGTGCTGTGGGATGGCGCCTGCATCGTGCACATCGACATTTCGCTGGAAAAATTGAACGACCTGCGGGCTAAGTATCCCAACGCCAAGTTCATCGCCCACCCCGAGTGCCAGGAGCACATCCTGATCCACGCCGACTTTGTGGGCTCGACCACGGCACTGCTGAACTATGTAGTCGAGCAGCCTGAAACGGAGTTTATCGTGGGTACCGAAGCCGGTATTCTGCACAAGATGCGGCAGGCGGTTCCGAACAAGAAGATCATCCCGGCCCCGGCCAATGAAAATAACACCTGCGCCTGCTCGGAGTGCCCGTACATGAAGATGAACACGCTCGAAAAGCTGTACAACACGCTGTACTACGAACTGCCCGAAATCCACGTACCGGAAGAGGTGCGCGTAAAAGCCGAAGCCTCGGTGCTGCGCATGTTGGAAATGAGTAAGTGAGCTATAGCTTACCCCAAACCTATAAGGTTTTAGAAACCTTATAGGTTTTCTAGTTGACTGTATGAAAGGACTCATTCGGCTGTGCTACCAGAAACGGATCGACGCGGCGTCGACAAAGCCGTGGGATAAGGCGGTGTTCGACGACACGCACCAGGAGTTCTACATGCAGGCGCAGCAGTATGACCCGGCGGGGCAATATCCCACGTTCCGAGAGTTGCTGGCCAACGTACCCAACGCCGAGCAACTGCATTACCTGACGAGCCGGGTGGCAGTGGGTTACCTGCGCCAGTTGGAGCAAATCATGCCCGACGTAGTCAACGCTTTCGGAAAGCCGTGCCTGCCGTTTACGAACTTCAAATTCGAGATCGTAGCCTCGCATGTGACGCAGAAAGAGGCGCACCAGATCGCTATTTACTTTTATAGTGATCCGCTCACCTGGTTTGATACCGTGGCCGACCAACTGCTGCTCGCCATTGGCGACAAACGCGCCGACTGGCAGGCGGGCAGCGACATCAGCACCGAACTAATTGCCCTGCCGCCGACCACTAGTATCTGGTCGTTTCAACCCTACCGTCCCGAGCTCCACTGATTGATGGATACCCGCACCGAAGCGCAGATTTTTGTGGCCGATCAGCGCGGCTATACCGAGGCCAACGGCGCGCAACGGCTATTCACCTTCAACGTCGTTGGCTATACGGCCGAAGGGCGCGAGCCGTTTGGCCCGTTGGTCTGGTTGAACGACGAGCGACTAGCCCCCGCTGCCAGTTTGGTTTCGTCGGCTGAGGAGGTTGCTACGGTCGTTTTGCTGCCTCTTGTGGGTGGGTTGGAATACCAGCTTGGCGGAAGCACGCAGTTTCTGGAACCGGGACAGGCAGGTACGTTGCCGCTGGCTCCCGGCCAACCCTACACCCTGATCAATCCGTACGAAACCGAGACGATTCAGTTTCTGCACCTTGGCCTGCACGTAAAGCCGGGTTCGACGGTCGCTTCCGCCCCAACGACGTTCGATCTATCGGTGCCTAATCAACTGCTGCCATTCTGGCAAGCGGGTAAGCAGGCCGGTTACATTGGCCGGTTCGATGGGCGCCATGATGCCTCGATAGCCATCGATACGGCGGAGCAGCGTGTATTCGTCTATATCGTGCAGGGCGCGTTCGAGGTGGCCAACCGGCTGCTACAGTCGGGCGATGGACTGTCGTTGCACTACCGGCAGGCCGACGTGCTGGAGTTTGAAGCGCTCTCCAATAACGCCGTGCTGGTTCTGCTAACGTTATAAGCGACAAACGAGACTAATTGGCTTCTAATGGCTTATTTGTCAGTACGGTCAAAACCTTTCTGGCTTTAATCGTATTTTTGATAGATAATCTACAACTGCCCCAAGCACCTACATGGAATCGACAACCATCAATACGTTGGACCGCGCCCGACCCTGGACCAAGTTCTATCCGAAGGGCGTACCTACTGAAATCAACCCCGACGCTTACCCCTCGCTGGCTGCGCTGATCGAAGATGGGTGCCGTCGGTATGCCGACCGGCCCGCTTATGCCTGCATGGGCAAGCAGATCACCTTTGCCGAGCTCGAAGCACAGTCGAAGCAATTTGCGTCGTTTCTGCAACATGAACTGGGCCTGAAACCGGGCGACCGCGTGGTGGTGCAGATGCCCAATCTGCTGCAATACCCCATCGCCATGTTCGGGATTCTGCGCGCGGGTATGACCGTCGTGAACACCAACCCGCTGTATACGCCCCGCGAAATGCAGCATCAGTTTAAGGATTCGGGCGCGAAGGCGATTGTCATTCTGGCCAACTTTGCCAGTAACCTGGAAAAGATCATCGCCCAAACCGACATTGAGCACGTGGTCGTCACGGAGATTGGCGACCGGCTGGGCTTTCCCAAGAAGCAGATCGTCAACGCCGTCGTGAAGTATGTGAAGAAGCTGGTGCCGGCCTACAGCCTGCCCGGCGCCATTTCGTTCAACGACGCCCTGAGCCGCGGCAGTCGGCAGCCGATGCAACCGGTCAGCATCAAAAACACCGATCTGGCCTTTGTGCAGTATACGGGCGGCACCACGGGCGTCTCAAAAGGGGCCGCGCTGACGCACCGGAACATCATCGCCAACGTGGAGGCGCAGGACGCCTGGATGGCACCGGCGGGGATCCCGGCGGGTGAGGGTATTATTGTTGCCGCGCTGCCGCTTTATCACGTATACGCGCTGACAACCAATGCGCTGGCCGCGCTGAAAAGCGGGAGCATGAACCTGCTTATCACGAATCCGCGCGACCTCAACGCCTTTATCGACGATCTGAAAAAATATAAGGTAACCGCCTTTACCGGTCTGAATACCCTGTACAACGGCTTGCTCAACCACCCGCGCATCAACGAGGTCGACTGGAGCCAGTTGAAAGTAACGTCGGCGGGGGGCATGGCCCTGCAAACGTCGGTGGCGGATCGCTGGCAAAAGATGACCGGCAACGTACCTGCCGAAGGGTACGGCCTGTCGGAAACGTCGCCGGTACTGAGTTCCAACCCCGTCGATGGCACCTCGCGTGTGGGCACGATCGGCGTTCCCTGGCCGAGCACTGACATGAAATGCGTGCAGGACGACGGGACTGAGGCCCCGCTTGGCCAGCCCGGCGAAATCTGGGCGCGCGGGCCGCAGGTGTTCAAAGGCTACTACAATCGACCCGACGAAACCGCCAAGGTGATGGAAGGCGAGTGGTTTAAGACCGGCGACGTGGGCGTTCAGGATGCCGACGGTTTCTTCAAGATCGTGGACCGCAAGAAAGACATGATTCTGGTGTCGGGTTTCAACGTGTATCCCAACGAAATTGAAGAGGTGGTGTCGCAGTGCCCCGGCGTGCTCGAAGTCGCCTGCATTGGCGTTCCCAACGAGAAGTCAGGCGAGACCGTGAAGGTATTTGTCGTGAAAAAAGACCCGGCCCTGAGCGAAGAGCAGGTGCGAGGCTATTGCAAAGAAAACCTGACGGGTTATAAGGTGCCCAAGCTCGTTGAATTCCGTACTGAACTGCCCAAATCGAACGTAGGCAAGATTCTGCGGAAGCCCCTGCGCGACGAAGAACTGGCCAAGACCCCAACGAAGTAAGGCTTATCGGGAATTGTTTCTGAGCCGAAAATGTAACGAATAGAGCCGGTCATCGACCGGCTCTATTCGTTTTTGCTTAATGCGTTATCAATCAGTATGGTTTGTGTGAAATACGTGGCTGCCTTCGCTGCTCTTCTGGGCGCATCGGCTTGTGAGAAATCGACGCAGCAACAGGCTGTTCCGGCCTATTATGATGTGGCTGGGTACGTTGATAAGCAAATTGCCGCCTTATCGAAAGTAAAGCCAACGGTGATCAAACGTGCTCAGATGGCGGGCAATACGCAACATCTGACGTTGAAAACCCTCAACTGGAGCCGCGAACTGGAGTTGTTCAAGCAGGCCGATATCAACAAGCCTGCCCTGCGGCAAAGCTACGCCACGGCCCGCCCCGATTCGCTAACGTACCTGTACACGCTGAAACCGACGGAGAAAAACCTGACCGTTCGTCGGTTGATGGTACAACTGGATTCGGCCACGCACCAACCCCGACGCATCGAGGCTACGTTGGCTACCCAAAACCCGCTCTACAATTCGGAGCGGCGAATCGTGCTGGAAAGCGGCTTGAATCAGGCCGACCAATGGGCCATTCAGCATTACCGCCTGAGCGGTTTTCAGCACCTGGTCATCGCCGATAAAAAAGCGTTCGACGTAGAAGGAACGGTGCAATAAGCGCGCAACCTTAATAGTCGCCGCCCGCGCCGCCGCCTCCAAAGTCGCCGCCGCCGAATCCACCAAAGCCACCGCCGCCGCTGCTGCCGCCACCGCCCCAGTTGCCCGAGGAATTGCCCCAGCCTGAGAAGGTGCTGTAGGGGAAGAAAACGGGACCGCCACCCCCGCGATAGCCGGTGCCGCCCCGGCCACCACCGCGCGATTTGATGAAGATGTAGAGGAAGAAAATAATGAACGCGATGATCAGGAACGTACCCACCGGACTGCCTTCTTCGGTATCGGCCGGGTCGGCCTTATACTCGCCGCTGGCCCGCCGGAATATCTCGGTCGTGGCTTCGTCGAGGCCCTGGTAATACTGTTGCTGCTTGAAATTGGGGGCAATAATCTGGCTGACAATGCGCTTGGCAATGGCGTCGGGAATGGCACCTTCCAGCCCCCGGCCGGTGGCGATATAGATCTTCCGGTCGCCGGTGGCCCAAAGCAGCACCAGGCCGTTGTTTTTACCTTTCTGGCCCACACCCCACTTCCGCCCGATTGAGAAGGCATAGTCGGCGGGTTCGTAGGGCTGCGTCGATTTGACAATCACGATGGTCACCTGCGACGAGGTCGAGTCGTTGTAGGTCACTAGCTTTTGCTCCAGCTGCACCTGCTCACCGGGGGATAGCATCCCCACCAGATCGTTGACCAAACGGGGTGGTGCCGGGCGGGCGGGTAATTTATCATCGGGAACCTGCTGCGCCCACAGGTGCGGTGCAACCAGCAGGCCGATCGCCCAGATAAGCAGCAAAAGGGGACGTGTATGCAAAGTAGGTGCGTTCACAAGGCGTGTCGTGTCGAAGCGCCAGCTTCAGTAGTTTACAAACAGGTGGTTTCAGTAGGGCCAAAGCTGGCGCTTCGGCTCGGTGTGCTTAGCCGAACGAGATATCGTCGGGGAGCTCGTTGACGTCGTCGGGGGCGCAGGGGAAGTACTGCTTCAGTTGCTGCCCCGCCTGCTCGACGCCCAGACTCAGGCCTGTCACCAGATCATTAGCCGCGAAGTGCTGCCGCATGAGGCTTTTGGTACCATCCCAGAAGCCCGCGGGCACTTTGGCGTCAATGCCCGTATCGCCCACGACGGCAAATTTGCGGTCGCCATATGCCACGTAGAACAGCACCCCGTTTTGCTCCTTCGTCTGGTGCATGCCGAGGTGCTTGAATACGGCGATGGCGCGCTTGACGGGGTCACCGTCCGGGCATTGCTCTTCCAAATGCACCCGAATTTCGCCCGAGGTGTCGCGCTCAGCCTGCCGAATGGCGGCCATCAACTGCGCCTGCTGATCTGGAGAGAGGGTCATAGGTGATTAATGTATAATGTACAATGCACAATTAACAATGGCTTCGCGCTAGCGGTCTGCTGTCCCACCCATTGTACATTATGCATTGTACATTATAAGATGCTTTTTATTTCGTGTCGAAATCAACCGTGGGGGCAGTTTGGGCGGCCTGACTGGCTTCGAATAAGCCCTTGCGGCTGAACCCGAAGATACCCGCGAAAATGTTGTTCGGGAAAGACCGTACCGACCGGTTGTATTCGGTAGCGACGCCGTTGAAATCGTTGCGGGCCACTGAAATCCGGTTTTCGGTGCCTTCCAGTTGGGCCTGCAATTCCGAGAAGTTCTGCGTGGCTTTCAACTGTGGGTAGCTTTCGGCAACGGCCAACAGGCGCGAGAGTGAGCCACTGAGCTGATCTTGCGCGGCCTGGAATTTCTGGATATTCTCGGGCGTGAGCTGGTCGGCGCTCAGGTTGATGCCAGTAGCGTTGGCGCGGGCCTGAATGACGCTTTGCAGGGTGCTTTTCTCAAAATTAGCGGCTCCCTGAACCGTCTTTACCAGATTCGGGATCAGGTCGGCGCGGCGTTGGTACTGTGTCTGCACGTTGGCCCAGGACTTGTCGACCTGCGTGTCTTTATCAACTAAGCCGTTGTATGAGCTACAGCCATACATACCCAACAGGGCAGCCACAACGACGAAAATAATTAATCCTCTTGACATGGTGTTTGCGTGGTTTGCTTGAAATGGTTTCGGTCCAGTAAACGCGCCAAAGCTAGTAACAGTTATGAATTATCGATAAGCATTTATCAAGGGTAGGTGCTAGCCAATGCCAAACGGGCCTACGCACGGACAAACGGGACCTACTTTTGAGCTTGAGTAAGGTTACTCAGTGAACGGTTTACTCATGCGTTTTAGAAGGCTTCACCAATAGTCAGGTACACGCCGCTGGACCCGGTGCCGGTGTAGGGAACGCCCCGCCCGTAGTCGAGCCGGACGTTGAGTAAGTCCCGGTTAACCCGAACACGCAGGCCTACGCCGTAAGCCGCTTTGGGGTCGTCGAGTCGCAGGAAATCGCGTTGATTTCCCAACGTACCTACCGACCCGAAGGCAACGGCACCCAGTCGCCGCCACACGTTCAGGCGCAGTTCGCCTTGCAACAAAGCCAGGTTATCATCCCGGTAGCGGCCTTCGTAGTAGCCTCGTCCTCGTTTGGTGCCACCCAGCAGCGATAAGGCGTTGAACGGCGCTACTCCGCCCGTCGTGACGCTAAGCACATAGTTGAACGCCAGCGTCGTCCGACGGGTTAACGAATGGTACGACGACACGTCGGCTACCCAACGGTCGAAACGTACCCCACTGCCCACGGCTTTACCCTGGCTCAGAAACGACAGGTCGGCAACGAGACCCTGGCTTGGGTAGAAGACGTTGTTGCGTGAGTCGAAGAAAAGGCCCGTCCCCACGCCCGACAGCACGCTGCCCAGGCCGCCAGGTACGTTGCCTGTGGCCAGGAGCCCATCGGGCGTGACGCTGGTGATGGCGTAGTGTTCGTATTGGTAGCGCAGTCCCGCATACAGGCCCCGCCCCGGCCTGCTGGCATCTGGCTTCGAAATACGCCGGAACACATTCACCCGAACACGCGGAAAATTGACGCCGTAGAGTTCGTTGGGTACGTCGCGTTGACCCACGCCGAAGAAAAAGTAATTGTATTTGTAGTAGCCCAACTCGCCGTTGGCGAAGTACAGATTGTTTTTGTAGAAGATCTGGAAGGGCAGGTAAAAGAGTAGTTGTTTATTCTGCGTGTAGACCGCCCCCAGCGTAACCTGCGAGGGGCGCACATAGCGCGCCGTATCGCCCCGGAACCGAAAGGTGGCCGTAGCGGCTACGCCATAACCCAGCCGGGTTTCAGGCGTATAATAAACAACCGGCAGTGGTAACAGACTAAACCGTTTCGGCGGGGCCGTCGAGTCGGGTGGGGTGCAGGATAGGAGTGTGGTGAGCAGGAGCGACGCATACATACTCATCTATACGCCGAACGCCCCCCGAAGGTTTTGGCGCCCACCTACAGGTAGGGGCCAAACAAGAAACGGCCAGCCCGTTGGAGGGGCTGGCCGTTCTGATCAGTAGGTGTATAACTGGTGCTACCGGTTCACGTAGCCGTTGAGGGCCGGTGCTGCGGTGCCCGTCCGGCCGGTTACGCCGCGGGCAAACAGGGTAAGCACACGGCCATCGTTGGCGCTATTGAAGGCATAGGTCGTGCCGATGTTGGTGGCCGAACCCGTAGCGCGCAGTAAAAACGACTGGCTACCGATGGCCGGAACCGTTATGAACGACGAAGCGGCTTTATACGCTACCTGCCGGGCAACGACTGTCGTGCCATCTGCCAGCAGCACATCGTAGGTGGTGGTCCCCGGAATCAGGTTGACAAACCGGACGTAAAAACTGGTCGTCGGGTTCAGTGGGGCCAGCTCGTCTTTCAGCAGGACGGTTTCGGGCTGGGCACCGGCGCCCACCACAAACAGCGAATAATATGCGTTGTCGTCGAGGGTGGCGGTGGTGGCGCCAATGGCCGTGGCGCTGGCTACCGTCGTGGTGGCGGGCGACGTCAGGCTAAGCGATACCGAACCGGGCGACACGATGGCGTAGTTGCTGCCCGTGCCGGGGTAGGTGCTGTTGAACGGCAGGCCGACGGCAAAGCCGGGGCTGGTAGCCGTGGCACCGCTCGGCGCGTTGGCACTGAATTTTTTGCCGTTGATGGCCAGTTCGATACCACCCGGCAGATCGGGTGCGGCGTTGATGAGCTTCAGCCGGGCTCCCGAGGTAACCACATCGGCCGGAATAGACAACGCGTTTTTCTCGCAGGAAGCCAATAGCAACCCTACCGACGCGACGAGATACAGAAGGTGTTTCATAGAAAGAGGTTTAACGGTTGGGGTTTACGGTTTGACGTTTGTGCGCTTGCACAGCCAACGTCAAACCGTAAACCCTGGACATCAAACGAATTAAGGTTGAGTGAACCACACGGGTTTGGTGTGGAAATCAAGATCGAAACCGCCGATCTTGGTCAGCGCCGGGATGTTCCAGACATACTCGGAGTTGTAGCGCGGGCGCAGCCGTTGTACCGGCTTGCCGCCGTTGTCGCCGTAGAAGGTGTTAGGCAGCGCAAACGTCGGGAAAGCGTCGGTGCCTACGCCGTAATTATAACGGCGCAGGTCGGCCCACTGCTCCAGGAAGCCCCAGCCCCACTGCGCAATGTATTTCTGCGACATGATCTGGCCGAGCGTCAGGTTGGCGGCTACGGTTGGCACCACCAGTGGGTTGTTGAGGAAGGCCGTGCGGTCGGCGGCAGGTACGTTCACATACGAGGCGCTCATGTGCGCGTCGATGCCTTTTTTGTACGCGGCCAGCGCCGTTGCCTTGTCGCCCTTGATGAAGGCTGCTTCGGCTTTGATGAACTGCAACTGCGCGTAGGTCATCAGTGGCATTGGCCCTTTGTCGGTAAACAGGAACCGGCCCAACGTACCCACGGGTGGGTTTACGTTGACGGGCAGGCCCCACACGTTCACCGTCCGCGAGGCCACGGGTGCCGACGCCGCCGTTGACTGCCCCTGCCCCGGATTCAGGCCGCGGTACACGCCGTCGACGCTGGGAACGAGCATGATCGGCAGGCGCGGATCTTTTACCGTGGTCACCGTGCCATCGAGCAGCCGTAGCACGTAGTTCGACTGCACAAACGAGTTCATGTTCTGGCGGATGGGACCAAAAAAGCTGGCATCGGCGGTGCTGAGGCCGTTGAAGTTCATCACGGCATCGTCGGCGTTGCTCACCAGCGAGCTATCGACGTACTGCATCACCTTGTCGGGGTTGTATGTCCCTTTCTTGTTCGAGAGGTGGTGTGCGTTGATCGCCAGCAGCCCGTAGGCAAAGCGTTTCCACTTGATCCGGTCGCCTTTGTAAATCTGGTCACCCCGCGCCAGCTGCACCGACGACACGTTGCCATCGGCCCGGTTCAGGTTCTGAATGGCGTCGGTCAGCAGTTGCTGCACTTTGGCATATACCTCCGGCTGCGTGTTGTAGTTGAAGATGTTCTTGTTGGGATCGAGGTCATAGGCTTCGTCGAGGATGATTTCGCCATGGACGTCGGTTAGCATCTGCCAGCCCCAGGCCTGCAATACCAGCCCAACGCCCGCGTAATCCCATTTCTGATTCGCCTGCGCGTCGGAGATCAGGTTGAGCAGGTTACGCCCGCCGCGCCAGTAGACGTTCCGCCACAGTTCGCCACCAGCATCGCTGGCCGGAACGTACCCGTGCAGATCCCAGGGGTCATTGACCAGGGCCGCATTTTGCCAGTTCTGCACGTACCGGCCGATGTAGCGGGCGTCGAATTGAATCCCCAGCGCATACTGGTTCTGGATGGGAGCGAGCAACAGAGCCGCTTCCACATCCGTGGGGTTGTTGGGGTTCTGGTTGATGTCGAGGTAGTCTTCGCAACTACTCAACAGCAGGGCCATCCCGACAAACAGGATAGCGATGTATGATTTGAATTTCATAATTAAAGAGGGTTGCTGTCTTCGGTTCGGTGTTCACCGTCTTCTGTTGGCTAACGCTGGAGTAGGCTTGCGCCAGCTAACAGAGGACAGTAAACAGAATACAGTGAATCGTGAACCGAGGACTAGTTTGTCTAGAATCCGACGCTGATACCGACGTTGTAGGCGCGTGGCAGCGGAATGTTGCCGTAGTCGATGCCATAACCACCCGAGCCCCCCGTCACGCTGTTGCTGGCGTTCACACCGGGGTCACCACCCGTGTAGTTGGTCAGCAGCAGCAGGTCGGTGCCGGTGGCAAACACGCTCACCGATTTGAACACCCGCGAGTTGGCCAGTACCGTAGGTGGCAGGGCATAGCGCAGCGTCACTTCTTTCACCCGCAGCCAGTTTACGTTCCGCTCGATGAAGGTCTCGTCGGCCAGAGTAGCTGTGGTCGTGTTGGCTGAGCCGTAGAAGCCGTTGCTGTAGTAGGGAATCACTTGGATATTGTTCGGCGTCGGGTTGGCCGTGTTTTCCAGCCCATCCTTCAGCACACCCTGAATAACGCGCGGGGTTTCGCGGTCCAGCGTTTTGGTGCTCAATCCGTTGCGGTACAGATAATCTTCGGTGCCATTAAACACGTCGCCCCCCTTGCGGATGTCGAGCAGCAGGTTGAGCGACAGGTTTTTGTAGCGGAATGTGTTCAGGAAACCCATGGTGAAATGAGGGTTCCGGTCGCCCACGACGCGCCAAACGGTTTCGGTGATGGGCAGACCCGTTGCTGGGTTGATCAGAATGTCGCCCCGATCATTACGCAGGTATGAGTTACCCGTCAACGTGGTCAGCGGGCCACCCGGCCGGGCACCATTCCGGATGTTGTAGGCTACCCAGGTGTCTGAGTTATAGAACTCCGTCAGGTCGTTGGGCAGGGTTTGCAAACGGCTATTGGTTTTCGTAAAGTTCAGCGTCGAGAACCACGAGAAGTTGGGCTGGCGGATGGGCTCGGCCGTCAGTGACAGTTCGACCCCTTCGTTAAAGAGGCTACCGCCGTTGATGGTTTTCAGGACGAAGCCCGTACCGTAGCTGATGCGCAGATCGCGGATGATCTGGTCGCGGCTCGTGGTGCGGTAGTAAGCCGCGTCGAGACCCAGCCGGCCGTTGAAGAATTGAAGCGCAAAACCGGTTTCAAACGAATTGACCTTCTCGGGGCGCAGGAAGGGGTTGGGTGCGGTGAAGCCGTAGCTGAAGCCGCCGCCCGTGGTGGTCTGGCTTTCGTAAGCCTGGTTGGTGCTGTAAGCGGGCGCCTCTTTACCTACCTGCGCCAGTGACACCCGGAATTTACCCGAACTCAGCGCCTTGCGGAAACCGCCGTCGGGCAGCACATCGGTGAACACGAAGCTCAACGAAGCCGAGGGGTAGAAGAATGAGCGGTTGGCGGCCGGGAACGTGCTGCTCCAGTCGTTACGGCCCGTTACGGTCAGGAACAGGTAATCGTCATAGCCGATGGTGGCATCCGCAAAAGCACCGATCAGCCGCCGTTGGGCCAGCGTCGACAGCGATTTCTGCGTGAGCGGGTCGGTGTTGTTGATCGACGTAAACTCAGGGTTCAGGAACTTCTCGCCCCGGGTTGCCAGCGTGTTGGATTCGTTGTCGTAGATCGCCTGACCCACGCGCAACGACGTACTCACCTTGCCAAATTGCTTCTTGGCCGTCAGGAAATACTGGCCCGTAAAGACCCGGCCGTTGTCGGTGGCCTGATCGAGCGAGCCCGCGATCACACCGCCAGCGCGGTTCGACTGCGGGTGGTATTTGATGAGGTAGTTGCCCGAATACACGTCCAGCCCGACGCGGCCCGTAAAGGTCAGCCAGTCAGTGAAGGTGTAGTTCAGACCAACGTTGGTGATCGCCCGGTTGATGCGGTCACGAAGCAGGTTTTTGTTGACGTCGAAATACGGGTTCTCGACCTCCGTGTTGGCTGTCGTCACGCGTTTGCGCAGACCGGTCGTTGGGTCGATGTATTCCCGAATGTCGTCGTTGGCCGGCCACGATAGCAGACCCAGCAAAAAGCTGTTGGCCCCTTTCGACACCTTCACGTTGTCGGTGTTGATGTACTGAATCGTCGATTCGAGCGAGAGCTTGTCGGTGATTTTGGCCGTGCCGCCCAGCGTCAGGTTCAAACGCTTGAGGTTGGTGGTCGGAATAACCCCCTGGCTGCTCAGATAACCCGCCGAGAATCGGTAGGTGTAGCGGTCGGTACCGCCGTCGAACGCGAGGTTGTGGCGCTGCCCCAGGCCCGTGCGCAGGAAACCTTCGCTGTTGTTGTAGAGCGTGTCGGCTTCCGTGTAGCGGGGACCAAACGCGGCGAAGCTGGAGTTTTGCGACAGGCCGTTGTTCCCTTGCCCATATACGCGCTGCACCTGCGGCAGCGGACCCGGCTGCTGCCAGGTAAACGTCGAACTGTACGAGATCCGGCCCTGACCCGCCCGACCTTTCTTGGTCGTGATGATGATGGCCCCGTTGGCCGCATCAACGCCATAGAGCGCGGCCGCCTCGGGACCCTTCAGCACCGTGATCGACTCGATGTCGTTCGGGTTGATGTCCTGCGCCCGGTTCGAGAAGTCGACGGTGCGGTTTTCAAACGAGGTAGCCGAGTTTTTCGAGGCTACGAAGCTGTTGCTGGCGGCGGTGTTGTTGCTGATGGGCATCCCGTCGATTACGTACAGGGGCTGGTTGTTGCCGCTGATCGAGTTGACACCGCGAATGAGCACCGTCGACGACGAACCAGGCATGCCGCTCGACGTAGCCACCTGCAAACCAGCTACACGGCCCTGAAGGGCGTTGATGTAGTTGTCGCGCTGCGACGCGGCCAGTTCGTCGCCTTTCACTTCGGCAGTGGCGTACCCTAGCTGCCGTTTTTCCCGTTTGATCCCCAGGGCCGTAACCACGACCTCGTTAAGATTGCCGGCTTCGGGGGCCAGCGAAACGTTGATGACGTCGGTCGTACCAACGACTACGTCGCGTGACTTGTTGCCGATGAAGCTGATGCGAAGGGTTTGGCCGGCGTTGGCCTGAATGCGGAAATTACCGTCGGCGTCGGCGGTGGTGCCGCGCGACGTACCCAGCACAACAACGCTGGCGCCAGGAACGGGTGAATTGTCTTCGGCCGATGTGATTTTGCCCCTGATCTCGCGGTTCTGTGCAATGGCCATTCCTAGCGAAAGGCCAAACACCACCACAAGCAGCAGGAATCGACGTAGCGATTGCTCCATAGTTGAGGAAGATTAATGAAATGATAATGCTTGTCAGCAACAAATTTGTCTATAGGCTGACAGGATTAAAAGGATGCTAAGTAGTTGCCTGTATTAAAATTTATGAACTAGTTATAAGTAGTTAAGTATATGAATCAGTTTGTAACCTAGTGTAACAGTTGTTTATACGTCTTCGCAATCCGATTGGGTGATACATGGCACCTGAAGAGCACGACGGCCATCAGATTAGCCAGTTGCACGCGTAGCCAGGAGTTTCGCTCGTATTTCCGGGCCGACACAACCACATTCTTCGGAATAATGGCAAAGCGGGCCATTTGTTCCAGCCGCGTGATGATGTCAAAATCCTCCATAATGACGAATCGCTCATCGAACCCGCCCAGTTTATCGAACAGATCGCGCTGTAAAAACAGCGTTTGATCGCCACCCCGGCTCGCCACCCCACCAAAGCGCGTGGCATAACTGTTGAGCCGGAGCAGCAGGTGGTCCGAATCGAAGCGAAAACGGTAGCGACCTGCCGGAAACCCATCGGCAATAGCCTGCCGGATGTCAGTCAGGAAATCGGGATGGAGCCGAACGTCGGCATGCACAAAATAAAGGACGTCACCGGTGGCATGGGCGGCACCGTGGTTCATCTGGGCGGCGCGGCCCGGTCGGGGCGAGGTCAGCACGGTAGCGCCAGCGCGGCGAGCCTGCTCAACCGTCTGGTCACGGCTACCTCCATCGACGACGATCACCTCGACCAATTGGTTGTCGGAGAACGTAATGGCATCAGTAACCACCTGCGCAATGGTTGCCTCTTCATTCAGAGCCGGAATAATGACACTGAGCTTCATGTAGGTATGTACGGTAATGCGGTGCGGTAGGGATTGGCGAATGTACAATGTATGATGCACAATGAACAATGGTAGCGCGTGAGCCCATTGTGCATCGTACATCATACATGGTACATTATACAGTCACCGTGCTTCCGCCTGCCACTTAGCGGGGTCGACGATGGGCAGCGGGTACTGGTTGCCCAGTGTTACTCCGTAGGCCGTTTGTTCGGCGGGAGTGAGGGTCGATACCTGATGGACCTTGTCGGCCGGTACATTGCTGAGTTCGGGGAGCCAGTGCTTCACGTAGGCGCCCTGCTCGTCGTAGCGGCTAGCCTGACCGAGTATGTTGAAATAGCGGGGTTGATTGCCGTTGCCCGAGCGGGGATCGTTGCCGACACCGGCCTGGTAATTCCAGTTGCCCCAGTTACTACACGGGTCGTAATCGACTAGCTGACTCTCGAACCACATAGCGCCCCAGGTCCAGTCGATGCCGAGGTCTTTGACCAGAAAGCTGGCTACGTTCTGGCGTCCCCGATTGCTCATAAACCCCGTCCGACGCAGTTCCCGCATGTTGGCGTCGATGAAGGGAATGCCCGTCTGGCCCTCGGTCCACTGGTGAAACAGAGCCAGATCATGGTCCCACTTTTTGGTGATGTCGTACCGAATGCCCGATGGTTTGAAGATGCGCGTGCCGAATTTGAGGGCGACAAAGCGGAAGAAATCCCGCCAGATCAACTCAAAAATGAGCCAGTACGTCGACTCGTTGGCTACTCGCTCCTGTTCGTAGCGTTTGATCTCGTGGTAAAGCTGCCGGGGCGACAGGCAACCGTGCGCCAGCCAGGCCGAGAACTTACTCGAATAATCCTCGCCCAACAGGCCATTCCGGGTCTCTTTGTAGGTTTTGAGTAGCTCGCGTCCCCAGATATACGCGTTCAGCCGGGCCAGCGCTACCGATTCACCCCCCTTGAACGGCACGGCAGCGCGGTTATCGGGCCTCGCCGCCACTGCCTGCGTCTCAGCGTCGAACCCAAACGTATCGGGCGTAGGAAGCGACCCCGCTTCAATATGGCCCGCGAGGTTAATCCGGTCGGGCGTCGCGACGAGGGAACGTACCTGAACGTGCTTTTCGACCTGCTGACGGAAGGCCGTGAATACATCGGGCAGCTTGACCACATTGAAAGGCAGGTCACGGACGTGGTAGAGCGTACTGGTCCAGAAAAATTCGATGTCGATGTTAAGGGGTTTCAACCGCTTCGACAGGGCCGACTCCACGTCGGTCTCTTCCGAGGTCACTTCTTTACTGGCGTAGATGGCGTCGGCCTCAATCTCTTCGGCCAGATCGGCCAGCACGCGGGCCGGATCACCCACCCGCACAATCAGATCACCGCCTCGGGCGCGGAGGCTGCTTCGCAGATCGGCGACAGCTTCGAGCAGGAAATTGGTCCGTAGCAGCCCCGTCTTTTTCAAGTTGAGCGTGGGTAGCAAACGAAAGGCTGCCGGGTCGAACACATAAACGGGCAGTACTTGCCGAGCCTGCATACAGGCCGCCGCAAAGCCCTCATTGTCGTGCAGGCGCAGATCGTTACGAAACCAATAGAGAATCCGGTTGTGCGAGGTCATACTGAGTTGTTGAATGAATCGATACATTCTCAACTGCTGCCTGCTCTCAAAAGTTAACGGTCATCGACAAGGAACCGGCGAAGCAATGCCCATGACGCCACCCGCTACTAATTATGTATACGGAAACTAACAATCGCTTTATGTGGCGTGTTTATTGGTTTTACTTAAGTATATCTTGTGCTCCACCATAACCAGTGCTACCATGAAACAAGGTCTATTGATCAGTCTGTTCAGTATCTGGCTGCTAACTACCGCCAAAGCACAAGTCTGCTCAACCACCAGTGCGGGTGACTGGGCAACCAACGCTGTCTGGAGCTGCGGCGCGGCGCCGTCCGGGACGTTTTCGGGTACAATCATTATTCAGCACGACCTGACCATTACCAGCGCGATTACGATCAGTGGAAACGTAACGATTATCGTTCGCAACAACACCACGCTAGACGTTCGGGGCAATAACACGTTGCTGTTGTCAAATAATCAGTCGACGGTCATTGTAGGGGCGGGGTCGACGGTGAGGGGCCAGAATGCCAATTCGCTTATCACCATCGGGACGGCCCCAACTAGTTATTCGTACCGGATGAACGGGGCCGCGGCAATTGATGGCCCGGATGTGATGACTAACCGCGGGCTGTCTGGTGCGCTACCCGTTGAACTAACATACTTTCGGGCTACGCCGGAGGGCCGCTACGTGTCGCTATCGTGGCAAACGGCCAGCGAGCAGAACGCCGCCCGGTTTGTGGTTGAACGGAGTCGTGACCTGGGTGAATTTTTGCCTGTTGGCGCCGTAGAGGCTAGTGGCACTAGTCAGGTACGTCGGCAATATGGCTTGCTGGACACGCAGCCGCTGGGTGGCACTAGCTACTACCGTCTACGCCAGCTTGACCACGATGGGCGGTCTACGGTTTGGCGGCCCGTGGCTGTTCAGCGCGACGAGGCTCAACCGGCACTAATGGTCCTGGAAAACCCGGTGCAGGGAAATGAGGTGCGTCTGATTCCGCAAGGCCTCGACGGGGCCACTTACCAGTTAACAGATATTCAGGGGCGTGCTATTGCCGTTGGCGCCCAGCTGGCCCCAACCGGTGAAATAACCCTGATCTTACCCGCGCCAACTGTAGGCATTTATCTGCTGACAGCTCGTCATCCCGGCGGGGTCGTAGCTAAGCGCATTTTGGTTAAATAGGGTTTATACGCAGCCATAAAGACGCAGGCTGGGCCTATGATTTCTACTATTTAGACAAATTCTATAATTTTTCCTCAATTGTTTTGATTGAATCTAAATAGAGTCAACCTTTGCACTATCAATACTAAGTCTAAATAGAAGTATTGATTAGCGCATGACGATTTCGATACGTACCAACGCCACCATATTCCTTTCTCTTTTATTACCTGTACTCAATCCCTGTCACGCCATTAGCCGGTCGGTGCCAACCTATATCCTGGCTAACGACGATGACGATAACCAGCGTGGTAGCGTACACGGCCGCATCGTCACGCAGGACGGCCAACCCGCCGCTTACGTGTCCATTACGGTGAAAGGCACCGCTAAAGGCACTACCACCGCCGACGATGGGAGCTACCACCTGCGCCACCTGGCCCCCGGCGAGCACACGCTGGTGGTGTCGTTTGTGGGCTTGCAAACGCAGGAGCAGACCATCACCGTAACGGCCGGGCAAAACGCGCAACTCGACCTGACGCTGACCGAAACGGCTCGTCAACTCGGCGAGGTACTGGTGAAGGGCTACAAATCGACCAATCAGGTGCCGGTAACGGTGGGCAAAGTGGCGATTAAGCCAATGGATTTGCCCCAAAGTGTGGCCGTGGTGGAGCGCGACGTGCTCGACCGGCAGCAGACCCTGCGCCTCAGCGATGTGCTGGCCAATACCAACGGGGTCTATATCTCGGGCAGCACGGGCGGTTTTCAGGAAGAAATCTCGGCCCGGGGCTTTGCCTTCGGCAGCAGCAATACCTTCAAAAACGGCGTTCGGTTCAACAACGGCGTTATGCCCGAAGTATCATCGCTGGAGCGGGTTGAGGTACTCAAAGGCTCGTCGGCCATTTTGTTTGGTAACGTAGCCGCCGGTGGTATACTGAACCTGGTGACCAAAAAACCGCGCTTTGAGTCGGGCGGGCAGGTAGCGATGCGGGTTGGTAGCTTTGGGTTCTACAAGCCCTCGTTCGACGTGTACACGGGCCTGACGCAGAACATTGCCGTACGCCTAAACGGTACCTACGAAAACAGCCGCAGCTTCCGCGACGATGTGCGCGGCGAGCGAATCTACCTGAACCCGTCGATCCTGGCCAAAATCGGTACCCGTACCGAACTGTTGGTCGAAGCTGATTACCTCCGCGACAAACGGACGCTCGACTTCGGTATCGGCGCGATCAACTATGCCATTCCCGACGTACCCCGGAACCGTTTTCTGGGCACTGCCTGGGGCTACAACCAGGTAAACCAGACGGGGGTAACCGCCACGCTGACCCACCGCCTGACCGACCAATGGCAGGTACGTGCCACGGGCGGCTTGCAGGATTTCAGCAGTGACCAATTTGGCACCACGCGCCCCAACGCCAGCAGCCAGTTTATCAAAACCAACGGCGACTGGCAGCGCGGTATCCAACGTACCCAGGTCGATGAAAAATACTATATCGGCCAAATCGACCTGACGGGGCAATTCAGCACGGGCACCATCAAACACACGCTGCTGATCGGGGCCGACGCCGACAGCTACCGCACCAACACGACGGCGTTTAACCCGCTGGCGAAATACGACACCATCAACGTATTTAATCCGGCCAAGTACCGCCTTCGTACTGACATCCCCACGTTGACTGCCCGCCAGCTGACACAGGCCCCGATCGACCGGGCCGGGGTGTATGTGCAGGACCTGATTGCGCTAACCAACAAACTGAAAGTACTGGCCGGGGTACGTTGGAGCTACCAGCAAACGGGCAGCACCGTCACGACGCTGAACGACAACAAGGCTACCACAACCAGTAATTTCGACGACGCCTTTACGCCCCGCTTCGGGCTGGTGTACCAACCCCGCGAGACAACCGCCCTGTTTGTGAGCTACGCCAACTCATTCGCCCTGAACACGGGCGTCGATGTAGCGGGCAACGCGCTGCCGCCCTCGTTCATCAACCAGTACGAAGCCGGTATCAAGAATGACCTGTTCAACGGGCTGCTGTCGGCTAACGCCACGGTGTACCAGATCAAGAACAGCAACCTGGCCCAGACGAGCCTCGAAAACGGCAACACCAACGCCAACATTAAAGAACTGGCGGGTGAAGTCACCAGCCGGGGCGTGGAAGTCGACGTGAAAAGCAAGACCATTCGTGGGTTCTCGTTCCTGGCGGGTTATAGCTACAACGAAACGCGCTACACGCAAAGCAACACCTACATCGTGGGGAGCCTGCTGCGCTACAACCCCAACCACACGGCCAACGCGAGCCTGTTCTACACGCTGCAACGCCCCGGCTTCGGGCAGGGCCTGCAACTGGGCTTCACGGCCTTCTATGTGGGCGAACGGCAGGCGGGCCGCTCAACGCGGGTGACCGTGGCCAATGACACCTACCGGCTGATCGAACTGCCCGCCTACACGCAGTTGAACGCCTCGGTTGGGTACGTTCGGGCCCGCTACGCTATCCGCGCCAACGTGACCAACCTGCTGAATCAACTCAGCTACAACGTACACGACGACAACAGCATTAACCCCATCGCGCCCCGTCAGGTATCGGCCACGCTGTCGTGGAACTGGTAGGGGTCTACGATAAATAAACGCCACACAAAAAGGGCTCCGTTGTGCCGTATCTGGGGGATATCGCGCAACGGAGCCCTTACTGGTTATAAAGTTACCGGCGGATAACGATCTTTGAGGCACTAAACGGTAAACCTGATGCCCCACTCATTCGATTATTTGATCATCGGCTCCGGCATTGCGGGGCTGAGCTACGCGACCAAACTGGCCCGGCACTATAAGCAGGAAGGGCGCGACGTGCGGATTGGCGTGATCACCAAAGTACAGGCCGACGAAACCAACACCAAGTACGCGCAGGGCGGGATTGCCGGCGTATGGTCGCCCGACGATACCTTCGAAAAGCACATCCATGACACGATGGTGGCGGGCGATTACCTGAGCGATCCGGAGATCGTGGAGATCGTGGTGCGCGAAGCCCCGCAACGAATTCAGGAACTGATCGATTACGGCACCCGCTTCGATAAAGAAGCCGACGGCGACTACGACCTGGCCAAAGAAGGCGGGCACTCCGACAAGCGGATTCTGCACTTCAAGGACGTGACCGGGGCCGAAATCGAACGCGCCCTGCTCGACACCGTCAAGCTGTACCCGAGCATCGAAATCTTTACCCACTACTTCGCCGTCGACCTGATCACGCGCCACCACCTGGGCGAAACGGTACACCGCTACGACTCCAACAACGAGTGCTTTGGGGCATTTGTGCTCGACACCAACACCGGGCAGGTCGAGCGGTTTCTGGCCCGCACGACGCTCGTCGCCACGGGCGGAATCGGGCAGGTGTACCAGAATACGACCAACCCGGTTATTGCGACTGGCGACGGTATCGCCATGACCTACCGCGCCAAAGGGATCTGTAAGGACATGGAGTTTATCCAGTTTCACCCCACGGCGCTTTACGAACCCGGCAAGAAACCCAACTTCCTCATTTCGGAGGCAGTGCGGGGTTTCGGCGGTATTCTGAAAAATATAAAGGGAGAGACGTTCATGGAAAACTACGATGACCGCCTCTCACTGGCCCCGCGCGACATTGTGGCCCGCGCCATCGACTCCGAGATGAAAAAGTCGGGTTCACAGCACGTCTACATCGACGTGACCCACTGCGATTACGAGAAATTCATCGAGCACTTCCCCAACATCACCGCTTACTGCAAAGACAAACTCGGCCTCGACCTGCGGAAAGATTTTATTCCCGTCGTGCCGGCGCAGCACTACATGTGTGGCGGCATTCGGGTCGATGAGTACGGCCGTACCAACATCCACCACCTCTACGCCGTGGGTGAGTGTGCGTGCACCGGCCTGCATGGGGCCAATCGGTTGGCGTCTAACTCCTTGCTGGAGGCGATCGTGTTCGGGCACCGCGCCTACGAGAAGTCGGTCGAGGAGTTTGAGGAAACGCAGCTTCACCAGGAGATCCCGGCCTGGGATGATAGCGGCACCACCCATCCCGAAGAACTGGTGCTGGTGACGGAGATCAAGCGTGAGTTGGAAGCCATCATGTCGAACTACGTAGGCATTGTGCGCTCCAATCGGCGTCTCAAACGGGCTATGGATCGCCTCGAACTGCTGTACATTGAACACGAAGAACTGTACCGTCAGTCGAAGGTTTCAGTGCCCATCACCGAACTGCGTAACATGATCGAAGTGGCCTATTTAGTCATTAAAGCCGCCATGTCGCGCCGCGACAACCGGGGGCTGCATTTTAATATCGACAACGTAAAATAGCTGGGAACCGCTGCGGCGGACCGTACGGATGACGTGGATCAGTATGATGAGCGTGGCTTTTGAGAGGAGTGTTTGTAATTGTTTTTGTCATCCCGACGCGAGGAGGGATCTTGATGTACCCTGGCTTACAAGCAAGGATGCGTCAAGATCCCTCCTGACGTCGGGATGACAAAATGCCGTCTACTAGTCTCTCATACCCGCTTTTCCTCCAATCCGCGCTCATCCCGAAAATCCACGTCATCCACGTACTCATCCTCATTCATGAATCAAACCATCGGCATACTGGGCGGGGGGCAACTGGGCCTCATGCTTATTCAGGCGGGTATCGACTGGAACCTGCGCATTCACTGCCTTGACCCCGATCCGCAGGCACCCTGCAAAGACCTCTGCACCCAATTTACCGTCGGGGCACTCACCGACTACGACACCGTGTACCAGTTCGGGCAGGCGGTCGACGTACTGACCATCGAGATTGAAAAAGTGAACGTCGACGCGCTTGAGGCTCTGGAGCGGGAAGGTAAGCGCGTGTATCCGCAGCCGCACGTCATCCGCCAGATTCAGGACAAACGTACCCAAAAGCGGTTCTACCAGGCGCACAACCTGCCCACGGCCGACTTCATCCTGACCGACGATCGGGCCCACGTCGCCCAGCTCGCGCAGGACGTACCTGAACTGCTTCCCGCTTTTCATAAGCTGGGTCGCGATGGCTACGATGGGCGCGGCGTACAGCGTATTGCTACGCCTGCCGACGCTAACAAAGCGTTCGACGCGCCCGGCGTGCTCGAAAAAGCCGTCGATTTCGAGAAAGAGCTGGCCGTCATCGTCGCCCGAAATGCGGATGGTGAGGTACGTACCTTCCCAACGGTCGAGATGGCGTTTCACCCCGAACTGAACCTGGTCGAGTTTCTTTTTTCTCCCGCTGACATTACACCCGCCGTCGACGAGCAGGCGCAGGCTATTGCCCGGCAAGTTGCCGAGGCCTACGGCATTGTTGGGTTGCTGGCCGTTGAGCTGTTTCTGGATAAGCAGGGTAAGGTGCTTATCAACGAAGTGGCCCCGCGCCCCCACAACAGTGGTCACCATACCATCCGGGCCAACCGCACCTCGCAGTTTGAGCAACATTGGCGAGCCATTCTGAACCTGCCCCTGGGTGACACCACCGCCCACGGCCCCGCCGCGATGGTGAACCTGCTGGGCGATCCTGGCTACAGCGGCCCGGCGCAGTATGAAGGGCTGGGTACGTTGCTGGCCATGCCCGGTGTGTCGCCGTTCTTCTACGGTAAAGCCCAGACCCGCCCCGGCCGTAAAATGGGCCACATCACCGTGCTCGATGCGTCGGTGGCGGCGCTGAAAGAGAAAGCATTGCTCGTGAAAGACAGCATCCGGGTAATCAGCCACTGACAAGACCCATGACCATCGCCCCGCTCGACCTGATTCTGCTGCTTGGAACAGTACAGGGGTTCATCCTGGCGGGGCTGCTGTGGTTTAGTCGGAAAGGGCGTCGCGTATCGAATCGGCTGCTGGGAGCCTTGCTGTTTTTCCTGGCCCTGATGAGCTTCGCCATGAGCGTGCCAATCGTACATCCCTGGATTGGCGCCGCGCTCGATTTGATCCCGTGGATCATGGTGATGCCGTTGGGACCGCTTATCTACTTCTATACGCAGTCGGTCCTGGACCCGGCATTCCGGCTGGGCCGGCCCGAACGGCGGCATTTCTACGCCGTGCTGCTTGACTGGGGAAAGCCCATCATCGGCTGGACATTCGCTATCGGCTGGCTGGCGGGCCTGATTCCGAAGGCAAACGGCCCCGACTGGGGACAGGCTATGCAGGCGTATGATACCTATGCCGACATCCCGCGCTGGCTTTCGTTAACGACATACCTGATTCTGACCCGGCTGAAGCTGGTTCGGTTCGAGCAGTCGGCGCAAGGCACCGAAGCGACGCAACGGAAACGCAACTGGCTGCGGCAGTTCATGAATGGAATCATCGGCTTGCAGGCGATCTGGCTTTTGTTTATGCTAACGTACCTGATTCCCGGCTGGCGCGTCCCGCTGATTGAACAGCTTGGCTGGCACCTTGTCTACGTACCCATCACCGTGCTGATTTATTGGCTGGGGCTGCGTGGTTATCAGTGGGCGCGTGAAGAAACCGAGCCAATGCTCACCAAGACCAGCGGGGCGGAATTGGCCGCCGAAACGGTAACGCAGGTGGCCGCTACCCTGACCCATGCGATGGAAACCGACCGGATCTATCTGGATCCCGAACTGACCCTCGATAAACTGGCCCGGCATACGCAACTCAACCCCAAGCTGATTTCGGCCGTCCTGAACCAACACCAGGCGACCAACTTCAACGGCTTTGTAAATGCCTATCGGGTCGAGGCCGTGAAAGGGCGCCTGACCGACCCCGCCTATGCCCATTTCACGCTCACGGGCATTGCCTTTGCGTGCGGCTTCAACTCGCAGGCAACCTACCAGCGGGTCTTCAAGCAGCTAACCGGCTTTTCGCCGAAAGAATACGCCCAGCAATCGGGCAAAAACAGCAATCAAATCAGGATTTGAGCAGTCTGAGGTGGCTACGTGGCCTTGCTTTGGCAGAAATGACCAACAGCTATGAAAACGGTACGCCTCCTCACAGCCCTGCTTTTAGGCATTCATGCCACCATCGCTTTTCCACAGAGCGATTCGCTCCGAACGCGCCGCCTGACACCCGCTGCCATGCAGGCCGACGTGGCCTACCTGCGCCGACTGCTACAGGAAACGCACCCCGGTCTGTATCGCTACGTACCCCGGCCCGTTATGCAGGCGCGGCTGGATAGCCTGGCCGGTCAGCTACAACACCCACTCCCTTTCTACGCATTTTACGGGAAAATTGAGGGGCTTCTGGCCAGTATCCGGTGTGCGCATACGCATGCGCTACCGCACAAAGACTTCGACAACCTGTTCAGACGCACCTGGAAAACACTGCCTTTCTTCATGGTACCAACCCAAAACAAGTCTTACGTGCTGTTTTCGGTTGATGAGCGTGTAAAACCTGGCTATGAACTACTAACCATCAACGGCCAGTCTATCAACGCGATTCAGGCCATACTGGAGCCCTACCACTGGGACGATGGGTTCATCCAGACCTCCAGAAGCCAGGCGATGAAAGGCTGGTTGTTTAATCTGTTTTATTACTGGTTTATCGACCAACCCGATACGTATCGCCTCACGTTCAAGAACCTGAGTGGCGATACGGTGCGCGTGGAGGCACCGGCCATGGCTTTCACGGCCGCTTTCAGCCAGATGCAAAAGCTGGCGGTCAACAAACAGATGCTGGCGTGGTACAATACGAAACCAACCCGGCACCCCTGGCGCGTCACTTTTCCCGACGACGTACCTCAAACGGCCCACCTCCGGATCGATAGTTTCGGTGGAAGGGGGGTAAACAGCAGTGCCGAAGCCGTCACGGTGTTTAACGCCTTCATGGACAAGCTCATGGCTACGCTGACTAAAAAGGGGATTCAGCACTTGATCGTTGATCTCCGCGCCAATCCCGGCGGCTGGGACAGTCAGGGGATTGAGTTGTTCCGGTACCTGGCGAAAGCAGATACGGCGGTCCAGTATTGTGCCCGGCAACACAGCCTCACCAACGATATTGAGTCGGAGTTTATCAAGTTCTCTGATTTATCGGAAGCGAATCGTAAGAACGTGAAAAACGAACTGGAACGCGAAGCCGACGGCACCTTCACGCTTAAAGGGAGCAGCGCTAGGTTCACGCCTAAACCCAACCGATTTCGAGGGAACGTGTATATCCTGATGGACGGAGCGAGCGCGTCAACGACGTCGGAGTTTCTGGCCGTGGCCCATGCCAACCGGGTCGGAACGTTTATCGGCGAAGAGTCAGGCGGGGCGTATGAAGGAGGCAACGGCGGCAGTTTCGTTCACCTGACGCTGCCTCAGTCGGGTATCCAGGTTACCACGCCGCTCGTTTCGTACCGCAACGCCGTGCCCGAGCCCCTTCAGAAAGGACGGGGTACATTGCCCGACCACGCCGTCAGCTTCACCCTCGACGATGTATTGAACCACACGGACTCGGTGCTGACCTACACAAAGGAACTGATCCGGAAGGGCGGGAAGTGAGCCGGTAGCCGCCCGCAACGTACCCAGCCCCATCATCGGCCTGATGCTACGCCAAGGGTTAAGATCGCCGCCAGAGCGACTCGCATAGCAGGTACGTCGTTTTCGGCTATATTCAGACCCAAAACGACGTACCTGCTATGCGAGTCGCTCTGGCGGCGTTCTTAGTATTGGTTTGCTGCGCGCCATCCGTCGCGCAGTCGGCAAATCGGTTGGATAGCCTGCGGGCCGTCCTGACCCGATTGCCAGCGCCGGGTACGTCGATCCGCAACGACACAGCCCGGTTGCAAACCCTGTGGGAACTGGTGCTGCTCGAAAAAAACGACACGCTGGCCGACACGTACCTGCAACGTACCCGTCAGCTGATCGCCGCGCACCGCTGGACCGCCGCCCAGCCCTGGCAGCAGTTGTATCAGGGTATACTGCTCTTTCGCAAGAACTACATCTATCAGGCCATCGACCAGTGTATCGACGCCCTCAAAACGGGCGAGCGGACCGAGGCACCCATGGCATTTTTCGCCCGTTGCCACAGCCAGCTAGGGACCTGTTATTTCTCGCTCGAAGAATATAGGCTGGCGATGATGCATTATAAAAAGACGCTGGCTATTGAGCAGGGCAACCCACGCATCGCCACCGCCCGCGATTATGTAATAGTTAAAAACAACATCGGGCTCTGCTACATGAATTTGGCAGCCTATGGGAAGGCCAGTTCTCTGTTTTTGGAGGTGATTCGTGACGCACACCGGCGGAAGGATTCGTTGGCCCTTGCCTGGACCTACTCAAACCTGGGATCAGCAGAGCGCAAAGCCAGCCACTGGCAGCGAAGTATCGACTACCTGGAGCGCTCGATTGCCTACTTCGGTCAACGTACGCCTGACAATAAGGCCTTCGCGATCAGCGAACAGGCACTGGCTTACCTGGGTATGGGCAACAACGTAAAAGCGCTCGAACTGACCAATCTGGCCAAGCAGATGACGCCCGCCGCCCAACCGTTTTTCGGGGCGTACATTGCCGATGCCGCCTACAGAGCTGAAAAAGCCAACGGCCTGCTCGGTGAGTCGATCAGGGACCTCGAGCGGTATGATTCGCTGAAGCTGATCAACGACAAAATCCTCAAGAAGAAAAGCATCGATGGGCTTCGTTACGCCTACGAAAACGAGAAAAAAGAAGCCGAACTGACCAAGGAACGCTTCCGGACAACGAGCCTGATGGTAGGTGTAGCGGCGGCTTGCCTATTTCTGCTCTATTTTGTGTTTAACCAACGGCTTTTGCGCCGGAAAAACCGCAAAATCGCTCAGCAAAATGAGCAAATTGAGCAGGCTAACACCCGGCTGACAGCCTTCAATCAGGAGCTGGAGGGGCGGGTAGAAGAACGTACCCGGCAGTTGCAGGCGGCCTACGATGAGATCAAAACGGCTATGACGCGCGGCCAGACGCTGGAGCGCCGACGAGTAGCGTCTGAGCTCCATGATAATCTTGGCAGCATGATCTCGGGCATTCGGTTTCAGATGCAGGCCATTGATACCGACGTTCTGCATCCGGCGGAACAGCAGGTGTATCAGCGCGTATTTGAACTACTAGGCGATGCCTACCATGAAGTGCGCAACATCTCGCACAACCTGCTACCCGCTGTGTTGGAGACAAAGGGCCTCTACGCCGCGCTGTCGAATCTGGTAGCCGATCTGAACGTGAACAAACGCATGCAGTTCAAGCTCATTGCCGACGCAACCCCCCAGTTCAACAAGCAAACCGACATTGAGCTGTACTGCATCCTGCTTGAGCTCACCACCAACCTGATGAAGCACTCGACAGCCACGCAGGTCATTATCGCGTTCACCAACCAAACCAACGAGGGTACGATGATCGAGCTGCACGATAACGGCCAGGTGTATGATTTCAAGGGCAATGGAAAAGGCAAGGGGTTGTCCAGCGTGTTAAGTCGGGCCGAAAACATTGGTGCCACGCTGCATCACTACCCGGCTGACCCCGTCGGCAATTGTGTCGAGATTATGGTTCCGGTAACTACCTGATCGGCTAGCTTATAGCAAATATTCATACGGCTTCCACTGCCAGGCGTCTCGCCAGTTGATCAGACCATGCAAACTCGACGTGTCGTACAGTTTTCCAAGGTCTTCGATCGTTACGTCTGGATTTTCGACGAACAGGAGGAAAAAGTAGCCTAACGCTGCCAGCCCATGAGTCAACGTGGGATTAAATTCACTGCTCACCAAATTGTTGGCATCGACCACATACCCGTTGGGAAAGGGCATGCGTCGGTTTATGTACTTAGTGAGCAGGGCTTCGGCGAGCGGGAGACTTTTCCGACGTTCAGCAGCATCTAGCGATCCATAGAGTACCGCCCGCAATACCAGGTAATCGACGGTCTGATTCGTGGTGGGAACGGCAAGCTGGCTGGGCAGGTTACGAATCGCGTCTACGATTTTTTCGATGCATTCCTTAAGTGGCTCAGAGTAGTCGGGAAAACAGCCCCGCAGGCATTCGACGAAGATGCGCTCCTGGGGGCAGAGTAGCGCCAATTGGGCAAGAAACAAGGCAATGCCTAGCTGCTCTGCCCGTGTTGCCGTTGCGAATAGGTAAGCACCCGCTTCGTCTTTCTGGAAGCAGAACCACGTACAGGCGTCGCCGTACCAGACGGCTTCCCGGCAGAGGGTAAAGCCAACGTCGCGGGCCGCTTTCAAAAAACGTTGCTGGGGTAGAAACGTGATCGACGTACCCAGGCCCACATCCAGCAGGGCGGGAGTTTCAAGCCTGTCAGCAAACTTATCAATCCGGTATTTGAACTCGCCTTCGCTGGGGAACGGATTGCGATACAGTTCAAAGACGTTGAAGCCTTCACGCTGAAGCGTGTCGGTGATTTTCTCCTTGAGCTGCTTCCGTAAAGACGGTATCGAGCTGGCGGGTATTGTCGTCGCTAAAAAATCATCTCCGATGGCTTCTGCAATCAACTGAGCGCGCCACGTGCCGAAACTCAGGGTTGCATGAGGCGGATTCTCGGCATATGACAATCCGCCAAACGCACCGATCGTTTTTGTGAACTTGGGCGATGCTGAGTCATCAATAAACCCGGCCTTACTAAGCACGTGATACGTGTAGGTGATCGAATCGAGGGCCGCGCTGGTGTGCTGACGGTGAATAAACAGGATGGCTGAGTCGGAACGGGTGTAGCTGGCCAGCGAGTTACGCAACTTCAACTGGAAGGGAATCTGCCGTTCGTTCAGTTTGGCCGACAGGGTGTCGATGAAGAGGTTGATACCGTCGAAATTACCTTTCAGATTGAAGTAAAAGCGAACCCAGTTGGCGAAGTCCTGCGGGAGTTGCAGTAACCCATTCACCCACAGGTCGTTGCGGTCGTCGCGGGCGTCGTTGGGCCGCACGACAAAATTGGGGAAGATGTGCTTCACGTAGGAAGCTACCCCCGTCTGTAGATTGCGGGCGTCATGGCTCAGGTAAACAAACGTACCGGGCGTGGCCATCCGTCGGCAACTGCTTTTCCGGATCACTTGGTTGTTGCTTCTCGAAACACCTTCGACCCGCCACCAATAATCTTCGAGCAGAATTTCGTTACCAACCCGGGGCGGCTTGGCAATCTCCGCTTTGGCCGACGTTTCGAGCGGGCGGTCGAGATTCCCGTTGTACCATTGGTAAATAAACTCGCGTAGTGGTAGTCCCTTCAATAAAATGTCGTCGTGTCGCTCGATCAACGTGTTCACCAGCTCATCAACGTCACCCAAAGACCCGCGGGTGCTGTTTGGGTTGATGTGGCGCGAAGGACGATTTTGCGGAGGGGCAGCCAGCTTTATGGTAAAGTGGGTTGGTTGGCTGGGCAGCGGGTCGGGGAGTGAGGCCGATCCTTTCGTGGTCAGTAGCGTATCGGCGAGGTCGAGCCACTGGCGGCCCCGATCCAGTTCGAGGTCATCGCCCAGGGCGCTGTAAAAACACTTCTGAAGTAACACAATCCCCAGAAACTGCCTTAGCTTGAAGACATCGACAGGGGCGGCAAACTGGTAAGTGGCCAGCAATTGATTCAGCGGTTCAAGACTAGCTCGAAAGACGGTATCAACCGGGCGACTCGTAATCATAAACGGCCGCAGCAGCTCGTACCAAACGGTTGCCAGATCCCAGTGAATATCACCAAGGTCGGCCATTTCCCAGTCGATCAGGGCATTAATGTCGTTTTGATCGCTAAGCAGCAGGTGCTCCAGCTTGAAGTCGTAATGAATCAGGGCGTGCTGCTCCCAGGTACATGTCTGAATAGTCTTCAATAGGGTGGTATACTGCTCGCCATTTTCCGGGTCATCTTCTTTTCGTTCCCTAGTCAGCCGGTGAATGACTTCCTGTTGGTTCAGATTGGGGTTATTGGCTAGCAGATCGTTCAGGTCGCGGATGGCCAATACGAAGAAAAGCGGTTTCCGGTAACCAAACTGGTTAGGCCATTGAGCCGGTTTGTCTGCATCCTCGCTGTTCTGCTTGGGTGTCTCGAGGGCTTTGAGGTTGATGGCGTGAACCTGAGACAGCAGCGGCCCAAGCTGGCGGCACAGCCTGACCAGGACATCCGTTTGTGGCAACGCGTTTGCATTGAGGGTGATACCGTCAATGCTTTGCTGAAAAAGCAGGTATTGAAACCGATCGAAACCGACAAACAGGTCAGCTTGCTTGATCTTGGCGGCCTGTAATAACTGAAGGATGTACACTTCATTACGCAGGCTGGAGAGCATCCCGGCTTCGTTGAATTGCGGTTGCTTGACCAGAAAGCGGGTCGACGTACTGCCGACCGGACCGCCAACCGTAAAGGTGCTGTTTCGGGTAGGCTTAACCGAATTGAGCCGAGCCTCGTAGACGTCAACCCGTTCATCCCCTTTAACGACGGCTGCCCGGTCGAGCAAAACCGACTCAGAGGTGGAGTTGAGCAAATGAATCCCCAACTGATAACCAGAAAATAACATCGTTTAAACAGGCTGAAGATGAGTGGTGTTTAGTCAGGCTGCGCGGCGGCTGTTTCGGTGTGGCTCGGCGTCTGCGAATCCATTTGGGCCAACAGTTGAATGCCAATGGTCAGGCTATCAGGGCGGAAATCTTCGAAGACCCGGGCCACAGACCGCCCCAGGCTACGGATGTACTGCCAGTAACGGGCGCTTTTGTACACCCATATCGTCATCTCATCCTTCTGCTGATCGATTACTACCTTGGCGATAGTGACGGTGAGATCAAAAGGAAAAATGAGGGTTGCCGAAAACGGATCATTGCCAATCTTGATCTGTCGGCTCAGCATTAGTTGCGCTTGGCCACTGATAAATGGGTATCGGGTTGTGTTGTTGGCGTAATCGGTTCGCCAAACGTCCCAGTAAAGTGTATTATTGGGCTCGACGGGTTTCGTAGAGGCTACTAATTCCACGACGTCTGCGGGGGCGGGTTGCCTGTCGTGGGGATTAGCAGAGAAGAATTTGACAACTTCGTCGATAGAGGTAACCTGGGTGAGTGTCATGAAGGTACGCGTTAGTGTGCTGTTGTTAAAGGCCATTGACGAGGCCGTGGCGGAGGCTCCAGCGCATGAGACCGATAGCGGTGCTGACGCCCACCTTTTTCATCAGGTTGCGGCGGTGGGTTTCGACTGTCGTGCTGCTGATGTAGAGCTGTTCGCCAATTTCGATGTTGGTGAGGCCGTCGGTAATCAGTTTCAGAATTTCCAGCTCCCGTCTGGTAAGGGCGGCCACTTCGTCGAGGGTCGTGGGCTCATCCGTCGGGCGGGGTTTGTCTGATTCGGCAAGCTGCCGTTGAATGCGGCTGCTGAGGTAGCGTTCGCCCGCGTGTACCGACCGGATCGCCTTGATGAGCTCAGGCTTTTCGGCGCTTTTCACCACGTACCCGGCCATGCCCACTTCAAGCGCATCGCGGATGCACTGCGGGTCCTCGTTCATGGTGAGCATGATAAGGCGGGTTTTCAGATCGCGTTCCCGCGCTTTACTGGCCATCGCCAACCCCGATAACACGGGCATCTGGTAATCGGTCAGGACCACATCGACCGGGTTGGTCGTGATGAAGTTCAGTGCCTGCCAGCCATTATACACCGTGCCGACTACCTCGAACCCGTCGACTGATTCGAGGAGCATGCGCAGGCCATCGGCAACAATCGGGTGATCGTCGGCAACTAAGATGTGGATGGGTGCCATTGGAGTAGGTAGAGCAAAGGGAAGGGACTGTATACTACATGGTTAGTAGCTGAGCAAATGTATGAACCTGAGTGAGTTAGCCGTATACTGTCTGGACAGTATTTTTAAGTAGTATTGACAAAATCAATCCCGATTTCTCGAAATGGATACGTCAGCAACGCGCCTTTACCGTCGGGTGTGTCTTGGTACGTTACCGAATCAGGATAAAGGCGTGAATCCGCCGGGGCGACGTAACCAGTTAGCGCCTGAATTGGCTAATTTTGCGGCCCAACGAAAATGAGTTTGACGTTTGTTGGCTGGTGTTTAACGCGGGTTCGTTTACGAACAGCGCCAAATGCTACACCGCGAATGTTAAACGGTCTGATATGCCCCTCGAAAATCCACAACGATTTACCGTTACGGCGGCGCTCATCTACGCCAACGGGCCGATCCACATCGGTCATTTGGCGGGTTGCTACCTGCCCGCCGACATCTATGTGCGCTACCTCCGCAGCACGGGCCGCGATGTGGCGTTTATCTCCGGTACCGACGAGCACGGCGTACCCATCACCATCCGGGCCAAAAAAGAGGGCATGACGCCGCAGCAGGTGGTCGATAAGTATTACACGCAGATCAAAGACTCGTTTGAGCAGTTTGGCATCTCGTTCGATATCTACTCGCGCACGTCAAACCCGGTTCATCACGAAACGTCGCAGCAGTTCTTCACGACACTGTACGACAAAGGCTATTTCGACGAGGAAGTAACCGAGCAGTATTTCGACGAAGTGGCCAACCAGTTTCTGGCCGACCGCTACATCGTGGGTACGTGCCCCGTCTGCGCCAACCCCAATGCCTACGGCGATCAGTGCGAACGCTGCGGTACGGCCCTCAGCCCGAACGAACTGATTGAGCCCCACTCGACGCTTTCCGGCTCGAAACCCGTAAAACGGCAAACCAAAAACTGGAACCTGCCCCTCGATCGGATGCAGCCCGATATCGAGGCCTACGTAAACAGCCATACCGAGTGGAAAACGAACGTGTTTGGGCAGTGCCAGTCGTGGCTAAAAGAGGGCCTTCGCCCGCGCGCCATGACCCGCGACCTCGATTGGGGCATTAAGGTGCCACTACCCGATGCCGACGGCAAGGTGCTGTACGTGTGGTTCGACGCCCCCATCGGCTACATTTCCATGACCAAAGAATGGGCCGCCGAGCAGGGCCGCGACTGGGAGCTGTACTGGAAAGATCAGAATACCAAGCTGGTGCACTTCATCGGGAAGGATAACATCGTCTTCCACTGCATCATTTTCCCCGCCATGCTCATGGCCGAAGGGAGCCTGATTCTGGCCGATAACGTACCTGCCAACGAGTTTATGAACCTCGAAGGCGACAAGATTAGCACGTCGCGCAACTGGGCGGTCTGGCTGCACGAATACCTCGACGACCTGCCCGGCAAACAGGATGTGCTGCGGTACGTATTGACGGCCAACGCGCCCGAAACCAAAGATTCGGAGTTTACGTGGAAAGACTTCCAGACCCGCAACAATTCGGAACTGGTGGCTATTCTGGGCAACTTCGTCAACCGGGCGGTGGTGCTCACGCACAAGTTCAACGGGGGCGTGGTGCCAGGTACATCGGTGTCTGACGACGAAACCCAACTGGCGCTGGACCATGCATTGCTTGACGAACTGGCGCAGTATCCCGACCGGATCGGGCAGGCCATCGAGCAGTACCGGTTTCGGGAGGCGTTGGGCTTGCTGCTCGACGTGGCGCGGCTGGGCAACAAGTATTTTGCCGAAACCGAACCCTGGAAGGTCGCCAAAACCGACCCGCAACGGGCCAACACAGTGCTGAACCGGGCGCTGCAGATTGCGGCCAACCTGGCGATTCTGTGCGAGCCCTTCCTGCCGTTTACGGCCGAAAAGCTCCGCGCTCAGCTTAACCTGATGGCAAGCCCCGACCGAAAGCTCGACTGGACCAACGCGGGCCGCGCCGATCTGCTGGTGGAGGGCACCCAGCTGGCCCCGGCCGAATTGCTCTTCGCCAAACTCGAAGACGATTTCATTCAACTTCAGATCGATAAACTCAACAAAACCAAAGCAATGAACGCAATCGACAACGCCGGTGCCCCGATTTCGGGCGCCCCCACCGATGGTACGCCCGAGGCGCTCGAACAGGCCGCTGAAACGACCATTCCTGCCCCGAAAGACACCATCACGTATGATGACTTCGTGAAACTTGACATCCGCATCGGCACTATCACCGAAGCCGAGCGTGTGCCAAAAAGCGATAAACTGCTGAAGCTGCGCGTAGATGATGGCATGGGCGGCCGGCAGATCCTGAGCGGGATTGCCAAGCATTTCACGCCCGAAGAGCTGATTGGGCAGCAGGTGACGTTCCTGGCCAACCTGGCTCCCCGCAAGATGATGGGGCAGGAGTCGCAGGGGATGATCCTGATGGCCGAAGACGCCGACGGCTCCCTGGCCTTGCTGCCGCCGCACAAAGCGGTCTGGAACGGCGGGACGGTATCGTAAGTAGCTGAAGGCGAAGCGCGCCAAGGAAACGCGAAGGGCGCAACGAGTTTTTATGACAGACATCTATTCTGCCAAAAACTCGTTGCGCCCTTCGCGTTTCCTTGGCGCACTTTGCGTTTAAGGATTCCCGTATTTGGCGGCGCGGATAGCCTCCCATTCTTTGGCGGTGCCGCCGTTGCTGAAATGCTCGTCTTCGTCCTGCATTTCCTGATCCCAAGAGTAGGCCGTGGTGAATTGGCCCGATGGCGAAAAGTCGACCTGAAGCACGTTGGCGCGGGGATGGCCGTCGCGTTTCCGGTTTTGATAAAGCTGCTGCATGGCCTCCGTCACTTCGTCGGCAAAGTCGGTCGTAAGTGGGTGGTCTTCGCCGGTTGGGTCCAGGTACGTGCCGGCAAACTCGATGTCGGTGGCATGGTTGGCGGGGTCGCTCAGAAAATGGACCGTGAGGCGGCAGATCGTCCAGTCGCCCTGAATCTGCTCCGTGGCCGCGTCGATTAATAAAGTATAGATCGTGTTGGTCGTCATGCGCGTGGCGTCAGGTACGTGGCAAAGGTACGCCAAAACAACAGGAGGTGACCTGACTACGTACCCAATGCATCCCAATTGTGGAACCCAGCGATGTTGACCATGCATTGATATTTTAGCCGCCAAACGATTAGAAAAAAACGCGGCTATTCATAACTCGAACTATAGACTGCCAGAATAATCAACTTGTTTATCGATTGATAGTTACGCGCAGGTACGTAGCAGACAGGCATGTCGTATCATACTCATTACTTTTATTGAGACTGTTGAATAAAACGGTCAGTTCATGCTGCAATTCTGCGGCTCTGCCATTTTTCTCCGCCGCCTCGAAGGCATTCATGGTAGGGCCGTAAAATTTTTTGAAAACGTTTACGAATTCAGCTGGCGGATACGGGGCATTAAACGTAAAAGTATCCCGCTCGAAGGTGATCTGTTCACGGGCTATACCCGCCGCCCCGAAGCGCTCGACAACGTGTTCTTCCGACCCCCACAACATGGGACTGATAAACCCCTCGGGCGGGGGAGGCGTATAAGCAAAGCTAATCTTTAGGGTCTGTGCAACCACCGTGGGGTCACCCGGGATCCAGTTCCCCATAACAATGCGCCCACCCGGGCGGGTCACGCGGACCATCTCCCGCGCCACAGCAAACGGGTCTGGGGCAAACATGGCACCAAAGATGCTGATAACCAGATCGGATGATTGATCGTTGAGGCCGCTCAGGTCGATGGCGTCGCCTTCCTGAAACCGACAGTTGGCGAGGCCGGCTGCTTCGGCCCGCCTGTTACCGGCATCAACGAGGTTCCGGGCGATATCGACGCCCAGGACGGTTGCGCCAAGTTGGGCGGCGGGGATGGCCGTGGTGCCGTCGCCGCAGCCCAGATCAAGAATAGTGAAGTCTTTTGTGATACCCAGTTTGCCAACCAGCGCTTCGCCACTTTCCCGCATAGTCTCGGCAATTCGGGTAAAATCGCCTTTTTCCCACAACGCTTTGTTCGGATTCATGTCGGTGTTTTTTAGATGAACACCATAAACGTCAGGACTAATCAGGTAGGGTGATGTACCGTTGACTAACTACATTTATCCACAGGTAAATGCTCGCCGGTCAGTAAGAAATAGGTCGATTGATTGCTAGTTTATCGTACCTAACGAATTTGCCCATTTGACGCTTTTTTCTGTTCTCTCGTCTTACTAATTAGGGAAGGATAACAGAAAAATATAGACTACATAAAACTAGCTTTTACGTGTAGATCGGGCCAATTGATTGTTGGTGAAAATCCGCTTATTGCTGGTTGATTTTTTCGAAAAAGAGCAGTGTATCCGCCACGTGTTTTTCCCAGTAGGGCCATTCGTGTCCGCCGGGAAATTCCTCATACAGGTGGTCAATGTCTGCCGCCAGCAGGCCCTTATGTAGGTCGCGGTTGGGCTGGATAAGTGGATCATCGACGCCGCAATCGAAACGGATAGGGCAGAGGCTTGCCCGGTTTTTCAGCGCCAGGGCCAGCACGCTCTGCTCGGTCGGGTCGGTTTGGGCGTATTGCGCCAGTTCTTCCTCGACAAACTGCGCCAGTTGGGGCAAATCGGTGATGGACGAAAGCCCGCTCACGGCCCGGAAACGGTCGGGATGGGCCATGCCCAGCCGCAACGCGCCATAGCCGCCCATCGACAGCCCCGCCAGGAAGAGCACACTCGTATCGACAACGTACCCACGGGCGGTGGCGGCTTCGGCAACGGCGTTGGGTACATCGTCCAGAATCCAGCGGTCAAACTGGTAGGTGTTGTGGGGCAGGTAGCCGCTGCCGTCACCCCAAAGCCCATCGGAAGGCATAGCCAGCGCAACGGGTTTGATCTGCCCGTCGCCGATGAGCCGGTGCGCGGTGTGGTGAGCCCCGCCCTGCTGCGCCCAGGACCAATGGCTGCCATAGACGCCGTGCAGCAGCACGACCAGCGGGAGCGGTTGATGGCCAACCAACTCGGTCGGTGGTAGCCAGAGGGTGATGTCGCCGCGCCCGCGCAGGTTGGGGGTTTTAACGGTGATCTGCATCAACCCGTCGGACTCGAAGCGCGGGTCGGAGCGTTGAAGGGTGCGGAACGGCATCGTGCGTATAGGGTTGGTCGTATATGTTGTGGGGCTTGCAAGGTAACAGGAAACGGCCTGGTGACCATGAGCCAACGCCCGCAGCAGCGCCACCCGCCAAGGCCACCGATAGCCTTTTTTTAGGGCTGAAGTTTATCTTTGCTTGGGCTACCGAAACTACGTTCGGCTTAGTTGGTACACTGAATGAGACGTTTTCTTGAGAATCTGGGCGCTGGCAATAATCAAAGCCTGCAAACCCGAAAAATCATCCAATACCTGTTGCGAGAAAAAGGGAAAACGGTGCTCGAAATCCGGGATTTCTGCGGGCTTAGCTTGCCAACCACGATCAAATTTGTCAACGAACTGGTCGATAAAAATATCCTGATCGAGTCGGGCAAAAAAGAATCGTCGGGTGGTCGTCGGCCAACGGTCTATAACCTGAACCCCGATCAGGGCTACATCGTCGGGGTCGAATTGCTGCTTAAGTCGTTCAGAATGAGTATCATCAATTTGCACCATGAGGTAATCTACGACTACGAGACGGACAATTTCGACATCAGCCAGCGCGACGAAGCCTTTGATTTTGTGGCCCGAACGGTGCCGACGCTTATCCGAAATAAAGGCATTGCTGAAGAAACGATTCTGGGCGTAGGCATCGGCATAACGGGCCGGGTCAGCCACGCCAAAGGCATTAGCTACTCGTTTCTGAACTTCGACGAACCGCTGACCGAACGGCTGGAAACGCTGTGGCCCTACCCGGTGTATATCGACAACGATACGCACTTCATGACGATGGGCGAGCAGGTATTCGGGCTGGCCCGCGACAAACAGAATGTGGTGTATGTCAACCTGAGCCGGGGGCTGGCGGTGGGCCTGATCTCGAACGGGCAGATCCACAATGGTCATTCCTACTTCGCGGGTGAATTTGGGCACGTTACGTTTTTCGACAATGATAAACTGTGCATCTGCGGCAAAAAAGGCTGCCTGTCGACGGTGGTGTCGGGGGCGGCACTGGAAGAAAGTTACGCCGAAAAAACGGGTCGCTACCTGCCGTATCGCGACTTGCTCGCCCTGTCTAAACAAGGCGACCGGCTCGTGATCGAGCTGCTGTCGGAGATGGGCGAACAACTGGGCAAAGCCCTGGCCATGCTCATTCAGGTGTTTAACCCCGAACTGCTCATTCTGGGTGGCCGGTTTATCGACGTGGGCGAATACCTGAAGTATCCGATTATCCGCGGCCTGAGCCTGCATAGCCTGCCTCAGCTCCTGGCCGACTGCGAATTTCAGGTCTCGCCGCTGGGCGAAAAAGCCGAAATGCTCGGTGCCTACGCACTGGTAATCGATAAGGTGTTTGCGCCTTAATGCATTGGCGTGCGTCACAGTGTATGCCCGATCGGGGCGTTGGCGTCAGGCGTTCAGCAGGGTTTCGGCGAAAGCGTCGGCCATCGCTTCCTCATCCCGCCGCGACAAGACAAGCCCAGCCTCGTGGATGAAGAAATGCCCCAATTCGTGCGCCAGAATGCGCGCCTGCGCCCCCGGTGCGTTCAGATTGATGCAGATGGTGCGGGTTTTGGGGTGATACTCGCCCAGCGTGATCGGGTGCCAGCGCTCGTACCGGACCACCACGCCCGCCTGCTGTGCCAGTTGGGCCACGTCGGTAGTTTGGTAGCGTTGCATCACCTGCTGAGCGAGTTCAGAACCAGTCATTTCCGTGAGGTTAAAGAGCATGGCGGTGCGGGTCGCCTTCCGACAGCACGAGATCATCGGGCCAATTAATTTCGACCCCCCGGCTGATCAGCACCGACTGGAAATCGGTCAGCAGCGCGGGCATGTCGCGGACCTGCCGGGGCGAAACGCCGCGTTTGAGGCAATAAGCCAGCAGGTTACCCACCGATTCGCCGATGTTCCACTCGATCGGGTGCAGGCGATAACAGCCGTTGGTGATGTGCGTAGTGCCGATGTTCTTGCAGACCGGCAGCAGGTTCTCGACCCGTTTCGGCAACAACGCCCCCAACGGAATCTGAAACGGCAGGCTTTCGACATCCACGTAATTGTCGCCGCCCACGCTCGGGTGCAGATCGATGCGGTAGAAGCCTAACCCCACCGAATCGACAAAGGGCTGGGCCAGGGTTTCGCCCGGCCGCAGCTGCGCCGACAACTGCTGTTCGGTGATCGTGAACGCCGCCTGAATCCGTCGAGATTCCCGGATATAGGGTCGTTTGGCCAGCCCGTCGGTGGTGCCAACCACGTCGGGCCGGAGTTTCAGGCCTCGGAAGCCGAGTTCGGTTTGCAGGTAATACAAAAACGACAGGCTTTGCGCTTTGGCTTCCTCGATGTACTGGGTACGTTCGGCGGGACTGGCGTGGCACAAATCGCCGAGCAGGTAGTCGATCTGCGGGTAGTTGACGAGCGTAATATCCGAGTCGAAGGCGCCCGGCTGAAACACCGTTTTGTCCAGAATGCGCCGATACGTCCACAGGCCCGCAAAAGCCCGGTTGGGTTCGCGGTTGGGTTGAAAATTGTAGTGAACCGGTTGCAGTGTGCGTGGGCTGAGGCCAGTCAGGCGCAGTAGCGGTCCCGGCCAAGCGGGCGACAGCGACGGAATAAATTCGCGCCAGAACGCGTAGGTGGCGGGCTTCTCGATGGTCCAGTCTTCGCCTTCGTGGTAGCTCATGGCAAAACACATCGAAAAGGCCTGCACGTTGCCGGGGTGGGCGGCGGGTGGGGCGCTGGGTTCGCCGGTGTCGGCCTGGCTTTCGGCACCCGTCACGTACTCGGTACCGGTCAGTGGAAGCAGATCGCCCAGTTCGGTCGCATCGGCGAAATAGCGGGCCTGTACGGAAACCGTTTCGCCCGTTCGGGTATGCTGAAGGTTGACCGATTGAACGATATTGCCCTCATACTGAGCCGAAACGGGCGTATGCTCATACAGGATCGTCAGAAGTTGCCGGTCGATGTAGGGCTGGAGCATCGCCTGCAACACCCGCAGAAACACGATGGGCTCAGCGCAAAGTGGCGATACCCAGCCGTTGCCGGGGTTCAGCGTCGGGTTGCTCCGGGCTTCGTCGGTCAGTGGGTAGTGGGTGCGATAATAGTCCCGAACGTGCTCGCGGAAGGTGCGGTACGTGTGGGTGCAACCAAACTGTTCGATCCAGCCGTGTTCGTCGGGTGGGGTGGCCTGGGTGGTAAACTGCCCGCCGATCCAGTCAGAGTCTTCGGTCAGGATAACGGATAGGCCGGCTTCGCAGGCGGCCAACGCGCAGGCGCATCCGCCCACACCGCCACCAACAATCAATAAGTCTGTTTGTAAAGGAGCCATTCGTCAGGATAGGGCTATTGCTTGCGGGCGGCAATCAGCACAATGGGTTCGTCGCCGGGTCTGTTTTCGAGTTCGGTCTGGGCCAGCGCCAGCGCCTGTTCCAACTCGGCTAGCCCCGACAGGTTGATGATGCGGTTACCGGTCAGGATTTGGATGTCGGGCAGGCTGCGGCCGGCGTCGCCGAAGTTGGTCAGGTTGGTAATCACCTGTTCAAGCTCGGCCGTTACCTGGCTGATTTCGGTCGTGTAGACCTCGGCCTGGTTTCGTTGCAGCCGCACAACGCCCGTTTTGTCGGTCACCCGAACGGCCAGTTGCCGTTTTCGGAAGAGGCCGAAAAAGGTGCTGGATTCGGTTTCGACGCCAAACGCGTACAAGCCACTCGTCTGGCCCAACAACTGCACGTCAGGTACGTTGGCCCGCATTGACCGGGCCGCCGAAGCGCGGCAATCCTCAAGCGTGGTGCGTTTGGCGGCGTCTTCTTTGCGGAGCTCGGTGGTGCCGAAGGCCGTAGCCCGCACCAGATTCCGCCGAATGTCGACTTCGATCTGCACTTCAATAGTTTCGGGCAGCGCGCCTATTTTCATGACCGCTTCGGTGGCTTCGCGCCGAACGGCCAGAATATCCTCGGGCGAGGGGTCAACCATGTTCCGTTCAATGGTATCGCGCACCATCGCCAGCGCCACGCCGATGGTCGAAATGACCTCAGCTTTCTTGGCCAGGCGAGCAGGCAGGCCCATCAGTTCACCCGTAAACAACACTAGGGAAGCCGCGCCGCCGCCCCCGCCAATCAGCTCAACGGTGTTGCGGTCAAGGTGATATTCGGCAATGAGCTCGTCCAACTGTTTGGCGACTTTCCGGCACGAAATGTCCAGCACCAGTCGGGCTGTCTCGTCGGCGGTCATCCCGATTTTGTCGGCCAGAGGTTTAAACGCCAGCCGGGCGGCGTTGGTATTGCCTTTGGCAAACGCCGTGTCGGGAATGATACCGAGCAGGTTGGCGGCGCAGGTGGGTGTGAGCGCAAACCGCTGCCCGTCGGTGGTCTCGATGGCCGTGTAATCGTCAGCGTCTTTGCCGGTGGGGCGGAGGTGTACCAGCCGGGCGTTCTCGAACAACTCGGCGGGCTGGAAACAGGCGTAGGCGAGACCCGCAATATGCGCCGACCGCGACCCCACGTCGACCAGTTTGCCCCCGGCTTCGCGAATCATGCTGCCGCCGGCGATAGCCAGGGTACGTACATCGAGGGTGTTCAGGTACGTTCGATGCCCGCCAACCCGCGCGTTTTTGGTTTGAGGCTGTCCATCGCGGATAACGGAAATATCGGCGCTGGTGCCACCCACTTCGATGAAAATACCGTCGGATACGCGCTCGTGCATGAGGGCCCCCGCAATGCCCGCCGCCGGGCCGGAGAGCATGGTCATGATGGGGCGGCGGTGCACTTCCTCCACGCTCATTACGCCTCCGTCCGAGCGCATGATCATCAGCGGGGCGGTGATGCCCGCCTGTTTCACACAGGCATCGGTCATGGTGGCGGTGTGGATCATTTTGGGCAGAATGGCCCCGTTGATCACGGCGGTGCGAGTACGGGTGCGCAGGCCGTAGAGCGTCGATACATCGTGGCCGCTGGTGGCGAGCATCCCTGCCTGTCGCGCCCGCTCGCCCACGAAGGCCTCGTTCTCGTTGTGGTCGACGCCAAAGGCTTCGGAAGCCACTACTACGTCGACGCCCTGCTGCCGGAAGGCCGCCAACTGCCGGTCGATAAGGTCGGCGTTCAGGTGCCGGTTCGAGCAGAAAACATGCTCGGTATGCAGCCAGCGGCTTGGCGCCAGTTCGATGTCAGGTACGTTGGTATCCGACTTCGCCTTCAGGGCTTCCCAGCCGCTGCCCATTCCAATGATACCGACCTTGGCGACGTCGCCTTCGAGCAGGGCGTTGGTAGCCTGGGTGGTGGAATGCGCAATAAACAGCACGTCGTCGGGGTCGACGGACAGCTCGGCCAGGGCGCGGTTGATGGCGTTGATAATGCCTAGCGCGACACCCTGCGTGGCATGGTGCGTGGTTGGGACCTTCAACTGCGAAATGACTTCGCGCGTGGCATGATCGACCACGACGACATCGGTGAACGTACCGCCGACGTCGATACCCACCCGGACTTGTCTTTTCATACGCTGGTTATGGTCAATACGGGGTTAGAAGAACAGGACCACGGCGATCAGCAGGCCCACGATGCACACGAGCATGGCGGGTAAGAGGGTTTCTTTGGTCAACCCTTCGACGGGCACCCCCACAAAATTGGCAATCCAGACGTTGTGCGTATTGGTTGGATCGCAGATGTTCTGCACCTGCACGACGCACATAATCGCCGCCAGTAAGGCCAGAGCCGGTAAGATGCCGGTCGCGAACATGATGGTGAACAGTCCCACCCCGATGCCAAAAATATTGAGGGGCCCCCGGTACAGCGACAGCGGCGACAGCAGCCCGAAGAAGGCGATGTAGAAGAACGCCGACCCAAACGGCAGCGCCACAATCAAGGGTTCGAGGGCGGTTTTGATGGGGGGCAGGTTCAGCGCGTTGAGCAGCATGCCGATGCCCATCATCAGAATGGCCGCCGGAGCTCCGTCTTCGATGCCTTTGATGGCCGACGACGCCAGCATCTGAATGGACGTGCGGAGGTTGGTAGTGACGACGCCGTAGAGCGATCCGATGATGAAGGCCGCGATGAAGTCGAGTTTGATGCCGAGCGCATTGAAGCCAATGAACAGGACGAGGGGCACCACCGGCGTAAGCAGGGCAATGGCAGGCACGGCTTTCCGCTTGGCGGGCTTCGTGGTGGGTGTGGCAACCTCCCTGGCGGCTACGGCCGAAAGCAGCAGGACCTCGCCCGAGCGTTTGGCGGCAATAAGTGCGTAGGCGATCACGAAGACAATCATCAACCCCAGCAGGATGAAGGCAAACGTGAGCGCCTGCGGTGGCATGGGCTGGTTGTCGGGCAATTGGAGTAATTGTCGGTAAAGCGTAAAGAGAATGGGGTTAAAGATGAAGCCCGTCGCAAAGGCCAGCAGAAACAGCACGCCCGCCAGCTTGCGGGGAATGCCGAGGCTCATCATGATGGGCAGCACCAGCGACCCAACGGTGATGATGGCGCCCAGCCCTTGCAGGGTCGTGAAGAGGATGGCCGTGACCAGCATTAGCCCGAAGGCCACCACCAGCGGGCGCTCCCCGCCAAATTCGGCGGCGCGTTTGATGATTTCTTCGGCAATACCCGCCTGAATCAATACCCGACCCATCATGGCCCCGGCAAACACCGCCACGTAGACGGGCGCCAGTTTGACCGAGCCGTTGGCAATGATGCCGTTCAGGATGTCGGTTGCACTGAGCCGGGCAAGTATTGCGATGAGCACGGCCATGGCGGGCAGGGCAATCAGGGCGGGCATCTTCCGCAAAAACATCAAGGTGGCGAAAACCAGAAAGATGAGGAGTAGACCGATGGCTATCATAGGGGCAAGTTTAGGCAATCAACTGGCTGATGAACGTATGGGGTGGATAAGCCGCCGTCAGAAACGGCCTGTTTTGTCTTGTCACGGACGGTTGGTTACGGACGGTCAGTTACGTCGAAATCGATTTCGGCTTCAAACGTACGGTTCCAGGGCAGGCTGAAGCGCAGATTGTTGATGGAGCACGAGCGGCCACTCGCTTTCGGAAAGAACTCGGCGGCGACCTCGCTGGCGATGGGGGTCAGTTCCTGCTGGCAATAGGCTTCAACCGCCGCCGTCTGTTCGGGCGTCAGCCGGTAAGCGTTCCATTGGTTGGCGCGGCACCGTTTGTTGGCCTTGGGGCGAATGATGGAATGATACGTGTAATCATCCAGTAATCGGTTCAGCATGAACCATAGCTGCGCCCGATTCATCCGCCCGACAGCCGCGGCATTGCGTTTGGCCACCACGCGCGACACGCCCGCCAGGATGCCGTGGGGGAGGGCCGTGCCGATGGTGTTACCGGCCGTGTTCCAGCAGGCGTAGCCATACGCCCGAGCGAAGATAGAGGTCTGTTTCAGCGCTTCGGTGAACGGAATGTCGCCGCCCTGCACGTCACCTTTGGGGTCTACGTCGGCAATGATGAGGCCTTTGGCCGGGGGGCTATTGATGATCTGGCTGGCAAACTGCTGCGCGCTGCCCGTGTCGAAGCGCGAGGCAAACACATAATACAAGATGTCGGCCTGCTCCGGGTCGGTTACCTCCCGCGCGCCCACCGCGTTCAGGTGAAAGCTAACAGTTTGTCGCAGGGGCCGGTCTTCGTAGGGCATTACCGTATTGGCAGCGGTTTCAGACGAGTAAATGGCTTTGATGCGCGGATGGTAGTCATACCGATCCGAGACCGCCCGGGCCAGCAGCAGCATCGATACCTCGTCGGCCCCCGGCTGAATGGCTACTCTCCCGGTCAGCTTCGCCCGTTGGACGGCGGCGGTCAGTGTCTCGCGGTCCCGGATGTGCACGCCCTTCGGTTTGGCGTCGTCCTGCGAGACAATCAGGTAGTCAAATACTTTGTCGTTGGTCAGCTTAACTGCGTATTCATTGACCCGTAGGTTACGCACGCGGGCCTGTTTGTAGTCGGCTAAGGCCGCGGCGGGAATGGCCGCTTCGAGCTGTCGGGTCAGTTCCTGCTGAACTGGATCGGGTGAGACTTCGGCCCATTTCGCCAGCTTCTCCCGGTAGGCTTCGTTTTTGCCGTCGGCGGTTGGGGCCAGCCGCATAATCACGCTGGACCCATATATCTTCAGAGTCGGTGCTTTACGGCGCAGTTCCCGGATAACCGCGAGGCGGTCGAGCGCTTCTTTTTCGGGCACCCCATGAATGCGCGAACCCACGAGCCCCCCATAGGCGAGCATATCGACCGAGATAATGGCCGCGTCGAACTGGGTCAGCGACTGGGTACGTAGCCAGCGGATAAGCTCGTCGGATTTGCCTACGTCCGTAAACCGGCCGAGCAACTCGCGTGGCGGCGTCACCACGTCGACATCGCCAATCTTGCCCATCTGCACCGGAAACTGCAAACAGGGGGGGCGATCATCGAGGGGAATCAGCAGGATACGAGCCGTTGCCTGCGCCTCAACTTGATTACAAGCAAGCAGCGTCAGTAGCAGACTCAAACACAGTGAAAACCAGCTACGCATGATAAAAGACGGGTTTTAGGGGGATGTGCGAAACAAATGTCTGAATAAACCGGCGCTATCCAAATAAACTTTAATAAAAATTTTACAGAAGTTTTATTAATTTATGTAAAAAGATTACGTTTGTGCATCATCCAGATAATAGTCCATTCCTTCTTTTCTTATGAAACGATTTCTATTCCTCCTCCTGCTGGCGATAGGCTGGACCTCGGCAATGGCGCAGTCGATTGCCATTAAGGGGAAAATTATTGACGGCGACACCCGCGAAGGCGTGGTTGGTGCCAACGTCGCCGTGAAAGGCACCAACAAGGGCACTTCCACTGATGCCTCCGGCAACTTTTCGCTGGTTGTTGATCAGGGCGCTACCCTGATTGTCTCCAGCATTGGGTATGACAACGCCGAGGTAATTGCCAACAGCGCGGAGCTAGCGATTACGCTGAAGCCTAACGACCGCACCCTGTCGGAAGTGGTGGTGGTCGGTTATGGCGTTCAGAAGAAAGCCAACCTCACCGGGTCGGTCACCCAATTGAAGTCGACCGACCTGCTGAAACGGCAGGTGGGTACGACCAGCAACCTGTTGCAGGGCCTGGCGCCCGGGGTGTCCGTATTTCAGGGGTCGGGTAAGCCCGGTGCCGATTCCCCCACCATCCGAATTCGGGGTATTGGCTCGATCTTCTCCAGCCAGGCGCCGCTTATCCTGATTGATGGGGTGGTATCGAGCCTCGACAACGTGGATGCCAACGCCATTGAAAGCATTACGGTGCTGAAAGATGCCGCGTCGACCGCCGTCTACGGCTCGCGGGCGGCCAACGGCGTCGTGCTCGTCAAGACCAAACGGGGCGGCACGGGCGGCATCAAAGTGGGCTACAACGTCTTCGTGACGAAGCAGGAAGCGACCAACATTCCCCAGAAGGTAAGCGCCGTGGAGCACATGGAGCTGAGCAATGTGGCGCAGCGCAATCAGACCGGCAACCCCAATGCGTTTGTGTTTTCGCAGGCGCTCATCGATAAGTACAAAAGCACTGCCCCCGACAACCTGGAGGTGTTCGACAACGACTGGGTGAAGCTGCTGCTGACCAACAGCGGCCTGATGCAGAACCACAACCTTACCGTGGAAGCGGGCAGCGAAAAGGCCAGCCTGTTTGCTTCGGTGTCGTACCTGAATCAGCAGGGGCTGATTCCGAACAACAGCTTTAATCGGTTTGACCTGCGTCTGAACCCCGACATTCGATTTAATGACAAGCTTCGGCTCACGTCGGTGCTGTTCTTCAACCAGTCGACCCGCACCGAACCCGCTGGCGGCAGCCCCGAATTCATCATCCGGCAGGCCATTGGGTTACCGGCCACCGGCCCCGCGAAGTTTGGCGATGGCATGTATGGGGATGCTGGGCAGTCCAACCGGCGTAACCCGTTGGGCCAGGCTGAATCAAGCGGTCTGTTGCAGGTGATTACGCCTAGTTTCTTGGGTAAAGCCTCGTTCATTTATACGCCCATCAAGGCGCTGGAAATTGAGGCAAGTGCGGCCCGTGAGCAGTGGTATCCCAACACGAAGCGGTTCCAGAAAAACTACAATGTGTATGCGCCCAACATCGCCAATAAGTCCTACGACCTGGTGGCGCCGTATCCCGGTACCAACGCCCTTTCGGAAAGCTACTCGACCAACTACCGGACAACGTACCTGGCGCAGGCTACCTACACCTACCGCGATGCTAAAAACGAAGCGAAACTGCTCGTGGGCGCTCAGACGGAGGAGGGCGTTACCCGCAGCCTGGGTGCCTCGCGCTCTGACTTCATCAACGAAGGGCTGCCGTACCTCTCGCTGGGTGGCGCCAACCGAGATAACTCGGGTGGGGCCAACGAATATGCGCTGGCGGGCTTCTATGGCCGTCTGAACTACGCGTTTCAGGACAAATACCTGCTTGAGGTAAATGGCCGCTACGATGGCTCGTCGCGGTTCGCGCAGGCCCTCGACCGGCAGTGGGGTTTCTTCCCGTCGGCGTCGGCGGGCTGGGTATTCAGCAATGAAAAATTCTTCTCGGGGCTGAGCTCGGTGATTTCCTTCGCCAAAATCCGGGCGTCGTACGGCACGTTGGGCAATCAGGGCGTACCTGAACTGTATCCGTTTGCCGGTACGTATGCGTCGGGCAACGACTATTATTTCAACAATACCATCAATCAGGGCCTGGCGCTGACCGACGCGGTAAATGCGGGTACTACCTGGGAACAATCGACGCAATTCGACGTAGGTGTTGATTTTCAATTGCTCAAAGGCCTGAGCATCACGGCGGATTATTACGTTCGAAAGATCTCGGACATTCTGATGCGCCGCCCAATCCCGGGTTATGTGGGCCTGAACCCGGCCCTGCTTAACCTGGGCAAAATGGAAAACCGGGGCTGGGAGGTATCGGCTACCTACCGCAACCGCATCGGCGGGCTGCGCTACGACATAACGGGCGTGTTGTCTGACGTACAAAATAAAGTGACCGAGCTGCCAGGCGTGCCCTACATCGACGAGGGGCTGCTGCGCTCGGCCGAGGGCTACCCGCTTCGGTCGTACTACGGGTATCAGGCCATCGGTTATTTTCAGTCGAAAGAAGAGATTGCGTCCAGCCCCACCCACTTTTTCACCCCGGCGCCCGGCGATATCAAATATGCTGACCTGAACGGTGATGGCAAAGTCAACGCCGACGACCGGACCTTTATCGGCAACAGCTTTCCCCGCTACGAATACAGCATCAACGCCAACCTGTCGTACGGCATTTTCGACCTGAACCTGTTTGGGCAGGGCGTGGGTAAGAAAGAAAACTACATCTCGGGCACGGGTGCCTGGCCTTTCTTCGCCGGGGATTTCATTCCGTCGCTGCTGGCGATTCATAAAGATTACTGGACGCCCGAGAACCCCAACGCTACGTTCCCGCGCCTGTTGCCCGCCATCGGTGTCAACGGAACCAACTCGTCGTTCTGGGTGAAAAATTCGGCCTATTTCCGCCTCAAAAACGTGAATCTGGGCGTCCGCCTGCCCGACGCCCTCACCACCAAGCTGGGCATTGGCTCGGCCCGTTTTTACGTCAGCGCGCAGAACCTGTTTACCCTTACGCCCTTCTGGAAAGGCTTCGATCCGGAGATCAACAACAACACGGCTGAGTTTTACCCGCTCATCAAAACCTACACCGTTGGTCTAAACCTGAAATTCTGAACATCGCCATGAAAAAGATAGTATCGATTATTGCGCTGGCTATACTGGCCTCTGGCTGTCAGGACTTCCTGAACCGGCAGCCGCTGGATACGCCCTCAAGCGCCACTTTTTACGCCAACGAAGCCGAAATCCGAATCGGCCTGACCGGGGTCTACAACGCGGCCTTCTGGAACAGCCGGGGCAACGTACCTGACCTGAAGCGCGTTGAGGGCACCACTGACCTCATCATTTCCCGCAAAACTGATCCCGAAGCACTGGTAGCCATGGGTAATCAGGGGCCATTCGTGATCGGCAACGCCATGTCGGAAACGGGCTGGCAGCAGGGCTACCGACTCATCGCCCGCGCCAACGACCTGCTCGAAGGCATGAAACGGGGGCAGGCCCAGAGCAGCCCGACCGCCTATGCCCGGATGCGGGGCGAAGCCCTGACGCTGCGGGCCTGGGCCTACCTGAACCTGATCACCTGGTATGGCGACGTGGTGTACTACACCCAACCGCTCCAGCCCGATCAGTACGAAACGCAGGCCCAAAGCCCGAAGGAGGAGATTGCCAAAGCGCTCTACAAAGACCTCGACGAAGCCTATGCGGGCCTGGAACTCAACCCCGCCGAACGGGGCCGGATGAGCAAACACATGGCGCTGGGGATCAAAGCCCGGCTGGCTATGCTCATCAAAGACTATGCGACGGCCGCCGAGGCCACCAACACCATCATCAAAAGCGGCAACCACAGCCTGAACCCCAATTATCAGGCCTTGTTTACGCTGGCCGGGCAAACCGCCAATGCGGGCCGGGAGGTGATCGGGCAGATGATGTACCCCGCCGAAAACCCGAACATTGCCTCGTGGCAGGTGGTAGGCTACACCCCCCGCCAGACGCTGGGTGCCCAGAGCAACAACTTCCCGACGCAGGCGATGGTCGACAAGTTTGAATGCACTGACGGCAAGCGCATCGACGAATCGCCCTTGTATGACCCGGCCAACCCGAGCCGCAACCGCGACCGCCGCCTGCGCTGGACGCTCTACATGCCGGGCGATACCATCGAAGTCAGAATGGTCAAAACGGCCAGCCTGCCGTATCAGAACCCCAATCAGCGGTTTATCTACAACATCCACAGCGACCAGATTTTCCGCTTCAACTGGAATACGCAGAAGTACGATGTCGTCAACGGCAACCCCGACTTCGTGACCTCGTCCAACAGCGTGTGGCAGTTTGGGTCGACGGGGGCCGTGGGCGGCGTTGGGTACGTCTGGCGCAAGTACAACGACCCCGACCAGTATGCCTGGGAGTTGAAAACGCCGTTCATTCTGATGCGGTACGCCGAAATTTTGCTGACCTACGCCGAGGCTAAAATCGAACTGAACCAGATCGACGGGTCAGTGACGGACGCCATCAACGCCGTTCGGCGGCGGGCGGGACAACCGGCTACCACCCTGTCTGACCAGACCAAGCTGCGGCAGTTGGTTCGTCGGGAGCGGGCCGTCGAGTTTGCGACCGAAGGCCTGCGCCTGTTCGACATTCGGCGGTGGGGGATCGTCAAAGAAGTCCTAAACGGCCCCATCGTGGGGGCGGCGCTGAATCCGGCCAACGTACCGGCTGTGCCAACGTTTGGCGCCAAAGGATCGGTGCAGGACCTGAACGATATCCCTGACTATTCGGCCAGCGTGGCCCAGCGGATCAAAAGCCGCAACGAGACCCGCGTCAACGTCGACAAGCACGCGCTCTGGCCAATTCCACAGGGCGAGCTGGATAAGAACAAAGGCCTCAAGCAGAATCTGGGCTGGTAACGCCCCGCGCCCACGGCCAGTATAACTAGCTACCAATGATTCGTTACTCAACCTCTATGCGTAAACGCGTTCTTTTCTGTCTGTTGTGTGCCCTGCCTGCCCTGTTTGGGCAGTGCAGGTCCACAACGGTTGCACAACCTGCCCGCACCGACCCCCCCGTTTCCCGCCATGTGCGGGGCGTTTGGCTCACCAACGTAGGGAGTCAGGTGCTGGGTACGTCGGCGGGCATCCGCCAGGCCGTGAAAACCTGTCGGCAGAGCGGCATCAACCACATCTTCGTGGTCATGTGGAACAAAGGCCGGACCCTGTACCCGTCGGCGGTGATGAAAAACACCTTCGGCATCGAAATCGACGAAAGCCTGCAGGGCCGCGATCCACTGCGCGAACTGCTCGACGCGGCGCATGCCGATTCGATCAAGGTCTACGCCTGGATGGAGTACGGCTTTGCGGCCGAAAATAATGGCTTCGGCGAGCACATACTGCGGATGAAGCCGCAGTGGGCCGCTTTGGGGCAGGATGGCAAGGTCGTGGTTAAAAATGGCTTCAAGTGGATGAACGCCCTCGACCCGGAGGTGCAGGATTTTATGCTGTCGCTGTTGAAAGAGGTAGCCACCAACTACCCCGACCTCGACGGTATTCAGGGCGACGATCGCCTGCCTGCGCTGCCCACCGAATGTGGGTATAACCCGGCTGTTCTGGCGGCATACAAGCAGGAAACGGGCGGGTCGATGCCCACCGATCCTAAAACAGACGTTGCCTGGGTGAACTGGCGGGCCAACCGGCTCAATGGGTTTGCCAAACGGCTCTATACCGAGTTGAAAGCCATTCGGCCAACGCTACAGATTGCCATGGCCCCCAGCATTTATCCGTTTGCCAAAACCGAGTACCTGCAAGATTGGCCAACCTGGGTGCAGAACGGTTGGGTTGATCTGATTTCCCCGCAGATCTACCGCTACAACATCGACGCCTACCGCAATGAGCTGACCAAAATCACCACGCAGCAGATTTCGGCCGATAAACGGCGCCTGCTGGTGCCCGGCGTATTGCTCAAAGTGGGAAGCTACAAACCCGACGAGAGCTTTTTGCAGGCGATGATCAACGAAAACCGACGCCAACAACTCAACGGCGAAGTCTTTTTTTACTACGAAGGACTGACCGAACAGCCCCGCTTTTTTAACACTTATTTTACGTATTGATTGCGTGGATACGGTATACTTCATGGCGATAGCCCGTTATCTTTCGCTTGGTTTTTCAGTGGCGTATCCACCCTTTTCCCTTCATTCCCATGATTGTTTTTGACCAGCTTGCCGACCTCTATAAGCGCGAATTACTGACCAACATCATTCCGTTCTGGCAAACACATTCTGTCGATACCGAACAGGGTGGCTTTTTCACCTGCCTGAACCGCGACGGCTCCGTATTCGACACCGACAAGTTTATGTGGTTGCAGGGCCGGCAGGTCTGGACCTTCGCCATGCTCTACAATCGGCTCAGCCCGAAAGCCGAATGGCTCGACATGGCGCTCCACGGGGCCGATTTCATGGAAAAACACGGCCGCGCCGCCGACGGAACCTGGTACTTTTCGACCACCCGCGCGGGCAAACCGCTGGTGCAGCCGTACAACATTTTTTCGGACTGTTTTGCCACAATGGGGTTTGGGCAACTCTACAAAGCCACCAACGAGGCGCGCCACGCCGACATTGCTCAGGCCACCTTTCAGCGCATCCTCGACCGGCGGCACAACCCCAAACGACATTGGGATAAAAGCGTGGCCGGTACCCGCCCGCTGAAGAATTTTGCCCTGCCCATGATTTTGTGCAACCTGTCGCTCGAACTGGAACACCTGCTGGATGCCTCGCTGGTCAACAACTTGATCGACGAGTGCATTCACGAAGTGATGGAGGTCTTCTACGATGAGTCACTGGGGCTAATTCGGGAAAACGTGTCGCCCAGCGGCGCGGTCGTCGATAGTTTCGAAGGGCGCCACCTCAATCCTGGCCACGCCATCGAAGCGATGTGGTTTATCATGGACCTGGGCGAACGGCTCAACAATCGCCAACTAATCGAAAAAGCCAAAGACCTGACGCTGCGGCACCTCGAATACGGCTGGGACCCGATTCATGGGGGCATTTTCTATTTCCTCGACAGCAAAGGCTATCCCTCGCAGCACCTGGAATGGGATCAGAAACTCTGGTGGGTGCACGTCGAAACGCTGGTGGCCCTGTTGAAAGGCTATCAGTTTACGGGCGACGAGCGCTGCCTGACCTGGTTCAACACCGTGCATGACTACACCTTCAGCCGCTTCCGCGATGCTGATTATGGCGAGTGGTTTGGCTACCTCAACCGGCAGGGCGAGGTGTTGCTGCCCCTCAAAGGCGGCAAATGGAAGGGCTGTTTCCATATTCCGCGTGCCCTGTACCAGTGCTGGCAGGTACTCGAAAAACTGGAAGCAAAGACAACCGAAACCGCCCCGCTGACGGCCGAGGCAAAGGGATAGCGCTTGGGCTAGTCCTTACTCATTGTTGAACAGAATAACGCCTTTGGCATTCCGGCCCGCGAGCATATCGGCAAAGGCATCGCCCAACTGATCGAGCGTGTAGGTGCGGGTGACGAGTTCATCGAGCAGGAGATCGCCTTTCTCGTAGAGGCGTTGCAGAATCGGGAAATCGATGTCGGGACGGCATTGGCCGTAGAGCGGGTTGATGTAGACCTTATCCCACTCGAAGAGATTCATGTCGATGCTGATTTCCTGCTCGATACCGCTCACCTGGCAGGCAATGCCCGCGTTACGGATCATGGCCAGCGGCGCTGCGCCCAGCGCCGGAATCGCTGTGCACTCAAAGGCGTAATCAGCGCCGCGGCCGTTGGTCAGGGCCTTTACCTGCTGAGCAGCCTGCAACAACCCCGTGTCGGCGCGGTCGGCCAGCAGGGTATGCGTTGCCCCGTAGCGGCGGGCCATATCGAGGCGGTTGGCGTTGACGTCGACGGCAATGATTTGCCCCGCCCCGGCGATGCGCGCCCCTTGGATGACGTTGAGGCCTACGCCCCCCGTTCCGAGCACCACCACGCTGCGCCCCGGCTTCACCTTCGCTGCGTTGACCACCGAGCCGTAGCCCGTCATGACGCCGCACCCCACGATGGCCGCCGACGCGAAGGGGATAGCCACGGTGATCTTCACGGCGGCGGCTTCGCGCACCACGGTCTGCTCCGACAACGTACCCAGGCTGAAGGAGCGTTCGATGGGCTGGCCGTGCCACTGGGTACGTTCCGGGGCGGCGTGGCCACCGCTCGCCCGGTTGCCGCTCGTAACCGGCGAGTTCACCTCGCAAATGTGCTGGTTGCCCTCCAGGCACTGAAAACACGTACCGCACGGAATGGCCCAGTTGAGCATGACGGCATCGCCCACCCGGAAGCGCGTCACCAGCGGCCCCACCGCCTGCACGATGCCCGCCCCTTCGTGGCCCATCACCAGCGCCTTGCCCCACGACTGCGAATCCCAGTCGGTGTGGCAAAGGCCAGCGGCTTTGAGCAGCACCCGGATCTCGTCGCCCTGCGGCTCGTGGACGTCGATGGTGTCGATCTGGAAATGGCCGGTGCCGTTGGCAATGGCAGCTTTAACAGAATGGGTCATGGGGGTGTTGGCGGAAAAAATGGTATGAATACGACAAAAGCCCGCCAAAAATGGACGGGCTTTCGCGGAAAAGAATGCACTATTCTGACCAGATCAGGCCTTTTTCTTGCCTTTCCCTTTGGCGGGCATCGCCACGGGCATTTTGGCCTGGTAGTCGGTTACGCCTTTGGCAATGGCGTCTTTGAAGAACGGGAAGGCGGCATCGCCCGAGGTCTCGCCCATCGCCAGGGCTTTTTGCGCTACGGGCAGTGCTTCGGCGTATTTGCCCATCTTACCCAGCAACTGCGCTTTCACCCACAGGTTGCGGTAGTTTTCTTTCTGGGCAATCGCCTTGTCGACATACATCAGCGACTCTTCCAGTTTGCGGCCTTTCGAAAGGTTGTAGTTGGCGGCAGCCATCAGCGTACCGGCATCATCGGGTTTCTCGGCAACGGCCTTGTCGATGCCAGCCATCGCCAGCGCCGTGGTATTAACGCCGAGGTTGGCCGAAGCTTTCACGTCGGCCCACATGATGTCCATCGTGGCGGTGCTGTCGGTCACGTTGTTGATGCCGATGGTGAACGTTTCCACTTTTTCGCCCAGGTTGCTTGGCGTCATGCTCACGCGCAGCGCGTCTTCGTCCTGCTTATAGGTTTGCTCGGTTACGCCTGCGTTCTTGGTGAAAATAAGGGTCCACTTGTCGGCCGCCGGGATCGACATGATAGCGTAAGTGCCAGCCGGCAGGGTTTTTCCGTCAATGGTCAGGTCAGTCGAGGTGGTGAAGGCTGTCGCGCCGTTGGCGCCCGTCCGCCACACTTTACCCATGGGCACAAATGCGTCGGTGAAGGGCGTGCGGCCTTTCAGGCTGGGTCGCGAATACTTAACGGTGAGGTCGGTGATGCCGACCGTTTGCATGATGGTGGCACCTGGGCTGGGTGAAGGCAATTTCACCTGAGCTGTAGCGAGTTGCGCCAGCAGCAACAGACCAACAGCCGAGAGCATCATTTTTTTCATGATACGAGGGGTTTTTAGACGTTGTTTGGGTGCGAAATTGGGCAAAAAAAGATGCACCGCCAACCGCTCCTTCAACTACTGCGCCAGCACGTACCGGCTGATGCCAACGAAGCCGCCATGACGGCCCAGACAATTGCCTTCGTGGAGGCCAATCCCGCTTGTTTCGAGCGGTCGCTGCAGACCGGGCACGTTACGGGTTCAGCCTGGATCCTGTCGCCCGACCCATCGACCACCAACGTACCTGAGGAACCCAAAGCCCTGCTGATTCACCACCGCAAACTAGACCGATGGTTTCAACCCGGTGGGCACGCCGACGGCAACCCCGATGTGCAGGCGGTGGCCCGGCAGGAGGCTGAGGAAGAAACTGGGCTGACCAACCTGCGCCTGGCCAGTCCCCAGATTTTTGACGTCGACATACACCCGATTCCTGCCCGCAATGAGGGCACTGCCGATGCCATACCGGCGCATTTACATTATGATATCCGCTTCCAATATTTTTCTAATGACCAAATTTTACTTGGTGAAAATAGGGAAGTGAAAAATACCCAATGGGTTACGCTGGATGAAGCCGAACGTTTATCCGATTCTGAGTCTATTAGCAGAATGGTCAGAAAAAGTAGGATTTAAGCCATTAACTCTGTGGTCGTTTTCTGGGTTTTACCTTTGGACAACAAAACCACAGAACGCTATGAAACTGGTATTCTCACTGCTGGCTGGCCTAGGGCTGCTGGCCTGCGGCAACGATACGGCGGCGCAGGACGATGCCAAACTCCGCAACGATCCGACCTACTCGACGCATAACTACAAGCATCCCAACAAGGCGGCGGCGGCCCGGCGCTGGGAAGGCGATAAGGGCGTTGAGGTTCGGCCGCCTTACGGCCCCGCCAACCGGCAGACTAGCTATAAAAATCAGGCACCCAACCAGCTGCCCTCGGGTGGTATCACGGTTGATCACGTGACTGACGAAGGGCTGGCCAACCGGAATTATAAGGCCCAGAACCAGAAGACCCGGTCTACTGAATCGAGCGAAGGGGAAGTGGCCCGGAAGCGGGAGAAAGCCCCTAAAAGCGGTTCAACAATGGGCGAGTAAACGGGGCTACAGCTTGGCCAATGCCTGTGCATATAAGGTGTAATTGTCCGCATCGAAGCAGACAAAATACACCGTCTCAATAGCTTGATTAGTTTCTAGGAAGCCTGCTACGGTGCGAATCGCCACCTGGCAGGCTTCGTCTTTTGGGTAACCGTAGATGCCCGTGCTAATGTTGGGAAAGGCAACCGTTTTTAGCCCGTGCTGAACGGCTACCTCCAGTGATCGCACATAGCAACTGGCCAACAGAGCCGGTTCGTTCAGTTGACCCCCGTTCCAGACGGGGCCTACCGTGTGAATGACGTACCTGGCTGGCAGGCGATAGCCTTTTGTGAGCTTGGCGTTGCCGGTTTTGCAGCCACCCAACAGGCGGCATTCCTGCACCAACTCGGGGCCCGCCGCCCGGTGAATAGCCCCATCGACGCCGCCCCCACCCAGCAAACTACTATTGGCCGCATTGACGATGGCATCCACCGCCAGTTTGGTGATATCGCCTTGCCGAAGCTCGATCGTAGCGTGTTGGTAGGGAAAGGTCATTGGCGCGCTAAAGCGGGTGATTGATACAGGAAAAAGGCGGGCCAATAGGCCTCGGTCCAGAAGATTCGTACCGGTTGCCGGTTGGGCAGTGCCTCGTAGGTAACCAGGTAGTCGTACTGTCCTTTATCGAAATCGGCCATGGCGCTGGCTTTGTCGATAAAGTAATTCACAAACCCGGGGTAGTCGGTATACACGAAGGAATCGGGGAACCGGCCTGCCGGAGTATAGCGAGCCAGAACCTGCCGTTGCAGCACCGCCAGCCGCTCGTCTTCTGATAACGTAGCCACCATGGCTATCGGTACGTCTCCCTCTACCTTTCCACCCAATTGCCGTTTGTATTTAACCTGGGTCAGGGTCATATCCTGAATGTTGCTCAGCTCACGAGCCAGAGTTTTCTGGCTGCGTGGGGCCACATTATCGAAGATGGGATCAATGAGCACCCGCTTGGAGTCGGGTAGGGTTTTCAGGTACGTTACCACGTCCCACATGGGGTTGCTGATGAACGACGCCCGTACCATATCCCAGCCTTCGTAGGCATTGGCCATCACATATATGGCCAGCAGTCCATACATAACCCAGATCCGGTTCGTGGCGCGGTAGAGCCAATACAGGCCATACAGCAGCGGAAAAAGGGTCAGACACCGAATGGGCAGCGTATGGGTGTGGTAGATCTTTGAGGCATGAAAGATGGTGACCGTCAGAAACAACAGGTTGCCCAGCAGCAGAGCCGCAACACCGCGCTTTGGATAAAAACGCCAGAAGGCCACGCTGCCGATCACGATGAGCGCGGCCTGCCAGACGGTGGGGGTACCCAGCACACTATCGCGTATATACGTCCAATTGAAATAAGTTGGTTGTGGCGCTCCGTTTACCTTCTGGAGCATACCACCCAGAAAGGCCTTCAGCACCACAAAGCTGTCGGTAAACAGGAACGGCATGGCGAGCAACGTGCAGAGTAGCAACAACGCCAACGTACCCACCGCCCGGCGCAGGCTAAAGCCCATTTGGAGCAGCAAGCCACCCAGCAAAAACGGAAACGTAAAGACAAACAGCAGCCGTTGACTGATCATCAGCGCCATCACGCCCAGCACGATCACCGGCAAGCGCCAGGACCCTTCCCGAAAGTTGCCCACTAAGACCAGCAGACTGGCTACCGCAAACAGCGCATAGGCAAGCCCCTCAGGCCGCACCACAGGAGCGCCAGCCAGCACATCGAACGACAGGCATAGCAACACCACCAGCGGAAACCGCATGACGCGGGGCAACAGCGCTACCTGACTTTTGTAAATAAGTTGAATGCACCAAAAGAGCAGTCCGAAGACCAGCAGAAGCTGTACGGTCCGTCCAGCCACCAGCAACGGTACGCGATCGGTGAGGTATGTATAGACGGTTTTGTCAACGATGCCGAACGCATCGACGGCGGTAAGTGGGCCAGACGTGGCAGCGGCCAGCAGGTTCAGACCACATTGCCCGATGGCGAGTACATAGAAAACCAGCACCATCGGAATGCCTGGCCAGTCGAGGCAACGGGGGGTAGCTCCGTAGAGCATAAAGACACCCGAGTCGGCAATGAACTGCTCGTCGGTCGTGAAGTAGCCGCTTAGTGGCGGTCGTACGTAACTGATGAACAGGGCGAAGCCGAGTGACAGGGCAAAGGCCAGATAACTCCAGCGCAGGGTGGCTGTCTCCGGTTGGCTGTAGGGAGAAAGTGGGTGTACAGTAGGCTCAGGTAAAGTTGGTGGAGATAGACGCATAAGCAAATATCACTACGTTTCGATTATAGGCGCAGGTATTTTACTGTTCGTGACTTCGTATTGGTCGTCATGGTCAGCAGATACAGGCCACGTTCCATAAACGGGACACTGAACGATTGGCCAGAGAGCAGTCGCTCCTGGTAAACAAGCCGGCCCGTCAGGTCGGTGACGCGGATGGTGGCTTCCTGGCCAGGGTCTGTTTCACTCCAGAATACGTTGAGCGGGTCGAGACCGCTGACGGGATTTGGGTACACCGACACGGCAGGGGCATCGGCCCCGTAATGAGACCGGGCAATCGCCGTGGCTCGGTTAAATGAAGGTATCCCGTAACCATAAAAAGGGTTGGGCGAACTAGCCTGAGAGCCCGACAGGCGAAGGCTTTCACGTACCTGAGCGGCTGTGAGGCGTGGGTTGGCCTGCCAGAAACCCGTTGCCAGTGCCGCCACCAGGGGCGACGAAAACGACGTGCCATTCCCACTAACGATAGTACCATTGGGTGAGCCCAGAACGGTGCCGACGCCCAGCGCAACCAGATCGGGCTTCAGGCGGCCGTTGGGCGTTGGGCCAATCGAACTGAAACCGGCCAATTGCTCGGTTCGGTCGATGGCGCCAATTGACAAAATTGACGGCGAATCGGCCGGAGCGCCAATGTACCGCCAGGCGCTGTTACCCTCGTTACCCGCCGAATTAACCACCACAATGCCCGCTTCGCCCGCCCAGGTCGCCGCCCGGCTGACCAGGGTTCGGGTGCCGGTCAGGTCGGCATAGGTGTGGTTGTCGGCGGGGTTGTCGAAGGTGGTATAGCCTAGCGAGGAGTTCAGCACGTCGACGCCGACGCTGTCGGCATATTCGGCTCCCAAAAGCCAATAAGCCTCTTCAACGGGGTTTTCGGTAGCCGCCACCTCGGTCCGTAGCAGTACGTAGGAAGCCTTGAACGCCGGGCCGTAAAACTGATTGGGCAGTTCACCCGCCATCACCGACAACACATTCAGGCCGTGGGTGTCATCGTCGTAAACGTCGGCTTCGCGGTCGGCAAAATCATAGGTAGCCACAATGCGTTGTTCGGCGAACAGGTTTTGCAGAAAAGGCACCTGATTGGCCCGCAGAAAGCCAGCATCCAGAATGCCCACGAGCATGCCTTCGCCCCGAAAGCCCTGCGCATGCATCTGATCGACGCCCAGTTGCCGAAGCTGAAAATCGGCCTGCCCGTAGCTGGGTATCGTTTCACTAAACTTCTGGGTACGTTGCTGAGCATCGACGCTGGCGTTCTGGCGGGCATTCACATTGTTGAGCACCCGTCCCGTTTCCAGGCCCTGTACGTAGGGTAGAGCCAGCAACGTGGGCAATAGCGCCGAATTGGCTTCGACCAGCGCCGCATTGAGCCACCGTGAGGTATAGAGTACCCGCGCCCCGGCCTGCCGCAGCCCTTGCACATAGGCCGGGGTTACGGGCAGATCGCGGCTGGTAATAGGAAGGCCCTGCCGTTGCCGCCGCGCTACCGATCGGGCCGATAAAAACTGCGTGGGCTGGCCGGTAGTGAAGGGCGTGTTGGCCTTGTCACGAAACAGGAGCAGGTATTGGCCGAGCCGTTGCGCCTGGATGGGTCGAGCACCCACCAGCCACATGCTCAGCACCAGTAAGCCAACCAACCACCTATTCCTTTCCATATGCTACCAGTCTGAACACCTGCCGCACGCCAAAATCGATCTGTGCTTTGCCGAGGCAAGCCCCCGTTGAACAATAGTGAAACTGAGCCCGCTCCTTATAAACCAATCCGAGCTGCCGGGCATAGACTTCTACCCGTTTGTCGCGCGAGACCAGCGTCGAATCGTCCTGCTGAACGACCTGCACCGTTTCGTCAAACGACTGACTGCCAATTGTGTATGGTTGACGTACCTGCCGGGTCTGATACTGGTCGTCATCGTACTGATTGAACTGATTGCCGTTCCAGCGGTCACGTTCCTGAACCGGGAATTGCAGTTTTACGAAATCAACGCCGTTTTCGGTGCGGATGGCGGCGCGGTCGGTGAGGCGGGCTGTCCAGAGCGAGTCGGGCGTCCAGGTGGCCGCGGCCGTAGCCCGGCGGTAGCGTTGCAGCCGATAGGCGGTTTGGCCCGTCACGTCGGTGTAGCTGTTGCCAACGGTCTCCTTAAGCTGATAAGTCGTGGTGGTGGGGGCCGCGGTTAGCGAGTAGCGTTGTTCCGTCACGTCATATACGATAAACCGACCCGTTTCCAAAGGCATAAAATCCGGGCCCAGGCTAACGGGCTCTGTCGTCGGCGTGGTGCAGCCTAAGAGAGCTACCGAGCCAAGCCCCACGATACAAGCGGATATGTAACGCATACGGCAAATTACTACGTTTTCAGGCTGATTGGGCCATTTTTGCCCAGCCAGCCTCTATAACCAGTTGATAGTAAGCCGTTACTGGCCAGGAACCCCGTCTACACCAGATCGTTCTTGAAGGCGTAGGCGACCATCCCGGCCGTGTTTTTGGTGCCGGTTTTTTCGAGAATGCGCAGCCGATGCCCCTCAACCGTACGCGGACTCAGGAAAATGCGGTCGCTGATTTCAGCCGTAGAAAGGCCTTCGCAAATCAGTTTCAGCACCTCTTTTTCGCGCTCCGAGAGTAAAATCTTGCTGTTGTACAACGTTGACTGCTTCACGACCGTCGTTTTGTTGGTCATTTTCCGCAGCATGGCCCGCGACACAAACTCGTTGAGGTACACCCCTTCGTCCATCACCTTTCGAACGGCCTTCTCCACTTCATCGGGATCGGAGTCTTTTAGTAAGTAGCCGCTTACGCCTTTCTCCAGCAGGTGCAGCACCATACGGTCTTCGTCGTGCATCGTCAGCACGATGATCTTGATGAGCGGGTAATGTTCACGCAGGTAATCGGCCGTGGCGGTGCCATCCAGCACCGGCATTTGCAGGTCGAGCAGCACGACGTCGGGCATCTTGCGGGGTATTTTTTCGATAAACTCCTGCCCATTACTGGCTTCCAGCACCAGCTCAAAATCGGCTACCTGCCCCAGAATAGAGGCAATACCCCGCCGGAATAAATTGTGGTCATCGACCAACGCTAATTTGATGTTAGCCATGATAAAGGCTGCCTAATGACTACGCGTTTCAACATGGACGCGGGAACCACGCCCCGGCGCCACATCGAACGTTACATGTCCGTCTACTACGCTCAATCGACTCTCAATATTCCGCAAACCTAACCCACTGCGTTGATCTTTCACCACGTCGTCGTAATCAAAACCCTGCCCATTATCAATCACCGACATCCTGACGGCATCTTCGATGCAGACAAACTGCACCTCGATCAGCGTGGCCGAAGCGTGCTTGATCGCGTTATTAAGCAATTCCTGTGCAATGCGGTAAAACATCAGTTCCTGCGCCGTGGTCAGCCGTTGCAGCGTGCTGGGCGATTCGAGGGTCACGGTGATGTCGGGCGTGCTGGCTTTTTCGGTGAGTTCTTCGATGGCGGCCAGCAGGCCAAAGCGTTCCAGCGTCGTCGGCACCAGATCGCGGCTGATGCGGCGCACATTGCTCATGGTTTCGTCGAGCAGGGCGCGGGTTTTCTGCACCTGCTGCGTGCTCAGTTCCAGATCGACCGATTCGTCGCGGTCAACGCCCCCGTTGATGGGCTGCTCTGCTAACACGGCCAGTCGTCGCTCCAGTTGGTTGAGGCTCAGCTTAGTCACCGAGAGCATCGTGCCGATCTCGTCGTGCAGGTCGCGGGCGAGGCGGCGGCGTTCCGCTTCCTGACCCTGGAAGGTGGCTTCCATGAGTTCCTTCCGGTTGGCTTCGCGGAGTTCGTTGAGCGCAAGCAGGTGACGTACCTGGCGGTTCTGATAGAATGCTACGAAGAGGATGATGAACAACGTCATCACCACCAACATGGCCGACCCAACGGCAATGTATAGCTTCATGTACAGATCCAAAGCGCAAATGGGGTTTAAGCAGCTTATAAATATAAAAAACCACCCCTAAACCGCACGGTCGGGGTGGCCTATTTTAGAGTATTCGGTCTGAGAAATGATGCAAACGGTGCGCCTCAGACAGCAAAGCTCTCTCCGCAGCCACAGGTACGTGACGCATTGGGGTTTTTAAACTGGAAGCCTTTGCCGTTCAACCCATCCGAAAAATCGAGTTCGGTGCCGGCCAGATACAGCAGACTTTTGCGGTCAACGTAGATCCGAATCCCTTTATCTTCCACAACATGGTCGGTTGGTTGCTGTGCCGTGTCGAACTGAAGATCATACATCAGCCCTGAGCAACCGCCGCCCTGCACTGCCACCCGGATGGCGTAATTATCGTTAAGGCCGTCTTTCTGGCGTAGTTCCACAATTTTATTCTTGGCCTGTTCAGTTACCGTAACCATGTTTGTATAGCTCGTTTCAGGCAAAACAACAGGTTGAAAGGCCAAAGTTCACGAGCCGCGCTTATTTGGCCCACCGGGTCAGCTTCCTATACACTCTGAACTCTGCACAGCTATGTTTACCAACGTCGAACACATCGGTATCGCCGTCCGCGATCTGGCCACTTCCAATGACCTGTTTAGCCTGCTGCTCAACAGCCAGCCCTATAAAGCCGAGGAAGTCGCGTCGGAAGGCGTCATGACGTCTTTTTTTCAGGTCAATCAGACCAAGATCGAATTGTTGGCCGCTACCCGGCCCGATAGCCCTATTGCCACGTACCTGGAAAAGCGGGGGGAGGGCATTCACCATCTGGCCTTCGAGGTCGATGATATCCGGGCCGAAATGGAGCGGCTGAAAGCGGCGGGATTTACGCTGCTGAATGACGTACCCAAGCGGGGAGCCGACAATAAGCTTGTCTGTTTCCTACACCCCAAAACGGCCAATGGGGTACTGGTTGAACTGTGCCAGACGATAAAACAGGAAACCCTGTAAGGCTTTTGACGACCTTACAGGGCTACAAACAAAAAAGCCAAGCGAGACTCCCCCTTGGCTTTCTGATTTACTCAACGTTATGAAAAACTTTTCTTTTCGATACAAGTATAAAACACAATTCTGAATTAATGGTTCGTCGGCCTATAAATTCATGTAGTAAACTGTGTAAGTGGTTATTTATCAAGTAGCTATGTTGTATTAAAAATTGATTAAAACTGCTTTTTCCGGGTATTTAATACTATAACAGGTGGCTTGGTGTCTGGGTAAAGACACTCAATGGGGTGCGGATTTATACTCAATTAGGGCTTATTCGGTCTTTACAACGTGGCCATCGCGCAACGTGATCGACCGGTCGGCCAGCATAGCCAGCGTTTCGTTGTGCGTTACGATGATGAAGGTTTGGCCGAAGGTATCCCGCAAGTCGAAAAACAGTTGGTGAAGCTCTTCGGCGTTGCGGGAGTCAAGGTTGCCACTGGGCTCATCGGCAAACACGACGGCCGGCTGATTGATCAGTGCGCGGGCTACGGCTACCCGCTGCTGCTCCCCTCCCGACAGCTGAGCGGGGAAATGCTGCTGCCGGTCAGCCAGGCCCAGGCGGCTAAGCAACTCGGCGGCCCGCTGCCGCACGGCTTTTTCATCGCGCCCCCCAATGAAGCCCGGAATCGCCACATTTTCGAGGGCGGTAAACTCAGGCAGCAGGTTGTGAAACTGGAACACAAAGCCGATCTGCTCATTCCGAAAGCGGGCCAGCTGTTTGTCGGTCAACGAAAAAACATCCTGCCCGGCCAGGGTAACGGAACCACCGTCGGGGCGGTCCAACGTACCCAGGATGTGCAACAGGGTACTCTTACCCGCTCCAGAAGCCCCCACAATCGAGACGACCTCGCCCGCATCGATGGATAAACTGACGTCGTTCAGGACGGGGAGCGGCCCGTAGGCCCGGCGAAGGTTCGTAGCGTGGAGAATGGGCATTTTTCCAGTTTTCAGTTTAGCGTTTTCAGTTTGAAGTTGGCGAACGCACGAGTAATGCTGACGCGCCAGCCAACTCTAAACTGAAAACTCCAAACTGAAAACTCTTTTTCGTTTTAACTTGCGGCCCAAAATTAACGCGTGTTGCTGTCCGTATGAACATCCACGAATATCAGGGTAAAGAAATATTGAAGCGCTACGGCGTTCGGATTCAGGAAGGCATCGTGGCGGAGTCGCCCGAGAAGGCCGTTGAAGCGGCGAAGCAGATCATGGCTCAGACAAACTCGAAGTTTGTGGTCGTGAAGTCGCAAATCCACGCGGGAGGCCGCGGGAAAGGAAAAGTCAAAGGCGGCGAGCAACGCGGTGTAGCCCTGGCCAAATCGGTCGACGAGGTGCGCGATATTGCTAAAAACCTGATCGGCAACGTACTGGTTACGCACCAAACCGGCCCCGAAGGCAAGAAAGTGAACAAAGTGCTGGTCGCACAGGACGTATTCTACCCTGGCGAAACCGAGCCGAAAGAAATGTATCTGGGCATTCTGCTCGATCGTTCGAAAGCCTGCAACGTGATCATGGCCAGCACCGAAGGTGGTATGGACATTGAAGAGGTAGCCGAAAAAACACCCGAGAAAATCGTAAAAGAATGGATCGATCCGGCGGTTGGCCTGCAACCGTTTCAGGCCCGCAAAATTGCGTTTGGCCTGGGCATGACCGGCGAAGCCTTCAAAGAGATGGTCAAATTCGTGACCTCGCTCTATAAAGCTTACGTGGATACCGACGCGTCGATGTTCGAGATCAACCCCGTTCTTAAAACGTCAGACAATAAAATTATGGCGGTCGATGCCAAAGTAAACATCGACGACAACGCCCTGTACCGTCACCCCGATCTGGCCAGCTACCGCGACGTAACGGAAGAAGATCCGCTCGAAGTAGAAGCGTCGGCCAATGACCTCAACTACGTGAAACTCGACGGGAACGTGGGTTGCATGGTAAACGGCGCCGGGCTGGCGATGGCCACCATGGACATCATCAAACTGTCGGGTGGTGAGCCGGCCAACTTCCTCGACGTAGGGGGTGGCGCCAACGCCAAGACGGTGGAAGCGGGCTTCCGGATCATCCTGAAAGACCCGAACGTGAAGGCCATCCTGATCAACATCTTCGGCGGTATCGTTCGCTGCGACCGCGTAGCTACGGGCGTTGTGGAAGCCTACAAAGCCATCGGCGACATCCCGGTACCGATCATTGTCCGGTTGCAGGGTACCAACGCGGCCGAAGGTGCCAAGATCATCGACGAGTCGGGGCTGAAAGTGCAGTCGGCCGTTGAACTGAAAGAAGCCGCCGAGAAAGTTCGGCAGGTAGTAGCAGCGCTGTAAGGCTTATCTAGCCTGGAAAGTCTGTAAGAAAAGAAGTCCGTAGTCTGGAAAGTCAATGTTGTATTGCTTGCGCTGTACAAACCAATTGACTTTCCAGACTACGGACTTCTTTTCTTACAGACTTTCCAGGCTAGATAAGCCTATCGCTTATAATACTTCATGGCGTCGGGCAGCAGCTTTTGCAGGTCGGCGATCCGGCGCTCGTCAGACGGGTGATCGGAGAAGAACTCGGCAGGGGCGCGCCCGGCGCTGGCTTTGGCCATCCGGCTCCAGAACGAGATGGCCTCATTGGGGTCATAACCAGCCATAGCCATAAAAATCAGGCCCAGATGATCGGCCTCTGATTCCTGACGGCGGCTGTGTGGTAGTGCGCCGAAGAACTGGTAGGCAAGCGGCCCGCCCGTGCCAATAGCTTGCTGGAAGAGCGCCTGTACCTGAGGGGTCTTGTTGGCTGTTGCGATACCCGTAACCACCTGTCCGGCTTGAAGCAGCCCATTGGCTACCAGCCCTTCGCTCATCCGTTCGTTGCCATGCTCGGCTACAGCGTGGGATACTTCGTGGCCCAGTACGGTGGCCAACCCCGCCTCATTTTGCGTGTAGGGCAGAATGCCCGAGTACACCACAATTTTACCCCCCGGCATGCACCAGGCGTTTACCTGCCGATCCTGCACGAGGTGATACTCCCAGTTAAACCCTTCGAGGCGCTGAGCGTAGCCGTTCTGGTTCATGTAAGACTCAACGGCCCGCCGGATCCGGTCGCCCACCCGATTGACCATCTGCGCGTCGGCCGTGCTGTTGATAACTTGGCTCGTATCCAGAAAACTTTTGTACTCGGTAGCGCTCAGTTGGAGCATCTGATCGTTGGGGACTAGCAAAATCTGCTTACGGTTGGTAAGCGGCACCTTCGCGCAGGCAAAGGCGACAGTGAGCAGGACAAAGCCCAGGAATGTACGTTTCATCGTGTGTAGGGATATGTTCGTCGTATTTAATTGCCCCATAAGGACTTGCTTAAGACGCGCTTTGTTTTAGCAATGCACGCAACGGGAAAATTTGTAACCCAATTTTAACCTCAACCGCCTCCTGGTGGCCGATTCGTTGGGACCGTTTACTGGCCAAAATGCGTTACGCGTGGTTACGCCGCGTTTATCCCTTAGATTTGTGGCGAGTCCATTTGTTTAATAGCCCTTACCGTATAGGGGAACGTCTGCATGAAGATCATTGCCGTTGGCCGCAATTACGTCGAACACATCCGGGAACTGAACAACGAACAGCCCGACGACCCCGTCATTTTCACCAAGCCCGACACAGCCATTCTACGGAACAACGAGCCTTTTTATTACCCCGATTTTTCGCAGGATGTGCACCACGAGTTGGAAGTGGTCGTACGGATCAGCAAGATGGGCAAGCGCATCGAAGAACGGTTTGCGCACAAATACTACGACGAGATCGGGCTCGGAATCGATTTTACCGCCCGCGACATCCAGAGTAAGCTCAAAGCTAAGGGGCTTCCCTGGGACCTGGCTAAGGGGTTCAACGGTTCGGCACCCATCTCGGGCTTTGTGCCGAAAAGCGAATTTGCCGATATTCAGAACATCAACTTTCAGCTTGATGTCAACGGCGAAACCCGGCAGCAGGGCAATACGAGCCTGATGCTGTTCAAAATCGATTACCTCATCGCGTTTGTCTCGCGCTACTTTACCCTGCAAACCGGTGACCTCATTTTCACCGGAACGCCCAAAGGTGTTGGGCCGGTGCAGGTCGGTGACCGGCTGGTGGCTAGCCTTGAAGGCCGCGAACTGCTCAACTTTGACGTGAAATAATCACCAGGTGGTCGGTTACACACCAGCAACGCTGGCTGTGTGACTAACCGCGGGGCGTATGCCTATAAACCAGACTACACTGCTTGAAGCTATCCATACTAATCCCGGCTTATAACGAAGAGCGCACCGTCGAAGGCATTTTGCGGCGCGTGGCCGACGTTGCGTTGGCGGGTCAGGTGACCAAAGAAATTATCGTGGTTAACGACTGCTCGACGGATCAGACCGAAGCGCGCATCCGGGCGTTTCAGGCGGCTAATCCGGGAGTCGATGTGCGCTATTTTCGGCACGAGGTCAACCAGGGCAAGGGGGGCGCTATTCACACCGCCATTCGGCAGGCTACGGGCGACTACCTGATCGTGCAGGATGCCGATTTAGAGTATGACCCCGACGAATTCAACATCTTGCTGAAGCCCGTGCTGGCGGGTGTCGCCGATGTGGTCTATGGCTCGCGGTTTATGGGCGGGCGTCCCCACCGGATTCTGTTTTTCTGGCATTCGATCGGCAACAAGATCCTGACCATGCTGAGCAACGCGTTCAACAACCTGAACCTGACCGACATGGAAACCTGCTACAAGCTGATCCGGACCGACATGGTGCAGTCGATGCCCTTGCTCGAAAAGCGGTTTGGTTTTGAGCCGGAAGTCACGGCCAAACTCGCTCGTATCAAGAACATCCGGTTCTACGAAGTGGGTATTTCGTATTACGGACGTACCTACGCCGAAGGTAAAAAAATCAACTGGCAGGATGGTTTCCGGGCCATCTACTGCATCATTCGGTACGGCTTATTTCGTTAGCCTATCAAAGCCGTTGACCACCAACGGCGGAAAATAAAGCACAACCGGGCAAAGACGCCGTCGACGCTACAACTGCGGCTGATGGTGCTTCTTGTCTGTAAAATACCCTTCTCGAGTGATCGTTCGTACTGTATTGCTGCTGAGTTGGCTGGGAATCACCGCCGTATTCGCCCAATCGAAAAAGCCCTCCAGTCCGTTGATTCAGCCGGGTTATCTGGCGTTTCCGATCAATCCGGGGCAAGCCGGTTCGCTGTCGGGCGGCATGGGCGACCTGCGGGGCAATCACTTTCACGCGGGGCTCGACATCCGCACGGGTGGGGTAGAAGGGGTGCCGGTGCATGCCGCCGCCGATGGGTACGTGTCGCGCATTGCCGTGTTTACGGGCGGCTACGGAAATCTGCTCGTGCTGAAACACCCCAACGGCCTCTCGACCTACTACGGGCACCTGAAGACGCTCAATGACACGCTGGGAACGTACCTGCGCTCGGCCCAATACGCTAAACAGACGTTCGAGATCGACCTGCGCCCCGAACCCAATCAGTTCCCGGTCAAGAAAGGCGATGTGATCGCCCTGTCGGGTAACACGGGCGGATCGGGTGGGCCGCACCTGCACTTTGAAGTGCGTGATCCCAACGACAACCTCATCAACCCATTACTCTACGGTTTTTCGGAACTGAGCGACGACGTACCCCCGTATTTTGAGCGGATCGCCCTACGTACGATGACGCCCGACTCGCGACTCAACGGCGAGTTTGGCCGACAGACGTTTGTGCCCGTGCGCCGCGCTGACGGCTCTTACGCCCTGAGCCAACCTATTTCGGCGTCGGGGTTGCTGGGGATCGAACTGCTCGCCTACGACAAAGCCAACGGGTCGCCCTACCGCAACGGACTCAATTGCGTCGAAATCCGGCTCGACGGGCAGGAAGTGTTTGCCTACAGCATGAACGCCTTCCCGCACGAGCAGACCCGGTTCATCAACGTGCACATGAACTACGAGGCCGAGCAACTAACCGGCCAACGCTACCACCGCGGCTACATCGCCGATGGCAACCGGCTTAGTCTGTACCACACCAACGCTTATCGGGGGCGCCTGCCGCTACTTGATGGTAAACCGCACGAGGTAACGATCACGCTCTTCGACAGCTACGAACACGGGGCTACGCTTCGGTTTATCGTTCTGCCCGAAACGCCGCCCGCTACCCTGCCCACCGGTCCGGCGCCCGAGGTCGATACCACCGCCTTGGCTGCCCTGTCGGCCACAGCCATCCCCTCGGCGACCATTACGCCCGACGACAACGTGCTGAAACTGGCGGTGAAAGGCCTGCCAGGAACGCCGCCCAACGCCCGCCTTTATGTGGGCCGCAACGTGACCGAACTGCCCGTGGCCTACGTGCGCGATGGCAAAGCAACGTACCTGATCGACCTGAACAAAACCCTGCCAGACTCCGTGCAAGTGGGACGCGGACGGGTGCCGCTCAACTTCCGGCAGCGGGTTCTGCCCGGCCGCCCCGACGTGGTCAACGCGGGTAACGTGAGCATCCGCTTCAACGTCGAATCGCTGTTCGATACGCTCTACCTGGCCACCCGGACGCTGCCCGGCAACGTACTGGAAATTAACCAGCATACCATTCCGCTCAACGACGCCATTCATGTACGGTTCACGCCAACGTACCCGGTAGGTATCGATACCCTACGGACGAAGGTGTATGCACTCAACAACGGTCGGCAGAATTTTGTGGGCGGCACCTGGACGGGTAACCGCATCGAGTTCACGACCCGCACGCTGGGCCGGTTTGGCCTGCTCACCGACGTAACGCCACCCGCCATTCGGATTGTGAGTGCCACACCTAACGGCATCACGGCCCGGATCAGCGACGATCTGGCGGGCATTGATAAGTTCCGGGCGTTTGTCAACGGGGAGTGGTTGCTCATGCAGTATGACTACAAACGGGCGCTGATCTGGTCGGATAAGCTGGACCCGGCTACCCCTTTCGAGGCTGATACTGAAGTGAAAATCCAGGTACGTGACCGGGCGGGTAATGTGGCCGAAGCCGTCACCACGATTGCCAAACCCGCTGCGCCCCGGCCCGTAAAACGGCGGCGATAACCGCGCCGGGCAAAGGGTATGGTGGGCTGTCTGGTGCATTCTAGCTATACCTACCTAACCGAAAAGCGGTACGACGTTGAACTTTAGCCGGTTCAAAATGTATGTTTGTGCCAAAATTTTGACGCTATGGCTCTCTCTGTCGGCGATCCTGCCCCCAACTTTACCACTCACGATCAGCACGGCAACCCGTTGCAGTTGTCCGATTTCAAGGGCAAAAAGGTAGTGCTTTACTTTTACCCGAAAGATGATACGTCGGGCTGTACGGCGCAGGCCTGTAGCCTCCGCGACAACTACACCGAGCTGAAACAGGCGGGCTACGAGGTGATCGGCGTGAGTGTTGACAGTGAAGCGTCGCACCAGAAATTCATCAAGAAATATGACCTGCCCTTCACCCTGGCTGCCGACACCGACAAAGCGGTGGTGGAGGCCTACGGCGTGTGGGCAGAAAAGTCGATGTATGGTCGGACGTACATGGGTACGGTACGGAAAACCTTCATCATCGACGAAAATGGCATCATCATCAACATCATCGAGAAAGTAGATACCAAAAACCACGCAAAACAAATTTTAGAGTAGTCATTTGCCTTTGGCGGACCGCACCCGTGACGCCGAAGGCAAATGACTTTGAAGATTATGGAAATCGAACAACTTGAACACATCGCGTCGCAGGTACGTCGCGATATTCTGCGGATGGTAACCGCCGTCAATTCAGGCCACCCGGGTGGGTCGCTGGGCTGCACCGATTTATTTGTCGCGCTGTATTTCGACGTAATGCGTCTGAAACGCGGGGCCGACGGGCACCCCATTTTCGACATGGATGGGAAAGATGAAGACCTGTTCTTCCTCTCCAACGGCCACATCTCACCGGTGTTTTACTCGGTGCTGGCGCGGGCGGGCTACTTCCCTGTTTCGGAACTGGCTACCTTCCGCAAGATCGACAGCCGCTTGCAGGGCCACCCCACCACCGCCGAACACCTGCCGGGTATCCGGATCGCGTCGGGGTCACTGGGACAGGGTTTGTCGGTAGCCGCCGGTGCCGCGTTCGCCAAAAAGCTGAACAAAGACGACAAGCACGTGTATGTGCTGATGGGCGACGGTGAGCAGCAGGAGGGCCAAATCTGGGAAGCCGCGCAGTTTGCCCCCAACAAGAAACTGGGCAACCTCACGGCCATCATCGACTACAACCTGGCGCAGATCGACGGCACCACGATGGGCGTCAACGACAACCGTGACCTGGCGGCGAAGTACAGAGCCTTTGGCTGGAACGTGGTGGAGATGCAGGGCAACGACATGGCCGACATCATCAAAACTCTGAAAGACGCCAAGAGCGACCCCGACGTACCCACGCTGATCCTGATGCACACGCTGATGGGCTACGGCGTCGACTTTATGCAGGGTAACTACAAGTGGCACGGCACGGCGCTCAGCACCGAGCAACTCGCCAACGCCCTCGGCCAACTGCCCGTTTATGCCGGCCAGGAAGATTATTAATCCGCCTCTGATAAATCAAACCTTGTAGGTTTTAAAAACCTATAAGGTTTGGGGTTGCCAGTCATGCAGATCAAACGCCTCGTCATCGAAAATTTCAAGTCCATTGAACGGATCGAGCTCATCGAGCCCAATCCGTTCACGGTCTTTGTCGGCCCCAACGGCTCCGGCAAATCGACTATTTTCGAAGCGTTGGAGTTTGTGAACCTTAATGGTCTTTTTGGTCGTGATTTGGCTTTAAGTTTTGTAAGAGGCTTGGACACTATCAGAAGAAGACAAGCAACTGAATCAAGCTACAGAATGGAGATTCAGTTGGAACATAATTCTGTAACCGTTGATCCTTCCCTCATTACTGACCCGAGGATACCAACAGACTTTCTCCAAGATTCTGATGCAGTTGTCGCTAGAGATGAAGTCAACAGTTTTTTATTAAAATTTACCCGCCTTTTTATTGGTAATGACAGCCTTATCAAGCTGAATTTTACTGACGATCTTCGCCTAACAATCTCTGCTTCTAATCTGGAAGCGGTCCTTAAACGGCTTCTTAACGATCCAATTGTAAACGAGGAAATTCACGAGTGGCTGACACTATTCATTCCTGGCTTCAAAAAGATCGAGGTAGTTTCAGGTGCGTTTGATAGTAAGGATACGTTACTCGTCTATGAACAGACAGTCGAAAAGCCGTTTACCAAAGACCTGATTTCTGATGGGACATACAATATCATTGCCCTACTGACGGCTGTTTACCAGTCTGAGGAACCGCAGTTTCTGTGTATCGAAGAACCTGAGAACGGGCTTCACCCTCAGGTGCTGATGTCACTCATTGAGTTCTTCCGAACGATGTGCGCAGAGAAAGGTCATTATATCTGGCTCAATACGCACTCTGAAGCAGTAGTTCGGAAATTGACTACCGACGAGTTGATTCTGGTCAACAAGGTGAATGGCACCACGCAAGCGAAGCAGATCAAAGGAAAGGCTATCTATGATATTCCAACCGATGAAGCGTGGCTTACAGGTACGTTAGGAGGAGGTTTGCCATGGTGAAAGTGGGCTTTCTTGTGGAAGGCGGATGCGAGCGCATTGTGCTGAAATCCGCTGCCTTTCAGGCATACTTAGCCGAAAAGCAAATTCAGCAAACCGGCGATGTGATTGATATGGATGGTAAGGGCAATCTCACAGTGAGCAGTAAACGGATGCAGAGCCAGGTGAAAACATTGCGTGATCTGGGTGCTGAATGGATTGTCGTCTTGCGTGACCTGGACAATGCCGCTTCGTTTGACACCGTGAAAGCGGAGGTTTATCAAGCTGATGACATTATCGCCTGCCTGGCTGTGCAAGAGTTAGAAGCTTGGTTTGTAGCGGATTCAGGTACGTTGTCTGTGCTGTTCGGTACGTCGTTTTATCACGACGCCCCAGAAACGATTCCAAGACCAGCCGCTTTTTTGCATGATCAACGTGTGCAGTACACACAGCGGGGTATCAGAGACAAGAAAGGATTTGCAACGGCTATGGTCAATAATGGGTTCTCCATCGAACGAGCGGCGGCGCACCCTAACTGCCCGTCGGCGCGGTATTTTTTAACCAAATTGCAAACCCTCGCTTCAGCGAATTAATTAACCGGGACACGTACCTGCCGGGTACGTCGCCAGCATAAACGACTATGACAAAATTCGAGTATACCGACAAAAAAGACACCCGGTCGGGCTTCGGCGCGGGGATTTATGAGCTGGGCAAAACCAACCCCAACGTGGTGGCCCTCACCGCCGACCTCGCCGGGTCGCTGAAGCTCGATAATTTCATCAAGGAGTTTCCCGACCGCTTCATCCAGTGCGGGATCGCTGAGGCCAACATGATTGGCGTATCGGCGGGCCTCACCATCGGCGGGCACATTCCGTTTGCCACCACGTTTGCCAACTTCGCCACGGGGCGGGTGTATGACCAGATCCGGCAATCGGTGGCGTATTCAAAGAAGAACGTCAAAATCTGCGCCTCGCACTCCGGCCTGACGCTGGGCGAAGATGGCGCTACGCACCAGATTCTGGAAGACCTGGGCATGATGAAGATGCTGCCCAACATGACGGTCATCAATACCTGCGACTACAACCAGACCAAAGCCGCTACCATCGCCATCGCCGAATACGACGGGCCGGTATACCTGCGGTTTGGCCGTCCGGTGTTGCCCGTGTTCACGCCGGCCGATCAGAAATTCGAGATCGGAAAAGCCTGGCACATGAGCGAGGGCGACGCCTGCTCGGTGTTCGTTACGGGTAACCTGGTGTGGGAGGCCGTGCTGGCTGGCGAGCAACTGGCCGCCGAAGGCATCGAGATCGACCTGATCAATATTCACACGATTAAACCGTTGGATACAGAGGCGGTGCTGGCGTCGGTGAAAAAAACCGGTTGCGCCGTATCCGTGGAAGAACACAACATTCTGGGTGGTCTGGGCGAGAGCATCGCGCACACGCTGACGCAAAATCTGCCGAGCCCGCAGGAATTTGTGGGAACGAAAGATACCTTTGGCGAAAGCGGCACGCCCGACCAGCTGCTGGAAAAATATGGCCTGAAAGCCGCTAATATTGTTGACGCCGTCAAGCGGGCGATGGCACGGAAATAATGATGAATGATAAATGATGAATGATGAATTAAGCCTGAGCGCCAGCTATTGCTGATTTTCAGAGCGGTGGTTCATCATTTATCATTCATCATTCTTAACAATGACTGACCAGGAACTACTCGAAAAATACCGCGATCCGTCGAGTCGGAACTATGCCTTTAATCTGTTGGTGAAAAAGTACCAGCAGAAAATCTATTGGCATATCCGGAAGATGGTGATCGACCACGACGATACCGACGACCTCGTGCAGGAGACGTTCGTGAAGGTATGGGCGAGTCTGGAACAGTTTCGGGGCGACAGTCAGTTGTACACATGGATTTATCGCATTGCCACCAACGAATGCCTCAACTTTCTGAATAAGAAGCGGCGGCGCTTTTTTCTGCCGATTGGCGACGTGGAAGGTGAACTGATGGAGAAGCTCGAGAGCAACTCCGACTACACCACCAGCGGCGGCGATCCAAGCGGCGAGGAAGTGCAGATGGCGTTGCAAAAAGCCTTGCTCAAATTGCCTGACAAACAACGGCTTGTTTTCAATATGAAGTATTTCGACGATATGAAGTATGAGGAGATTTCGGAGATTACAGGTACGTCGGTTGGCGCGTTGAAAGCATCGTATCACCTGGCCGTCAAAAAGATCGAGGATTTTTTAACCAACCGTTAAACCTCTACACCGGCTGAACGTCAAAGCAATATGAACAGTAAACAACCGATACGATTGGAAGAACTGGATGCGGGCCATCCGCTTCGTCGGCATCCGATAGAGTCGATGCAGGCCGGTGTTCCCGACGGTTACTTCGATACGCTGGCTTCCCGGGTGCAGGCACGAGTGGCCAAGCCGCAGGAAACCACGCCGCTGATCAGCTGGTCGTGGGGCCGCACGGTAGCCTCATTGGCGGGTGCCGGGCTGGTGGCCGCGTTGGTCTGGATTACCTGGCCGCAGCAGCAGCATAGCCTGGGGCAGGAGTCGCTGAGCGGGGTAAGCGATGCCGCGATTGTCGCTTACCTGGATGAACAGGGGCTTAACCCCGACGAAGTGCAGACGATGCAACCTAATCAGGCCATCAACAGCGATTCGACGACCATTCAATACCTCGACCTTCAGCCCGATGCCATCCGGCGCGAGTTGGATATGCAGGATATCAGTGAAGAACTAAACACCGTCGGTTCTTAATCTTGACGCTGCTGTCAGTCGGCAGTGGACGTGACAACAATGTCGAATGACAACAGGGAGTCTAATGACTATATTGCTACTATGAGACAGTTATTTTTAGCCATTCTACTACTGACGACCCTCTCGCTGACCCATGCTGAGGCACAGAACGGCTCGCAGAAAATTGAATCGGCAAAGATTGGCTACATTACCAACCGGCTGAACCTAACCACCGAGCAGGCGCCCCAGTTTTGGGCCGTTTACAGCGATTATAACGGCAAGAAGAAGGAACTGAACCGCAAAATCCGTCAACTGACCGGCGAAAACACAAAGCAGGGCGTCATTGATGACAAAGCCGCCTTATCGAACCTGAAGGAGATCAACGCTGCCCGGCAGAGTCTGGGTGAACTGGACGATCAGTACATGTCGCGCTTCCTGAAAGTAATTACCCCTCAGCAGCTTCAGGAATTGTACAAAGCCGAGCGGAATTTCAACCGCATGTTGCTCGAAAAACTTAATAGCGGGCAAGACTAAGCCCACGCGATCTCGCCGAAAAACCTGCCTGTATCGGGATCAATGACTGCGGTTGTTGATCCCGATACAGGCAGGTTTTTTTGTTTTCAGTCGCCCAAACCAGGCCACGCCAATACTCAAAGACTATGCCTAACCCAATAGCCAGTTGGTGATTGGCTGGTGCTCAAGTTGTCGGATTTAAGAAAGTGAGACGTCCGGATGGCATCATATGTCTTTTTTTACCTGAAAGGCCCGCTGTAAGCTAGCACATACGTCATTTTACGTTCAGAAATTATTTTGCCCGGCTCGCCAAAAAGATAATGGCGTATTAATTGTATTTATCGAATCATGCCGGTTTGTGATGCAGAAGAAACTACCGGCCCCACCGAACAAAATCAGTCTATACGTTTTATGTACCAGCTTTTATCTGAAGCCAGACCGTTGCGAATGAATGTGTCCTACCCATTGCCCCTACGAGGACGGCATCGGTGAGAAGGACAGAATCGATTGAGTAAAGCAGCAACTAGGCAACGCGTATTCGTCGAGCTCTAATGGTGCCTTTGTTCACCGTATTGCACTGCATTACGCCAGCTTACTAAGTCATTTTTACCACGTCTAAGCGCATGGCCAGCGAAATTATAGTGGGCGTTATCGGGCTCTGGATCATTGCCTGTCTGACTATTCTGATCGTGCTCATTATTCGTAATCTCAGGCGTAATAAACCGGACGAATAAATACGAAAAATGAGCGGTCAAGTCGGTTATAACTACCGCGCCGAGTTTACCAGTTTGGAGAGTGAGGTTTGTTTAGTTTTTAAGTAAGATCGTTTGATTGAATTTACTGGAAAATGTAGGTTCTTTTTTGGGTTAGAGTGTCACTCAGGGGCGGACCGCTGGTCTGTCTCTGAGTTTTTTTATGCCTGTGTTTCGGGAGCTAATTGGCGTATCGCCTTGTTGCTAAACTGGCGGCCAGCAACGTACCTGACGTTGTTTAAAACCGCCCGTTTCTAGTGTCGACCAACCGCCTTTTTCTGATAAGTGCGCTGCTGCTGATCGGCGCACTGGTGCTGTATGGCTATTATGGCGCTACGCCCCGGCCACCGCATCAGCGCCCACCCGGCGCAACGTCGCCGCTGGGCAGGCGGGTGGTAAAAACCGATCGGGCGTGGCGTGACCAGCTGAGCCGGGCGCAGTATGCGGTGATGTGGGGCGGCGAAACCGAATGGCCCAACAGCAGCGCCCTCACAACCGAGCATCGGGCCGGTACGTATCACTGCGCGGGGTGCCATAATCCGCTGTTTTCGTCGGCGACCAAATTTGAGTCGCATACGGGCTGGCCCAGTTTCTACGCCGCTATCGTCGACAATGCCGTCTATACCGAACCCGATGGCAACCGCACCGAGGTACGTTGCGCGGTCTGCGATGCGCACCTTGGTCACGTTTTCAACGACGGCCCAGACCCCACCGGCCTGCGCTATTGCCTCAACGGGGATGCGTTGACGTTTGCGCTAGCCACCAAAAAATAAGGTCTGACCACTGCTGGCCAGACCGTTCTTGCGACAGGTAATCGGGTTTATTTCCGATTGCCCAGGAAGCGCAACAGGTACAGAAACAGATTGATAAAGTCGAGGTAAAGCCTCAGTGCGCCCAGGATGGCTTCCTTGCGGTCTTCGTCGGTACCGGCGTTGCCGATGACGTTCATCGCCTTAATTTTCTGGGTGTCGTAGGCGGTTAGTCCCGTAAAAATCAGTACGCCCGCAAAGCTGCTGATCCAATATAGTGTCTCGCTGTGCATGAACAGGTTGGCGACCGAGGCAATGATAAGGCCAATGAGGGCCATCAGTAGCAGGTTCCCCCAGCGCGTTAGGTCTGATTTGGTAACGTACCCGTAAGCGCTCATGGCACCGAAGGTACCGGCCGTAACGAAAAACGTTGACGCGATAGACCCGCCGGTGAAGACCAGAAAAATCGACGCCAGCGTGAGGCCGTTCAGGGTCGCGTAGACCAGAAACAGAATGGTTGCCGTAGTGGCTGTCAGGCGGTTGATCATGGCCGAGATTGCCATCACCAGCCCTACTTCCGCCAGGAGCAGCCCGTAAAAAACAAGCCGGTTGCCGAAGATGATCGTCAGCAACGTTTCAGACGAGGCTGTCCAGATGGAGATGGAGGCAGTAACGAGCAGAGCAACGGTCATCCAGCCGTAGACCTGCGTCATGAAGGTAGCCTGCTCGCGCTCGATGGCTTCCGGTGAGAGAAAGGTAGGCTGAAAGGGCGATTGGTTTGGTCTAGATTCCATGCAGTTGACGCGGTTTAGTAATCGCAATATAGAAAAAAGTACAGGTTGCCTTACGCACATTTTCTGTCTACTTGTGCGACGTCACAGCGCTATCGACTAAATGGCGAGCCGCAAAGTAACCTGGTCTTGGTTTTGGCTTTATGAGTTCTAAACCAACCCGATTGCTATGCGTTTTTCTCCTGCTTTGTGGCTGCTTGCGTTGCCGTTGCTGTCAGCACAAACCTCCCTTGACCGAATGGATAACCCGCCCGCCAAGAAACAACAGGTGACGTTGAAACGAGGCAAAGAGCGGGTCGACGTGCTGGTTGACGGCAAACTGTTTACGGCCTACATCTACCCCGATGCGTCGGTATTGAAGAAAGGTGCCCTGTTCCCGATCCTGACCGCCACCGGGAACCCGATCACGCGCGGCTGGCCAATGGAACCCCGCCCCGGCGAGCGCGTCGATCACCCGCACCACGTGGGTATGTGGTTCAACTACGGCGACGTAAATGGCCACGACTTCTGGAACAACTCCAACGATATCGACCCCAGCCACAAAAGCCCGATGGGTACCATCGTAACCACCAACATTGCCCGGCTGAATGAAGTAGGCAACCGGGCGGAGCTGACCGTTGAGGCCGATTGGCGGGGTAAAGACGGTAAGACCATGCTCCGGGAAACGACCCTGTTTACGTTTGAGGCCGATGGCGCCACACGCCGCATCGACCGGCAAACAACGCTTACGGCGCTGGATCAGGACGTGACGTTCAAAGACAACAAGGAAGGGATGATTGCCGTGCGCGTGGCCCGGCAGCTGGAACACCCCTCTACCAAGCCCGAGGTGTTTACCGACGCTAGCGGGAAGGCCACGCCTGTGGCCGCGCTCAACAACGAAGGCGTAACCGGCAAGTACCTGAGTGCCAAAGGGGTCGAGGGTGATGCCGTGTGGGGTACGCGTGCCCCCTGGGTCGAGCTCACCGGTACGTTACCCGGCAATGAGGCCGTAAGCGTCACGCTCTTTGATCACCCCAAAAACGTGGGTTACCCTACCTACTGGCACGCTCGCGGCTATGGGTTGTTTGCGGCAAACCCGATGGCACCGAGCGTGTTTTCGAACGGAAAAGAGGCGGCTATGGATTACGTGCTGAAAGCCGGTAAGTCGCTGACGTTCCGCCATCGGCTGCTGATTGAGCCGGGTACGGCAACGGCCCAACAGCTAAACAAAGAGGCCGAGCGCTTCGGGAAATAACATAGACGCCGGACTCGCGTCGGCCAACAGGTCTGGAGCAGCGCCACGGAGCGGGTCTGTTTCAGACCTGTTTTGCCGTATGACAGGCCTAAATGCACAGGTACGTGTTGTACCAGTTGGCGTAATTGGGTAATAAGCCCTGAGCCAGCAGACTGTCGACGGCCTCGCCAACCGCCAACTCGGGTGTTAAGCCTGCCAGTTGGCAAAGCCCCGATTGGTCGGCTTCCAGCGAGGCTGCGTACATCGGCCCGGCTGAGTAATGCGTTACGGGGTTCATCGCGATGGAACCGCGTGGGCTGTCGAACATAAGCGTATCTAACTCACCCAGGTCGGCATAATCCTGTGTACCGAGTTGGTCCAGGTACGTTGGCAGAAACGAAGCCGCTTCGTAAGCCAGCAGCGAAAACAGATTAGGCTGCCGGCCCCGTCGACGCAACGCGGTCTGAAACTGATCGTTGAGCGGGTTCGACAAGTGCGTCGACCAGGGGACGTACCCACGAATGCCGTCGAGCCGGTAAGGCACTGTAGCCAGCATTTGTTCTTCCAGCGTCAGTGGCGATACCCAGGTCGGGGCGTGTTGTGGTAATTGGGCGTAGAGGTTGTAAAACTGACTGGCCATGTCGCCCGAGTAAATGGCCGTAATGGCCTGCGCTTTGCCCTCCGCAAGGCCGGTTTGCACCTCGGCCAGCGTTACATCCGCCGCTTTGTGGGCCGTGATGACATACTTACCCATTTCGCTGTTGCCAGCCAAAACGCCGTGCATCAGTGCGTAGCCCTGTAGATAGCCCCCTTCGTAGAACGAGGCCACCTGCATAACCTTACCAAGAGCGGCGGCGTCCCGACCAATGAGCCAGCTGCCCACGCAGGCCTGAAGCGAGTGGTGGTAGATGTGGGACGAAGGCGGAAGGCCAGCAAAAAACTCACCCACTACATCGAGCAACAGCAACAGCCGGTTGGCGGTGGCAAACGTGGGGGCAAGAGCGTCAGAAACGCGGCGGCTCAGCATACCAACCACGACGTCGGCCCCTTCCTGAAGCAGTAACTTCTGGACTTTAGCCTGCACGTCCAGCGTATCCGTCCCAAAGTTGACGCCCTCGATCAGCACCCGGGTGTTGGAGATGCCCGCCTGCAGAAGCCCCGCTTTCAGGCCATCGGTGATGTCAAACGGTAGGGTAGGATAAAGCGATGATTGAGGAAGCAGTAAGCCAATGGTAGTCATAGGGTAGGAAAGAAACCGAGCGCATAAAAGTGGTCGTTCGGTCCGGATTCGTCAAGAGTATTTACTAGAGGGTACTAGCCAAGTACGTGACGATGTCGCCGTTTGATCAAAATGGTTGCATTTGGGGCCTTGTTGAATTGTAGGGCACGTACATTAGTGGATAATCAGCTTATCCGTTGCGTTGCGAACGGCCAGATAGCCAGTCGTAGTGGCTCATGGCGCGGCGGATTGCGTAAGATATGGCATCATTCACGGCCTTTTTGGAAGTAGGCGGGAAGAAATACCCCCTGTATCGGTATGAACTCTACGTGCGTCAGGAGGTCGACGAATTGGGTCGGCCAGCTTCGCCTGTGTTGGGTGGTACCATCACGTGTACGCTGACTATTCCTGCCGATCAGGATTCATTTCTGTATCAGTGGATGCTGTCGCCGACCATGCAGCAGGATGGTAAAGTGCGCTTAGTAGAGGCTGCGTCTAAAGCGACCGAGAAGACCATCAGCTTCTTCAATGCTTATTGTACGGGGCTGGACATCAGCTTTCTGCCGGGTCAGGGTGGTGGTTCTTCGTCCAGGGTAGGCAGTAGTCAAGTTCAGCTACAGATCAGCCCCCAGCGAATTGCGATAGGGGCCGTTGTGCATGACAATAATTGGCCGCTGGAAAGCCACGGCGCCGGCGAATCGTTCGGCAAGCAGACATCTACTACTAGTAGGCCTAAAAAGAACGAAGAGGAACCCAGTGCCTTCACGGAAGGTCTACACACCGTGCTGGATGTGGTGGGCATGATTCCGGTACTGGGCGAAGTGGCCGACGCGGCCAATGCCGCCATCTATCTGGCCGAGGGGCGCTATGGCGAGGCTGCCCTGAGCGCGGCGTCTATGATTCCGCTGGCCGGTAACGCCGTTGGTGCGGCGAAGTTGGCCCGGCGTGGTCTGAAGTTGGTACAGAAAGCAGAAAGGGTAGTCCCAACCAAGCTGCTAACGAAACTCGATGAGGTGAAAGCCGCCGGCAAGGAACTGTGCACAAAGGTGGGTCACCCCATTGATGTAGCCACGGGCCTGCTGTTTACAGAAGCTGTCGATTTCAGCCTGCCCGGCCCAATCCCCTTTGCCTGGGAACGTACCTGGTACTCGGCTTCCGATTATCGGGGACCACTCGGGTATGGCTGGCATCATCGTTATGATCTGGGCTTAGCGCTTGACAGGGCTACCAACGTTGCCGTGTTGCGAATGGCCGATGGCCGACAAGTGGCCTTTGAACCACCACAACGGCCCGATCAGCCCGTATTCGACCGAACAAGCGGACTGGCCCTGCATCGACCACTCGTTACGGATGGATCGCCGACTCCGTGGTTAGTTTTCAATCGGGCTGAAGGGCTATGGTATACGTTTGCGCCACCAGCAGGGGATGGGTCGTATCAGCCGTTGCATACGATCGAAAACAGCACGGGGCAGTTTATCGGATTTCGCTATCACGCCAACCGGCAGCTGGATCAGATCACCGATTCGGCGGGCCGTCTCCTTACTGCTGCCTACAACGAGCACGGGCAACTGATAGCCCTGAGTGGGCCTGACCCCGACGACAGCAGTGCGCAGATGCCACTGGTGCGCTATACCTATGATGCATTGGGGAACCTGACCACCGTGACCGACGCAGAAGGGAACCAGGCCCAGTATCGGTTCGCGGGTCATCAACTGATTCAGGAGACCAACGCTGTCGGGCTTAGCTTTTATTTTGAGTATGAAACCAACCCCCAGCCTGGTTTACCGGCCCGCTGCATCCATACCTGGGGCGACGGGGGGATCTTCGACACGAAGCTCACCTACATCGATCGCGAGACAACATTGGTATGGGATAGCTACGACCAGCAAACCCGGTACAGCCATCAACGTGGGGTTGTTACGGAGCAGACAGACCCACTAGGCAACGTCCAGCGGTGGTTGTATAATGACTTTAACCAGCTGCTGGCGCAAACCGATGGGCTGGGCCAGACGACACAATACCGCTACGACGAATCGGGTAATCTGCTATCAACCCGTTATGCCGACGGCAGTAGCCAATATACCGATTACGACGAGGACGATCGGCCCATTGCCTATACCGATGCCAGAGGTAGCCTGTGGCTATACAGCTATAATGAGCAAGGCTTGCTCATTGGGCAAACCGATCCGCTGGGTGCGCAAACCCGCTATGGCTACGACGAGCAGGGAAGGCTCGTTACCGTTGTCAATGCGCTGGAACAAACCACGCAGCTTCGCTACGATGATGCGCATCAACTGGCGCACATCATCACTCCGGACGAGCAAATCCGATCAAGAGGTTATGATGCGCTTGGGCGTTTGATAACCCTGACTGATCCAACGGGTGCCGTTCAGGCGCGCCGCTATGATCGGTTAGGGCAACTGGTTCAGCTTACCGAGCCCGACGGAGCGCAGCAAACGCTGGTTTACGATGGCGTGGGAAATGTAATTGAAGCCCGTCAGGGTGAGCAGGTGGTCCAGTTTACGTATACCGGCCAAAGTCGGTTGAGTCAGCGTCGGCAGGCCGGGCAGCAGGTGGGTTTTAGCTACGACAAAGAAGGTCGGCTGACGGGCTTGACCAACGAAGCAGGCCTGCTGTATCGCTTTGGGTTGGACGCCAACGGGCAGGTAATTGAAGAAGAAGGCTTCGATGGCTTGCTTCGCCGGTATGAACGCGACGCGGCTGGCCGGGTGACCACCGTGTTGCGCCCCGCCGACCGATACACTGCCTACGAGTACAGCCCAACCGGCCAGATCAGGACGGTGCAGTATAGCGATGGTACTACCGAACGGTACGACTACGATGAAGCGGGTGCCTTAATCCGGGCCGATAACGAAGTGGCGGCTGTACACCTAGAGCGCGACGCGCTGGGCCGGGTACGTCGGGAATCGCAGGGCGAGCATTGGATTGAGTACAGCTACGACGCGCTGGGGCAACGTACCCAGGTACGTTCGTCGTTGGGGGCTGATCTGGGGCTTGAGTATGATGCGCTGGGCAACGTGAGTCAGATGGCGGCGGGGCGTTGGCAGGCGCAGTTTGGCTATGACAGCCGGGGGCTGGAGATGCAGCGTACCCTGAGTGGCAACCTCCAGATTGGCTGGCAACGCGACGCGGTGGGTCGGCCTACCCAGCAGCGCATCACGGCGGGGGGCAGCGCCACGCGCCAACGTACCTACCAATGGCAAACGGGGGATATCCTTAGCCAGATTGAGGACAGCCTCACGGGCTCAAACCGCTACGAGCACGACGTATTCGGTGCGTTGACCAAAGCGCACTATGGCGATGGGAGCCAGGAACTGCGGCTGCCCGATGCGGTGGGTAACCTCTACGAAAGCGAAGCCAAAGACGACCGACAGTATGGGCCGGGTGGGCAGCTTCTCAGCAGTCGGCAGGCGACATATCACTACGACGCGGAGGGCAAACTGACGCAGAAGATCACCCGCAAGGGCGAGGTCTGGCAGTATGCGTGGGCGGGCAACGGCACGTTGACTAGCGTGTTGCGCCCCGATGGTCACCGCGTGGCGTTCACCTACGACGCGCTGGGTCGTCGTCTCAGTAAGAGTTACAAAGGCAAGACGACGTATTGGCTATGGGAAGGCAACAAGCCCCTCCACGAATGGACAGCGGTGGGCTTGGACGGTACCAACACCGAGGCGGTCATCACCTGGCTTTTCGAGGAAGATAGCTTCGCGCCCATCGGCAAGTTACAGGGTGCTAGCCGCCAGAGCATCCTGACCGATCACCTGGGTACGCCGCTGGACATGGTGGATCAGCGTGGGCAACGTACCTGGGCGGCCCAGACGACGGCCTACGGGCGGGTACGCATCGAGGCAGGCACACGTTCAGATTGTCCCTTCCGCTTTCAGGGCCAGTACGAGGACGTGGAGACGGGCCTGTACTACAACCGCTTCCGCTACTACGACCCGCAGGAGGGAAGCTACGTGAGTCAGGATCCGATACGGCTAATTGGCGGTGACAAATTTTATACGTACGTTATCAATCCAACGTTGTACATTGATCCTTCCGGACTTAGTTGCGAAATAACCAAGAAACTTCAAAAACATGCTGATGAAGCCCGTGTTGAAGCTATTCTGTCTCCTAAGCAGCAGGCTTCAATTCAACGATCCCGCAATCGTGCTGCTGCTGCAACAGATCCAAAGGTTAAGGCATATCATGAAGCTTACGTAACACGTAAAGAAAGGTTATATATGGGTACCCAGGTAGATACGCGGTTCAAAGCCAAGGTTGATGCTGACCCTGATTTAGCTCATCTAAGCACTACCCCCCGTGGTAAAGTTGGGCCTGATGTCTATGATCTTAAGGCTAATAGGTATTGGGATTTGACGACAAAAGCTGATTGGGATAAGGGGACACATCAAGCTAAATATGACAAGGATTTTGGAGCCGGTACTGGGATTTTCTGGTAATTTAGGGTTTTAAATGTCAAAATTATGGAAAAGAATACAAATCATAAAGGGGTTACGTGGGATTTGAAAACTAGAATTATTGAAAATGTTTTCAGTAATTGTGATTTTACTCAAACTAATTTTAATAGTGCTATTTTTGATAAAGTAATATTTGTAGACTGTTATTTTGATAAGACAGGTGTGTCAGGTTCTAAGCTTTTTCATAAATCAAGTTTTAAAAACTGCCAGTTTATGGGAGTAAACTTTTATAATTCCACTTTTGGCAGTAATGATGGTAATTATGAAGATTGTTTATTTTTTAAATGTAATTTTCAGGGAAAAGAGTTTAATTTTACGAACTTCATTAATTGTCGTTTTGATAATTGCAAGTTAAAAAATATAAACTTTAATGGTAGTTCTTTCGATGGATGTAATTTCATTGGTAAGTTGAGCGATATTACATTTAATGGTATATATGATACAAATAAAGGAAGAATGCCGGTTTTGAAAAATGTAAACTTTTATGAGAGTGTATTTGGTGAATTTGTGACTTTTATAGATTGTGATTTTTCTACAATAACCCCACCTAAAGGTCAATCATTCGATTCCATACTTTACAAACTGTATGAGAGCCAGCCTAATGTATTGAGTAGTGGGTCTAAGGACCGCATCGTAATTAAATCATAATTTTTACTGGTATTGAAAGCTCAATTTCGTGCACGAGCAGGCCATGGTGGACCTGGACGGCACCAACACCGAGGCGGTCATCACCTGGCTTTTCGAGGAAGATAGCTTCGCGCCCATCGGCAAGTTACAGGGTGCTAGCCGCCAGAGCATCCTGACCGATCACCTGGGTACGCCGCTGGACATGGTGGATCAGCGTGGGCAACGTACCTGGGCGGCCCAGACGACGGCCTACGGGCGGGTACGCATCGAGGCAGGCACACGTTCAGATTGTCCCTTCCGCTTTCAGGGCCAGTACGAGGACGTGGAGACGGGCCTGTACTACAATCGCTTCCGCTATTATGATCCGCAGCAAGGGAACTATGTGAGTCAGGATCCGATTCGGTTGCTGGGTGGAGCGGAATTATATGCTTATCCTCATAATCCATCGTCTTGGGTAGACGGTTTCGGACTCGTTAAGCTCCCTAAAGGATTCAGGAGTTTTGGACAGTATCGACAGTTTGCCCAATCTATTAAGGGGCAACTCACACGGATGGGGTATCCAAATGTAACTCCGCTTATGCAGGGCAGCGCGGTTACGGGCGTTAGTCATGATACGAGCAAGCTGTTCGAGGTTGGGCGGGTGAGCGACTTCGACGTTGCATTAGCGGACAAAGACCTCTACGAGAAAGCAAAATCTTTTGGCTTGACCAAAGGGGGCGGTAGCCGAGTGCAACCCATCGACTCGGATGAGTTGGCCGATAGGCTGAATCTCAAACCCATGCGTGACAAACTCAGTAAGTTAGCGGGTCGTCCAGTCAACTTTATGATCTTCCCAGATAAAGAAGCGGAGAAGGCCAAAGCGGTGAGCATGACCATGCCTTGTTCTTAAGTAAATCAGGTTAAAATAGACAGTGAAATGATGCTTACCTAAACTGAAAAGATTTAGTAACTTTCACTCATCTTGAGCCGTTTATACAAGTATGGTTAAAAAGTATTACTGTCTATATGGGGCAAGTGGTAATGACGTTGATAGCGTTGCTGATCAAATTGCCTCATTACTTGAGGTGGCCTTCACCCGTAGGCATTCCTCATACTCTGGTGATTATTGTCTTTACAGGGGGACACTAGCTGATGAATTAAGTATAATGAGTAATTATAATTCCACCGAGAATGACTGGCGAGAAGAGGCATTTAAAGACTACCAAATTTTAGTGTATGTATCGAATAGCTCTGGTAAGAGCTTGGACAGACAGAGTAGGTCAGAACATATCAAGCATGTCCTTGTCGACGCGGGTAAGATGCCTTTGCTGAGAGAACGAATTATAGAATCAAACGCTTAACCTAATTTATTGTCTGTCAATAAAGCAGTTATTAATCTAATGCATACTGATAAAATGCCTGTGTGTTAAATAAAGAAGATAGTTAGCCAAGTTGACATTGGATAAAGAGAGGTTATGTATCCTAGAGACTAGCACGGTTTTCTTCCATTAGCTATCTGAGCCAGCTTAGCCCCATCGGTAAGTTGCAGGGGCGAGTCGCCAGGGCATCCTGACCGGCCAGGTACGCTGCTGGACATGGCCGATCAGAGAGGGTAACGTATCTGGATAATGCAAACCGCATCGTTAGTATGGGCGATTTATCGGTCATTATCGTACCTGAGTAGCGCTTGTGCAGCAGCCGTTTAAGCCCGCTTTTTTTGATTTAAATAACAAAATCCGGTGTGCAGAAATGGGGGGCGTTTGCGTTATTTACGGTAATGAGACACAAAACGTATTGGATTCGGCCCGTTGCAATGGCCGTTTGCGCTGGCCTTGGCATCGCCACACAAGCCCTGGCCCAATCGATGGTTGTGAAACCACAAGGCCAATTTGATCAATGGTCCTACAAGGACCCCGCTACTGACTCGATTCCCGGCATTAGCCTCGATAAAGCCTATCAACTGCTGAAGGGGCGCAAATCGGTACCCGTCACGGTTGGGGTGGTCGATTCGGGTATTGATATAGCTCACGAAGACCTGCGCGACGTGGTTTGGGTAAACCCGAATGAGAAGCCGGGCAACAACGCCGACGACGATAAAAACGGGTACGTCGATGATCTGAACGGCTGGAATTTTATGGGAGCGAAAGATGGCACAACCTACGAAGCCGATCAGGACGAGGTCACGCAGATTATCACGCTCTGGGAGCCCAAATACGGTAATGCCGACCGGACCAAACTCTCGCCTGCCCAGCAGAAGCAGTATGATATCTACCAGAAAGCCAAAGCCCGCGTTGGGGAGGCCGATTCCCGGTTTGCGTACTGGCGCTACGTCGTCCGAGATCAGACGCGCTACGAAGCCGGTATCGACCAAGTGATTCAGGCGGTGAAAGACAAACCCTTTTCGGCCGAAAGCATTGCCAGTGCCGAGGTTGGCAAAGACTCAGCTGCGCTGGGTGCCCGGTCGTTTATGAGCGAACTGTTCATGGCCCAGTTCGGCACTTTCCAGAATATGGGCGATCGCCTAAAACTAGTGTACTCGCGGCTAAAACCGCTGCTCGAAGGCGAGATCGATAAGCACGAAAAGGAAGTCGCTACCGCCAAGAATGGCCGCAAAGCCGTCGGTGACAATCCCGACGACCCAACCGAGCGGTACTACGGTAGCCCGAAACTGGTCATCGGCAACTCGGAAGAACTGGCCATGCACGGTACCCACGTAGCGGGCATCATCGGTGCCAAACGAGGGAATAACGTGGGGGTGGACGGTGTGGCTGATAACGTCCGTCTGATGATGGTCGGCGTTGTGCCCAGCGGTGGCGACGAGCGCGACAAAGACGTGGCCAATGGCATTCGGTATGCCGTCGATAATGGCGCCAAAGTAATCAATATGAGCTTTGGCAAGCGGTTTTCGCCCTACAAAGATGCCGTCGATGCGGCCATCCGTTACGCCGAGTCAAAAGACGTGCTGTTGGTCCACGCGGCTGGCAACAACGCCGAGAATGTCGACTCGCTACCAACGTACCCACGGCCGCAGTACGAAGACGGCCAACTCGCGAAAAACTACATCACGGTAGGTAATTCGACCCGCCGGATGGATTCGGGTCTGCCTGCGTCGTCGTCAAACTACGGACAGACGAGTGTCGATCTGTTTGCCCCCGGCACCGATATTGACGCTACCACGCCCCACAGCACCTACCAGAGCCTGACCGGCACGAGTATGGCTGCTCCGTGCGTGGCGGGTGTGGCCGCACTGCTTCGGTCGTATTTCCCTAAACTGACCGCTGTGCAGGTAAAGGAAATCCTGATGAAGAGTGCTTACAAACCCGATATCATGGTGCGCGTGCCCGGCACCAACCGAATGGCCCCGTTCAGCACCCTCAGCATTTCGGGCGGCATCGTCAACGCGGCCGAAGCCGTGAAGCTAGCCATGACGGTAAAGTAGCAGTTAATTGGCCGGTGCGCCACCTAATTCTAGTTCGTGAACAAGGCCCGATGATGGATCATCGGGCCTTGTTTGTGGTTGCTATATGTACAACGCCAACGTCTGCAACAGGCGTTCTTCATGCGTGAAAATGTCATTTCATGCGTGAAAATGTCATTCAGACCTGTCAGCTCATACCTGGTTTCTTTCTTGGCCTCATCCAGGAAGGCGATGTATTTTTTCTGTGTGTTGAAATAAAGCCGGCATAAAGGCTTTCGATTGTTGTCGTCGAGGAGGATGGCAAAGTAGGTCTGGGCGTCGCGATGGACAATACGGGTGGGATCGACTTTGGTCCGAAGCAGTGCCCGCACGATGTAGAAACCTTCCAGCTCATCGGCCGTCGTGACAATCAGCGACCCGTTCTTCTCGTCAATAGCTACTGTCTCGACTGCGGGCGTAGCAACGCTGCCTTCTTCCTGGCTAAGTGCTGTTTTAAGGCGATCGGCAATTTGATCCGAAAAGGTATGCTGAAATGATTTACGCACCAGACCGGTAAAATAATCCATCATTTTGGCGTTGAGCATACCGGGGTAAACCTGTTTGGCAAAATGCCGCACGAGCATGTCGGACGGATTGGCCAATTCGTGTTGGATCAGGCCTTTTAATTCGCCCGTATATTTAAGATCGCTGGCCGTCGAAATAATCTGCTCGACATCGAAATAGGATTTATGAAACTTCTTAAGCTCCTCAATTTGATTGTCCCGTAAATCGAGCATGTTGATTTCCAGAAATGGCTTTTCGTCCATTTTATTGGGCTCTGTCAAATCGGTGTAGAAGCGATAAATAATACCGTTTGTCAACACACCAAAACGAGCCGATGTCACATGAAAATAGCGTAGAAGCTGATTGTCGTGCAGCGTAAGGCTTTGAGCCCAGTGTTTGCACTCGATAAGCATGCAGGGGGTTTTCTCATCCCGCAAAATGGCGTAATCAACCTTCTCGCCTTTTTTAGTGCCAATGTCGCTGATGAATTCAGGGACAACTTCCAGGGGGTTGAAGACGTCATACCCCAGGCATTGAATAAAGGGTAGAATGAGCGCCGTTTTAGTGGCTTCTTCGGTAAGGATCGATTCTTTAAGTTTAACCACGCGATCGCCTAATTGGCGAATCTGATCTTTGAAATCCATTGTCGGTAAGGGGGATAGGAGGATTGTAAAGGCATCTAATGTACCGTTAGGGCTATCAATTATTTTTTATCCGCATCAATGTTTACTGAGCGTGCCATAACTAGCCAATACTTACAATTAAGATAGCTGTATTTTTGGTGGCAACCAGTACGAATTGGGATTTATGGAGTCAATCAGACGACGTACTTATTATTTATTAGTATAGGTATCAGGTACGCTGTTTGACGGAATGAGGGGATTGCTTGTCAGCCGGAAAGCACTTGATCGAGTGGCGCGAGCTTGCCGTAGCGTCATCGATACGTACCTGATCGTCGTAATCGGCCGTAGGCTTATTTGGCTATTGCTTCTAAACACGAAATTTCCGTTGGTGAGGGCTTGTTTCGTACGCTATTTGACGCCTACATATAGTACCTTGACAGGGATAAAGTAGTTATGATACACCTGTCATGCATAAAGTAGTACGTTTCATCACACTCTGCGCCGTCTCCTTTGCCGCCGGTGCGTTTTTCAGCCACCACGACGACCCCGCCCAGCCCCTTACGGCCGAAATGGCCGACGTAGCCTCGCGGGTATTCGGCATTCCGTTCACCCGGGCCGAGCGCGATTCGATGCTCGACAACCTCAACGATCAGCGCAAAGACTTCGAAACCATTCGGGCTGTCGACCTGAAAAACGACGTGGCGCCAGCGCTTTATTTTAACCCGCTGCCAACTGGTTTTCAACTCCCGAAGGGACCCGACTCCTTTGCCGCGTCGGCGGTGGGTCAGGTACGTATGCCGGCTAACCGCGACGAACTGGCGTTTTATACCGTGGCGCAGTTGGGCGAATTGATACGTACCCGGCAGGTCTCGTCAGAAGACTTAACCCGCTTTTTCCTGAACCGGCTCAAAACCTACGGGCCGCGCCTTTTCAACGTTATCACGCTTACCGAAGAACTGGCGCTGGAACAGGCACGCCGCGCCGATGCTGAACTGAAAGCAGGCAACTACCGGGGGGCGTTGCACGGCATCCCCTACGGTGCCAAAGATTTGCTGGCCCGGCGGGGTTATAAAACCACCTGGGGGTCGGTGCCCTACAAAGAGCAGACGCTCAACTACGACGCCACCGTTGTGAAGCGCCTTGAAGAGGCAGGAGCTGTGCTGTGTGCCAAACTGGCCGTGGGCGAACTGGCCTGGGGCGACGTTTGGTTTGGTGGCATGAGCCGCAACCCCTGGAAACCCGAAACGGGTTCGAGCGGCTCGTCGGCGGGGTCGGGCAGTACGGTATCGGCGGGTTTGTTGCCGTTTGCCATCGGCACCGAAACGCTCGGCTCCATTGTATCACCCTCGACGGTCTGCGGCGTCACGGGGCTACGGCCCACCTTTGGGCGTGTGAGTCGGCACGGGGCCATGGCGCTGGCCTGGTCGATGGATAAGATTGGCCCCATGACTCGTAGCGTCGAAGACTGCGCACTCGTCTTCCGGGCCATTCAGGGGCCCGATGGCTTCGACCCGACCGTGGTGAAAACACCGTTTAACTACGCGGCGCTGCCGTCGCTCAAAGGTGTGCGGATTGGCATTGTCCAAAAAGCATTCGATAGCGAATACCCCAATAAAACCAACGACCAGGCTACCCTCGAAACCCTCCGTAAGTTGGGCGCTACGTTTGTACCGATCGAGTTGCCGCCCTTCCGCTACGGAGCGCTCTCGCTCATTATCGGGGTGGAAGGCGGGGCCGCGTTTGACGAACTCACCCGCTCGGGGCGCGACGATCAGATGGTGCGGCAGATGAAAGCCGCCTGGCCCAACGAATTCCGGTCGGCCCGGTTTATTCCGGCCATCGAGTACGTGCAGGCCAACCGCATACGTACCCAGCTCATCAACCAGATGTACGATGTACTTAAGAAGGCGAAAGTCGATGTCTACGTCACGCCGACCTACGCGGGCGGTAACCTGACGCTGACCAATCTGACGGGACATCCGTGCGTGGTGCTGCCCAACGGGTTCAACGCGGCCAAAACGCCCACGAGCATTACCTTCAACGGGCAGCTCTTTGCCGAAGGGCGGCTACTGGCTGTAGCCAAGGCTTATCAGGATGCCACCGACTGGCACAAGAAGCATCCTGTACTCAATTAAGAAGTAAGTGTAAAGGGGCTTACCAGTAGCCAAGCGTCACGTTCTGGGCTCCGTCGCGCGTACTCTGTTTCGTTAATTCTTTATTCTTAATTCTTAATTTATGTATTTTTGCACTAAACATGTTAAAAACAAGCCATTAAGGCTTAAAACGGCAATATAAAGTGGATTTATTTGAGAAGCTACGAACCAATCTTGGTCCTATCGGCGGCGCAGCACGCGAATATAACGGTCACCATTATTTCGCGTTTCCGCGGCTAACGGGTGAATTAGGGCCGCACATGACCTTTAATGGTAAGAAGATGCTCAACTGGAGCCTGAATAACTATTTGGGTCTGGCCAATCATCCTGAAGTGCGTGAAGCCGACGCGCAGGCCGCTGCCGATTGGGGACTAGCCTATCCGATGGGCGCCCGCATGATGTCGGGCAATAGCGATCTGCACGAGCAGTTGGAGAAAGACCTGGCCGAGTTTGTGGGTAAGGAAGATGCCTTCCTGCTCAACTACGGTTATCAGGGCGTGATGTCGGCTATCGAAGCCCTCGTCGACCACCGCGACGTGATCGTTTACGATGCCGAATCGCATGCCTGCCTGATCGACGGTATCCGGCTGCACAAGGCCAAGATGGGTGAGTACTACAAGTTCAACCACAACGACATGGCCAGCCTGGAGAAAAACCTTCAGCGGGCTACGAAGAAAGCGGCCGAAAAAGGCGGTGGTATTCTCGTCATCACCGAAGGTGTATTCGGCATGTCGGGTAAAGTGGGGAGCCTGGATCAGATTGTTGCGCTCAAGGAAAAATACAACTTCCGCCTGCTGGTCGACGACGCACATGGCTTCGGCACGATGGGCGCCACGGGCGCGGGCGTAGGCGAACTGCTCAACTGCCAGGCCGGTATCGACATTTACTTCTCGACGTTTGCCAAGTCGATGGCCGCTATTGGCGCGTTTGTCGCGGCCGACCACGACATCATCATGTACCTGAAGTACAACATGCGCTCGCAGACCTACGCCAAGGCCCTGCCGATGCCGTTTGTGGTGGGTTGCATGAAGCGGTTGGAACTGATCAAAAAGCACCCCGAACTGCGCGAAAAACTGTGGGAAAACGTGCGTGCTCTGCAAAACGGGCTGCGTGAGCGTGGCTTTAACATTGGCGAAACCACGTCGCCCGTTACACCCGTACTGATGCAGAATAACGGGGGCGTTGTAGCGGCTGCCAACATGATCAAAGACCTGCGCGAAAACTACGGCGTCTTCTGCTCGATTGTGGTTTATCCGGTCGTACCGAAAGAGGTGATTATGCTTCGGATCATCCCGACGGCGGCTCACACGCTGGAGGATGTCGAGTACACACTGAACACATTCAGCGCTATCTCCGACAAGATCAAAAATGGCTACTATGTGCAGGAAAAACCCTCTGGATTGACTGCAATGGCCGAATCGGCGGTCACTGAGACTGCCGCTGAGTAAGGTATCGGGGTTTAAGTAGGATTATTCGGTTATTTTTTTGACGTAGCTCTTGTTGTCTATGTCAGAATAACTATATTTCCGCCGAAATGCGCGTTTTTAGCGCATTTAAGCACTTTTTCACACTTAAACCCCAATCGTATGACACGCTTTGAGGAGATTAAAAACCTGGTTATGTCGCTGGAAGGAGACTTTGATAAATTCTACGACAAAAAGAACCAGGCTGCCGGAACTCGCGTACGGAAAGGCATGCAGGACTTGAAAACGATGGCCCAGCAGATCCGTGCTGAAGTTCAGGATCAGAAAAACGCTGCTACTCAAAAGTAATCGTTCATTGTTTTGAACTGGCCAAACCCGCCCTAACAACAAGTTGGGGCGGGTTTGGTATTTTAAGGGCATGCTAACCGATACCCGATTGCCTGTAATTCGCTAACGCTCACGGACAAAAAGAAAAGTCCATTCAGGCAGTGGGCTAAAGTTCTATTTAATTATCCCTACTTTTGTAATAGCAATCGGTCATTAGTCATTAGTCATCGATTATTGGTTGCTTCTACTAGCTACGGATTGTCCATGACTAATGACCTGTGACCCCAACACGCAAGCTCTGCTTATCTTCGTAACAAGCCTGAAATGGGACTTTTTAATTTTCTGACCAGCGATATTGCCATTGATTTGGGGACGGCAAATACCCTCATTATTCACAAAGACCGGATCGTCGTAGACGAACCGTCGATCATCGCCATGGACAAAGTCAGCGGGAAAGTGCTGGCAATTGGTCATAAGGCGATGCAGATGCACGAAAAGACCAACGAAAACATCAAGACCATCCGTCCGCTGAAAGATGGCGTAATTGCCGACTTTACGGCGGCCGAGCTGATGATCCGGGGCCTGATCAAGATGATCGAGTCGGGGAATCGGCTGTTTTCGCCCTCGCACCGTATGGTCATTTGCATCCCGTCGGGCATTACTGAGGTAGAAAAACGGGCGGTTAAAGACTCCGCCGAACACGCAGGTGCCAAGGAGGTGTACATGGTGCACGAGCCAATCGCTGCCGCTATCGGTATCGGTATCGACATCACCCAGCCCAACGGCACCATGATCGTTGATATCGGGGGCGGCACTACTGAAATCGCCGTTATTGCCCTGTCGGGTATTGTTTGTGAACAATCGATCCGGATTGCCGGTGACGTGTTTACCCGCGACATCGTCGATTACATGCGCCGGGAGCATAACCTGCTGATCGGTGAACGCTCGGCTGAGCAGATCAAGATGGAAGTGGGCTCAGCTCTGCCCGAACTCGACAACCCGCCAACCGACTACGAAATCCGCGGTCGTGACTTGATGACGGGTATTCCGAAGGAGATTAAAGTGACGTATAGCGAAATCGCCTACGCCCTCGACAAGTCAATCTCGAAGATCGAAGAAGCCGTAATGAAAGCCCTGGAAGTATCGCCGCCCGAACTCTCGGCCGATATCTACACCAACGGTATTCACCTGACGGGCGGTGGCGCGCTGCTGCACGGCCTCGACAAACGGCTGGCGACGAAAACCAAACTCCCTATTCACGTGGCCGATGATCCGCTCAAGGCCGTGGTGAAAGGGACAGGCGAGGTGATCAAAAACCTCGATATGTACAAGTCGGTGCTGATTTCGTAACGCAGAAGCGTATAAAAATTGCTGGCGCTTGGGGCTTCGACTAGACGCCCCAAGCGCCAGCAATTTTACGATTTATACCCTCCCACCTTCCGCCGCGTGGAACAACTCTTTGCCTTTATTGCCCAGAGCCGCAACTTCATCCTGTTTGTGTTGCTCGAAGTACTGTGCTTTTACTTCGTGGTTAACACCAACAATTACTGGAGTGCGAGCTTCTTCAACACGTCCAACCGCTACGCCGCGCAGATGTTGGCCTGGTCGAATTCGGCGCGCGAATACACCAACCTACGGCAGGTCAACGCGGATCTGGCAGCCGAGAATAAGCGCTTGACAACCCAACTGACACAACGTCAGCAAGGCAGCCCGGCTGCCCCGACTGCTTACAAAGCCGACTCGTTATTTGCCAACCGGTTCCAATTTACTGTGGCTAAGGTGATCAATAACACCACGACACTGGCCAATAATACCCTGACCATTGATAAGGGTACTGCCGATGGCATTCGGCCCGGCATGGGCGTAATCTCGCCAACGGGTATTGTGGGCCGGGTACGTTTCTGTAATGAGCACTATTCCGTTGTCACCTCAATCCTGCATTCCGAGTTTCGGGTATCGGCTCGGCTGGTAAAGGCCGAAGAAATCGGTACGGCCCGCTGGCCCGGTATCGACCCAACGCGCATGACGCTGGTGGATATCTCACGGAATAAGCCAGTTAGCAAGGGTGATTCGGTGATGACCTCAGAATACAACTCTGTGTTCCCGCCGGGTATCCTCATTGGGCGTATCAGTGAGGTACGTACCCAGCCAGCGCAGCCTTTCCACGACCTCAGCGTAGCTTTGTCGACGAATTTTAGCAGCCTGCTCTACGTCTATGTCGTCGATAACAAACAGGCTGAGCAGCAGTCGCAGGTCGAGAAGCAAATCGATAGCGAGAAGTAACGAATAAAATAGCTGTCGGCTATCTGCATTACCTTCGCGGATACTTGGCGGCCCCGCCCACTGCCATTCTCTATGACGCTCCGCGAAATCATCACGATCAGCATCTTATTCCTGCTTTACCTAACCCTTCAGATTCTGATTGTCCGGAACCTGGTCATCTTCGACTATGGCTTCTGTTTTCTCTACGTAGCCTGTATCTTATTGTTGCCCAACGAAATAAGCCAGACGGTGCTGCTGCTGCTGGCCTTCGCCACCGGCATTATCGTTGATACATTTTATAACACGTTAGGCATGCACGCCGCCGCTACGGTGCTGATGGCCTACCTGCGGCCGCTGATTGTGCGCGTGCAGATGGGGCAGCGCATGCTCGAATCGAGGGTGGTTTTTACGTTGCAGGAGTTGGGTTTCGCCGACTTTTTCAAGTATGTCATTGTGCTGGTGCTAATCCACCACGGCGTGCTTTTCCTGATCGAAGCGGGCAGTATATCGCTGTTAGTACCCAGCTTGTTACGGACGTTGGCGAGCGCGCTGTTCACCACGCTGAGCATCGTACTGATTCAGTTTTTTACCCGAAACTGAGTGCGGACCCGGCAAGCAGAAGCCATGCCAACCTACGTACCTGACACCAAAGGGTGAAGTAAACACAACTGAAAATTGTTTAGTTCTGCCATTTTGGCCGATAAAGCTTTTTCTTGAACAAAGGTTTGGTTTTTGCAGTACACTAGTACTGGCAACTGCCAGTGTAGCTCGCTCCCCAAGGTATAGTTAATTTACTGGCGGCAGTTGAGGCTAACCGACTTTAACGCCTACATTTATGTCGACAATGCCCGAAACTATGTCAGACTCGACACCTTCGCCTACTCGCGGATACACTGAAGAGCAGAAGTACCAAATCTTCAACAAGGAGTTCATGCCCCACATCGACTCCATGTACAATTTTGCCTTTCGCCTGACCACAGACGAGGACGACGCCAACGACCTTGTGCAGGACACGTACCTGAAGGCGTTCCGGTTCATCTCTTCATTTGAACAGGGAACCAACGCCAAAGCATGGCTGTTCAGAATCCTGAAGAATAGCTTCATCAACGATTATCGGAAGAAAAGTAAGGAACCGGCCAAAGTCGACTACCACGACGTTGAGACGACCTACAATTCGGAAGACTCGGAAACCGAACACACGGTCGACCTGCGGGCCGAGACGGTGTCGGACCTGATCGGCGATGAAGTAGCTACAGCCCTAAACTCATTACCCGTCGATTTTCGGACGGTCATTATTCTCTGCGACATCGAAGGATTTACGTATGAGGAGATGGCCAAGATTCTAGACATTCCCATCGGTACGGTTCGGTCGCGGTTGCACCGGGCCCGTAACCTGTTGAAAGAAAAACTGCGCGATTATGCGGCTTCGATGGGATACAACGAAAATCTTGACGACTGATAAGAACTTTTTCGATACATAGTTTGGTTAGACTAACAACGACAATATAACTAATCTTGGAATAAATAAAATTTTTCCAATGCAAACGTCTTTGCCCAAATCACCGTCGGAGGCCCCGAGGAGTATGAAGCATGAGTGCGAGCACCAGGCCGACTGTTTGAAGTTTATTCAGATGGTACTTGATGGAGCGGGAAACGAACAGGACCTCGACCGTCTGCAACGTAACTTAGAATCGTGCCAACCCTGCATTCAGATGTATCATCTTGAACAAGAGGTAAAGGCACTTTTACAAAATCGGATGGAGAAGCGGTGCTGTCCCGAGAAGATTATCGAAAACATCCGCACCCGTATCGCTGCGTTCAGCTAAGTCGGGAGAAAGACATTACCAAAACGGGGTACATTAAACCATTACGTTTAATGTACCCCGTTCCTTTTTTAAACGTATGTAGCTTACTCATTGGCAAGTTTTAGCTAAATCGGCGCGAGCTTGCTGAATGGCAGTGACACTAGCCTGCGTGACGGAAGAACAGTTCTGAGCTACGGCCAGGTAATTATCGTAGGCGACCACTACAGCTTTGCAATTTGCGTTTGTTGGGGCGTTGGAATACGTCTGGATAGCTGCTGAATAGGCGTTGGCTTTTTCGGTAATGTTGGCCTGCGTACAGGACGAATTGGCGGCGGGATCACTCGATTTTTTGCAACCAAAAATCAGGCTTAGTAGCAGAGCCGTTGACAGGAGAAGGGGGCGCATGTGCAGCATGGCATAGCAGCGTTTAACGGTGAAGGATGTGTTGATCGTCAACTGGTTGCACGTGTTGTAAACAAAGGCGGCAACCCGTATGACGCGGCGACAACGTTACGGCGCGGTACCCCTGAGCGGATGCCTTTCGCTCAAAAGCCTCCTTGTAAGCGTCGAGTTTTGATTTAGCGTATTCGGCCATTCGCGCGTTGTCGCTTCCAACGAACCGGATAGGGTAGTTGCGTTACAACGTACCTGACAGACAGCGGGGGTGAAGCCCGGCTGCCCGGATTTTTGTACTTTTGTCTGACTGACCACCCTGAGTAAATCAGTGATCACTCAAAACAGCAATCCCTTTGGAAGGCAAACTCATTATTTTTTCGGCACCATCCGGCTCCGGTAAGACAACCATCGTCCGGCACTTGCTCAATACCAATGACAATTTAGGCTTCTCAATTTCAGCCTGTACCCGCGACCGCCGCGGCCGTGCCGAACAGAATGGCAAGGATTATTACTTCCTGACTCCAGACGAGTTTAAAGAGAAGATCGATAACGATGAGTTTGTCGAGTGGGAAGAAGTCTACGTAGGGGCGTTCTACGGCACGCTTAAGTCGGAAATCGAGCGGGTATGGGCGAGTGGTAAACACGTTTTGTTCGACGTCGACGTGCAGGGCGGACTGAAGCTGAAGAAATACTACGGCGACCGTGCGTTGGCTGTTTTTGTAAAAGTCCCCGACGAAGAAACGCTACGGCAACGGCTTATTGGCCGAAACACCGAGACCGAAGACAGCCTCTCGAAGCGTCTGTTCAAGGTGCACTTCGAGATGTCATTTCAAAATCAGTTCGACGTGATTCTGGTGAACGATGAGCTCGAGGATTCCTACCAGAAATCCCAGAAGCTGATCGACGATTTTCTGCAGAAGAATGTGGTACCTGCCAAAGGGGCTGAAATCTAGCTGCGCCTTTTCCGCTTCGATATGACAATCGGACTTTTCTTTGGCTCGTTTAATCCCATTCACGTTGGCCACCTGATTATCGCCAACACAATGGCTCACACAACCGACTTGGAACAGGTCTGGTTTGTGGTGTCGCCGCAGAACCCGTTCAAAAAGACGAAAAGTCTGCTGCACGAGTTTGACCGGCTCGATATGGTGGAACGGGCTATTGCTGATAACAGTCGGCTGAAGGCGACCGACATTGAGTTCTCGATGCCCAAACCCAGCTACACGATCGATACGCTGGATCGGTTGCGTGAGAAGTTTCCGCAGCACACCTTTCGGCTAATCATGGGCGAAGACAACCTCGACCAATTTGCCAACTGGAAGGCCTACGAGCGTATCTTGGATGAATTCGGGCTGTATGTGTACCCACGCCCCCTGCGTAATGGAATCGTGGCCACAGCGAGCCTGTTTCGGGAACACCCCAACGTGCGGCTTGTGTCGGCTCCGTTGCTCGATATTTCGGCGACGTTTATCCGCGATGCCGTGCGGGCTAACCGGCCGATTCGCTACATGGTGCCTGATGTCGTCGAGGAGATGATCAGCCGGAAGAAGTTTTACCTCTAGCCGCTTAGAAGTCCAACAAAAAGCGTCCCTGGTCTGGAAGTCATCAGCAAACGACTTCAACGACCAGGGACGCTTTTTTGTTAGCCCAGCGAGGTGCTCCTCATGGGATTCCGTTTTGAATCGTTACCTCTGAAACCAGGCCAACGGCATTGACGCGCAGGGCGACGCTCTTGGCATTCGATTTGGCCCCGACGTTGCCATCGCATTGCGGTCCTTTCTCGACGTAATAGATGTACAGTTTCTGGTTGCGGTCGGTAATCTGGTTGATGTCGGGGCGGCCGAGCATTTTGCCCAGATCATTGGAATGAATGCCTTTGATCTGATCGCGGACCGCCATGAAGTCATCAAGCAGACCGGGACGTACCCCGTTGCAGGCGCCACGATCGTCGCGCCAGGCTTTCAGGTTGAGCTTGCCAAGGCTGTCGGGGCCTGAGCAACTTAGGCAAACCGCCAAAAGGGCGGTGGCAGAAAGGATCCGGTTCATGTTAGGCAGCATCGGGCTGTTCGTTGTAGGCAACCTGAATCAGCGTCTGCCCAACGGCCTTGAGCGTATTCCGGTCGATGTTACGCATATCATCTTCGGTAGTGTGCCAATCGGGGAAGAAAGTACTTAAGCCGTTGCTTTGCTGATGAATTATATCGACAACCGGGATTTTGGCAATGGTATTGGGGGCGATGTGATCATCAAGAATGGGTGCCCCATTGGTATCGGTGAAGAACTGGCTATAACCTAATTGGCTAGCCGTGTTCCAGATAGTTTGCACAACACTTGGCGCAAACTGCAATGAATAGCCTTCTTTGGGGAAAGTAGCCCCTTTAGCGCCTACCATATCGAGTAAAACCCCGTAATAAGCGGTATAGCCGGGCTTGTGCGGGTTTTTAGCCCAGTAACGCGAGCCCAAGCAAAAGCCGATATAATCAATCTCGGAGGCTGCCTGATCGACCTTACCACCAACCTTTTCTTTATCGTTCCCCGCTTCATCGCCGTCGCCCCAGTCTTCGGCATCAAAAAAGACCAGATCGATGCCTACGGTTGGTTTGGTTTTCGCCTGCTGAATGGTACGGGCCATTTCGAGCAGGACCGCTACGCCACTGGCGCCGTCGTTGGCCGCCGCCACGGGCTTAGTGTGGTTGGCCGCGAGGCTATCGTTGTCGGCGCGGGGGCGGCTGTCCCAGTGCGACGAAAACAGGATGCGTTTGGCTGCCGCCGGATTGATACTGCCGATGATGTTGCGGCCTTTGATGATGGTGCCATCCCAGGCTTTTGCCGTAAACGGCTGCTCGGTAACCTCACAGCCGTAGGCTTTCAGCTTCGCCGCGATGTAGTCGCCGCCGCGCACGTGAGCAGGCGTGTTGGGTACACGCGGGCCAAACGCCAGTTGCTGCTCAATAAAGGCATAAGCTGAGTCACTCGAGAAGGCCGGAGCGGCTACCATGGTTGATCCTGATTCGGTCGCTTCTGACGACTGGTTTTTCTTATCGTCGCAGGCGGCAACGAATAACGCACAGGCCATTATGGCCGGAAAGGCTTTTTTCATAAAGGTAGAAGTAGCCAACCGAATGCTGGCTGATTACTTAACGCTTACACCTACACCAACGGTGTAGTCTTACTCACTATAGAGGTAAGCAACGAGGCCGGGACGTACCCATCGCTAGGCAATTGCATATCCTGTCAACGCTCTGTACTGGGGCGGATGAAAGCCCAGGACGATGTCTTCTTTAGCGATGCCGCGATCTGCTAAATCCTGAGCTACGTGCAATTCAGTGCTGTTTTCCAACAGCCACGTTTTACCATCAGCTTTTATTTGTAGATGGATTAATAAGGCATCAACAAAGCGGCTGGGCGTCACCCAACCCGTAGCAACTAATTGATAGTGGTGGTGGTCCCGGTCTACGATCACCACCCGACGGTATGACTCACCCTCAATTTCCTGATCCTCATGCTCCGCCAAATACTGACTCACGATGGCGGCATAATGGCCTATTCGTTGTGCGCTATCCATTTGACAATTTGCCTGCTAATCGGCTCGTAAATAACAAAATTGATTTTGTAACGCGCGGCGACTACTGCAAAAACACGCTGCCGGTTCATTCGTTCATAGGCCGGTTCAGGAATCGCCAGGTACAATAGTCGATCCGGTTCCTGTAATTCGATGTTGACCTGATACATTAACATTTGGCCCAAGGCGCTGTGAAAATCATAAACAAGTGAATCGCCAAGGAAACTCTTTACCTCAACGGCTATTTTGTGAAGTCCTTTCTCTGCGGTTATCAACTTTTCTGCGCCTAGGTCAACCGTAAGAGCATCTTTCAATAAGTCGGTAACGAGGCGATAGCCGTCATGGGTAATGCGCCAGCCATCTGCTTCCAATGCAACCCGCACCGCCTCATGGAACATATCTTTTGCCATACCCGCTATTCTTCGTAGGCCCAGTCGATGCGGTGTTTCATGTCGCGGATCACCAGCCCCTGTGCTTTGAAGTAGGTACGTACCTGATCCACTTTGTCGTAGAGACGTTGAGTTTTGTACTCGCGATACAGGTCGAGCATGCCCGTGATCATCGCAGCCGGGGTGGGGCGGTGCGGCGATCCGATGGGTTCTTCCTGCAAGCCCAGCACGTCTTCGATAAACTGCACGAAGGTGTTTTTGAGTAGATCGAACGCCTCCTCGCCCAACTGCCCCATCGTGAGCTGCCGGGTGTCGAGTTGATTGATTTTCTTTAGCAAGCTGAAGAGATGCCCAATGGCGACGGCCGTGTTCAGGTCGTCGTTAAGCGCATCGTACAGCGCCTGCCTGTAGTTAGCAATTTCCTCGCTGTGTTTCGGGTCGATGGGCACGTCGGCGTCGGCCTCAAACGTCATGGCTTTCAGTAACCGCAGGCCGTTGATGAGCCGCCGATACCCTTTCTGGGCGGCTTTCAGCGCTTCGTTCGAGAAGTCGAGCGTGCTGCGGTAGTGCGATTGGAGCATAAAAAACCGAACCGTCATCGGGCTGTAGCCTTGGTCGAGCAGCGGGTGATTGCCCGAAACCAACTCCGACGGCAGAAACGAATTGCCCAGCGACTTACTCATCTTCTGCCCGTTGACGGTCAGCATGTTGGAGTGCATCCAATAGCGCACCGGGTCGTGGTCGTTGAGGCCGTGGCCCTGCGCAATTTCGCATTCGTGGTGCGGGAACTTCAGGTCCATACCGCCACCGTGAATATCAAACTGGGTGCCCAGGTACTTGGTACTCATGCAGGTGCACTCTAAGTGCCAGCCGGGGAAACCCATGCCCCAGGGCGAGGGCCACCGCATCAGGTGCTCCGGCGCGGCGTTTTTCCAGATCGCAAAATCGAGCGGGTTCCGCTTCTCGCTCTGCCCGTCGAGTTCGCGGGTTTCGTTCAGCAGATCGTCCAGAATCCGGCCTGACAGCTTCCCGTATTGCCCCCCGTTGCGGTTATAGGCCTCGATGTCGAAATACACCGACCCGTTCGATTCGTAAGCCAGCCCTTTGTCAATCAATTCCTTGACCGCTTCGATCTGCTCGATCATGTGGCCCGTAGCAGTGGGCTCGATGCTCGGCGGCAGCAGGTTGAACTGAAGCAGTACGTCGTGGAAATTATTAGTATACCGCTGCACAATCTCCATCGGCTCCAGCTTTTCCAGCTTGGCCATGCGCCCGATTTTGTCTTCGCCCTCGTCGCCGTCGCCGACCAGGTGCCCCACGTCGGTGATGTTCCGAACGTACCTGACCTTATAGCCAACAAACGTCAGGTAGCGGAAGAGCGTGTCGAACGTCAGGAACGTCCGCAGATTGCCGAGGTGTACGTAGTTATAAACGGTAGGTCCACACACATATAGGCCGACGTGCGGCGCGCTAATGGGTTCAAACCGTTCTTTCTGGCGGGAGAGCGTATTGTAAAGCGAGAGGGGTTGCATGCTGCAAAGGTAGTTTGTAGTTCGTAGTTTGCGGTTTGTGATTTTGTTGCTGTTGCCGACCCGGCCGGGTAAGTAACGACCGTCAAACGCTAAACCACAAACTACAAACTACCTTTGCGGTATGCAACTGATAGAAGTGGGCCAGGATGCGGCTCTTCGTACCGAGTTTCTACAATTGCCGGTTCGGCTTTACAAAAATGACCCCTGCTGGATCAGGCCCCTGGATGATGACATCGAGATTGTCTTTGACCCCAAACGCAACAAGCTGTTTGAAGCGGGCGGTGAGTGCATTCGTTGGCTCCTGAAGGATGAGGCCGGGCAGACTGTGGGTCGGGTTGCTGCCTTTGTGAACCAGAAGACGCTCAAAGCCGAGAAAGACCAACCGACGGGCGGCATGGGCTTTTTTGAATGCATTGACGACCAGGCTGCGGCTTTCCAACTGCTGGATGCCTGTCGCGACTGGCTTGCCCAACGGGGCATGGAGGCCATGGAAGGCCCCATCAATTTCGGCGACCGCGACCGCTGGTGGGGGCTTTTGGTGGAAGGGTTTGATAAAGAGCCCAACTATGGCATGCCCTACACGAAGGCCTATTACGTGCCCTTTTTCGAGAACTACGGTTTCCGGGATTACTTCCAGCAGCATACGTTTTCATTGGCAATCCACTACGACGAACTGATGGCCAACGGCATGCAGCAGAAAGTGCTCGACCGGGCGCAGGCTATCCTCGACAACCCCGAATACACCTTCGAGCACATTCAGAAAAATAAGCTGCCCCAATACGCCGCCGACTTTGCCGAGATCTACACGAAAGCCTGGGCAAAAATTCTGGGTACGCCCGACATGACGGCCGACAAAGCGCTGTCGCTGATGAACAAGATGAAGCCGGTGATGGAAGAAAACCTGATCTGGTTTGGCTACCACGGCACGGGGGAGTCACGTCAGCCGGTGGCTTTTTTCATCATGCTGCCCGAACTGAACCAGTATTTCAAGCACGTAAACGGCAAGATGGACCTGCGCGGCAAACTCACGTTCCTGTACCACAAACTGTTTAAGCCGACCAACAAAGCCTTCGGCCTGATCTTCGGCGTTGTGCCTGATTTTCAGGGGAAAGGTATCGAGTCGGCCATCGCCATTGCCTATCCGTCGCGCGAAGTGTGGGGCGGTAAAAAGCATCAATTCAGCGCGTTAGAACTGAACTGGATCGGCGATTTCAACGTTCGGATGATCCGGTTCTCCAAGATGCTGGGCGGTAAAATCAGCAAACGCCACATCACCTACCGGTATCTGTTTGACCGCACGAAGGAATTCAAACGGCACCGGGTTATCTAACGCATACGGGTGCCCCCACAACCGGCGCCCAACCGACCACATCGCAGCATGAAGGGGCAGGATCTCGATCTGTTTCTGAGTATGGGTTATTTCCGAATGCACCAGAACGTGTTTACGTGCAACTTTCTGGTCTTAGAGGAGAAACTGTATCCCGTGCATTGGCTACGGATCGACCTGGAGCGGGTGCAGTTTGGCAAAACCCAGCGGCAGCTACTGAGCCGAACGGCGCGGTTTCGCTTCGAGGCCAAACCCTTCCTGCTGACCGATGAGATAAAGGAACTGCATGCCCGCTACCGGCAACACATCGACTTCGACGCACCGGCGAGCATCGAAGAAAGCCTCTACAGCGGCCCGCTGTTTACGGAGTTTGACACCTGGGGGCTTGAGATTCGGGATCAGGAGCGCCTGATCGCCGTGGGCATCTTTGACCGGGGTAACCAGACCATTGCGGGCATCATGAACGTCTATGACCCCGACTATCGGCGCTACAGCCTCGGCAAAGTGCTTATGCTGCAAAAGATCGAATTCGCCCGTCAGCAGGGCCTGGTTTATTATTACCCCGGCTACATCGTCAGCGGCATGCCCAAGTTCGATTACAAGGTAACGGCAGCGGAGTCGGCCACCGAACTGCTCGACGCCGCCTACGACGACTGGATTCCGTTTTCGTGGGAAACCACCCGAACCATTGCCGACGAGATGCTACGCAGCAGCGGACAGGCACGCTGATAACGTACCCAGTCGCCGCCAAAGCAACGTACCTGGAGCCGGTGCGTTCAGCTTAATTGCGGCGACACCGATAGTGGTTGGTCGTCGTCATAGTTGGGGACGGGGGCTTTGCCCAGCGCGTAGCGGTGCATCAGGTAGATAAGCCGGAACCAGATGAGCACACAGGGCAGGCCTTTGAGCACGTAGGGCTTCACAAACTCGTCGCGCCACACCTTGGGGAACAGGTCGGAGGGCGACATTACCGTGAAGATGAAACAGCCGATCAGCATGGCGCGGTCGTACCAGGTTTTGGGGCTATAAAACCACCAGATCATGACGCCCGTGACGGCCACGATAAATACCGGCGACTCGGCAATGGGGTTGAAAATGACCTGGAAGATCAGGATCGAAGCCAGCAGCATCATCCGGAACCATAGCTCCTTGTAGCGCTGCACGTAGACCAGCACCGAACAGAACACCACCACCCCCATGGCGATAATGGCCGTGTTGGAAATGTCGGGCGAAATGGTCTGGTGGATAAGGCGGTGAATGGACAGGTTAAGCCACTTGTCGCCATCCGACTTGTTGAGCAGCTCCGTCAGCCAGTTTTGGTATTGCCAAAGCAGGCTATCGGGTGTGGTGAACAGGAGGGGAAACAGCGCCATCGCCACGCCCCATCCCACCATACTGAGCAGGAATTTGCCCTTCTGCGGATAGAGCAGAAACAGGGCTCCGCCAACCAGGCTGTAGATTTTAATGTTGAAACCCAACAGCAGAAAAAACGCCGCCCAAACGGGTTGCCGCTTTTCAAAAGCCAGAAACGTGAAGATCGGAATGGCAGTAATGAGTGGATTGGTCTGGCTATTGGCCACGGCCGTAAACAGCTCCTGCATGCAAAACCAGTACATCACTACCTTCTGCCGGTGGGAGAGGGGCAGACGATAGACGGCATAGACCCAGATGCCCGTAAACAGGAAATGCCACAGAAACAGCCCTACCGAATAAGGAAGCAGGAAAATCGGTGAGAAGAGCGCCCCAAAACTCGGCGCGTAGTGGTTGCGGTCTTCATACTCGGCCGGGTATTTGGCATACAGGTCGGTTCCTTCGATGAGGTGATCGAGCGTATGGTAAAAAATTAGGTAGTTGTTCGACTGGGTAATGAATACCGTACGGATACTAACAAACAACGCCAGAACGGCAAAGACACCGAAGATAAAACGGAAATCGCTGAAGAGCGGCTTCTTAAAGAACGATAGCATGGCGCAAAAGTAACCCACGTAGCGACGCAATTCCTTGCGTCTCCCCCGCGACAGCAACCATTTTTGTTGGCAAGAACCGCGCTTTTAAGCCGCAACCGATTACCAGACCGGCTGATGGCTAGACGAAAGGGGCGGTTGCTCCGCTATAGGCAGCCGCTAGCGACCGGGTACCGGCATAGCGGCCTGATGCTCCTTTACATACGTACCGGCTTTGTAGGCGTCGAATTGTTCCTTCTGCTGGTAGTTGCCGCCGAAATACGTAATGATCTGGTGGAAGGTCCGTGGTTCCAGGTAGCCCGAAATCGGTTGGATCATCTCCATCTTTTCGTTCAGAAAAACGGTGGTGGGATACCCCATCTTGCCTTGCAACAGGCTGATGGCCAGTTCATGTGCCTGTCCCTGGTTTTTGAACGTTTTGTCGCCGATGGTAACGTCTTCTTTCATCTCGGCGTCGAGCTTCACGGCGTAGTAATGCTCGTTGACGTAGTCGATGATGGCCGCCTGGCTAAACGTGCGCTGATCCATCACCTTACACCAACCACACCAACTCGTGTAGACGTCGATGACCATTTTACGGGGTGCTTTCTGGTTGAGTTCGTAGGCTTGTTTGAAGCTCATCCAGTTAATTTTTTTCCCTTCGGCTGTTTTGGTAGCCGGCGTGGGTACGTTCATCGCCGGGCGGAAGGCAACCCCCAGTAAGGCCGCGATGAAAAGCAGAATAGGCAATCGATAGCGCATAAGTCAGGGGCCGCAAAGCCGATAAACAGAAATACAAAAATAACGGCAAAAAGCAGGCCGTAGTCAACGTAACATAAACGCTTGCCAACCAACTTTTAGTCAATCCGAACCAATAGCTCCCTCCGCTGACACAGTAAGCACTTGATTGGCGCCTACGGCTACTTATTTTTGATAAATACCCCATTTACCATTCCTCGTAATGCGTCTCTGCTGGTTTATTGGCTGGGTTTTGCTGACTATGCTTGGCGGCGCGCAACTGCGGGCGCAGGCACCGGCCGCCGTCGTGCTGACCAGCAGCGATGACCCCACGGAGGCGCTACCGATTGATGGCGCACTGAGCCTGTATATCGATACCACCCGACGGCAGGCCCTGCCCGATGTACAACTCATGCCGTTTCGGCCGGTAGGTACGGGCGTGCCCAACATTGGATATACGGGTAATCAACAAAGCGTCGTGCCGTTCTGGCTGCGGTTTCAGGTGCAGAACGCCACCCAACGCCCCGCCCGGCTGTACGCCGCCGTTAACTTTTGGTGTTACGAATCGCTTCAACTGTTTGTGGTGGACCGGAAAAACGATTCGCTACTAACAAGCTCCATTCCGATGGGCTGGCGTACGGCGGTGTCAGTGCGGCCCGTCCACAATCGGTACTATTATTTTCCCTTTTCGGTGCCGCCCGGTGGCGATTACATGATTTATCTGCGCGTCAATAAAGCGCGCGGCACGCAGCTTGTGCCCATGACCCTCATCCGGCAGCAGGCCTACGAAGAGCGCATGCAGCGCGATTACCTCTTTTGGGGTGGTGTATTGCTGTCGTTGCTGTGTGTGTCGGTGATGAGCCTGTTTTTTTACATCACATCCAGCGATGGCATCTATGTCAGCTACATGCTTTGCGTCTGGTGCCTGATCGGCTTCTTCGTCATCAACGACGGCTTCCTCAATCAGTATGCCTTTGAGGCTCAATTCTGGTTACCCCGGCAGAATATCTACTTTCTGTTTCCGCTGCTGTTGTTCTATTCCCAGCTTGTGTTTGTCAGGACGTTTTTGCCGATGTGGCAAACGCCCAGCCGATGGCTCCACAACCTGAGCTCATGGGCGCTGGTCGCTGGTTTTGGCTGCGTACTGATGCTGCTGATCGAGGCCGTCGTAACGTACCCAGCCTGGCTGGAAGTGGCTTTGCTAAGGCTCTTTACGGTGCTTTACTGGCTTCCCATTCCGATCATTGTGGCGTTTGTCGCGACCAGTTTTTACCGGCGGTATTACATCCGCGCCACCTGGCTATACGTAGTCGCCGTTACGCCGTTCTACGTGTTGAACTTTGGGCAGGTATTGGCCAATTTCGGACTTATACCGACGTACCGGGCGCTGGTCAACTTCGATTATTATGCCATCACCGCCCTGTTGGAAGTATTGGTACTGGCGTTTGGGCTGGCCTTCCGGTACAAGCTTATGCGCGACCATAACGACCGCCTGCTGACCAGTCAGCGTGAGCAGGAACGGATTACTTATACGACAGAGGTCGAAACGCTGGCGCTTCGCAACGCCATGCTTGAGGAAAAGGAACGTATCGCCCGCGATTTGCACGACAACGTGGGCGCTCAACTGGCGTTTATGATTACCACGCTGCTGCACATCAGTCGGCAGGTCGAGCAGCAACCCGTTATCGATGGGAAGCAGCAGGCCAATGAACTCCGGGCGGTGGTTGGCTACGCGCGCGATGCCATCCGAACCCTACGCGAAACCATCTGGGCCATTCATCAGGAGCGCTTCACATTGACCGAGTTTGAAGACCGGCTGAACCAGTATGTGAACCGCTATGTGCAGCAAACCAACGGCCTGGAAGTCGACGTGCAAATCGACGGCGACATGAACCAGCCTTTAACGTCGGTGCAGGTGTTGAATCTGTTTCGGATTGTGCAGGAGGCGCTGAGCAACGTAGTCAAACATGCGCAGGCAACCCGGGCGAGCGTCTTTTTAACCACCCGCGCCAACGGCACCTTTCACCTGACCATTCACGATAACGGGCGCGGGCTGAGCCTGCCCGGTAGCGACGAGACGCTGGAGCGACACTACGGCATCCGCAACATGAAACGCCGCGCCGAAGAACTGGGCGGGCAGTTCAGGATCTACACCCACGAAGGCACGGTAGTGGAAGCCGTGCGGGGCAATTGATCGGCAAAACGGGCTGGGCCCACCGCGTTGGCCTGTATAAGCGCAACGCGGTGGGCCCAGCCCGTGTATAATTCGTTGGCCTACTGCTCGTTGAGGCCCCAATCGTACGTCTGATACGAAATCTTGGTATCGTCGGTAATCTTGGTCTTTGAATATTTATTGATGACCTGCGGAACGGTCATGTTCTTCATTTTCTTGAAATCGCCACCGTACCAGTCGAAGATCTTCGACAGGCTGGCCTGCTTGGCGGTAATCGAGTTTTTGCCGGGATTGTTGATGAAGTCAGAAGCTTGGTCGTCGAGCTGGGCGTCCAGTCGGCTGGGTTCGTAGGCTTCGTTGCGGAGACGGGGGCACGATTTGGCCGCACACACCAGCGCAAAGTGAATCCGGGGCTCATCAAACTGCTTCCGGATAATGCCGTGCTCCAGGTTGTTCAGATCATAGGTTTCGCCACCGATTTTGATGAATTTGACATCCCAGGGCGTGTTCACGAACGGAATCTTGATTTTGGCGCCAATGTCTTTGATGCTCTTCACGGGGTAGTGGTCGAGGATCAGCTGGATGGTGTAGGCGTTATAAGCGTTGATCCAGTAGGTCAGCTTCTCATCTTTGCTCCAATTGCTGGCCGGGGCATTTTTGCTCAGCAGATCCAGGTACGATTTGAGCTGCGCCTTGTCTTTGGCAAAGCCTTTATAATCGACCATGCCGGTGCCGTTGACGTGCTCTTTCAGCAGTTTGTCGAAAATGGCGTGGCTGGGGGCCGCCGTGGGGGCCGTTACGTTCGGCAGTGTTACGCTCGAATGGTGAGCCAGGTAGCTACCCGACAGGCTTATCAATAAGCAGACGGCTACACTGGTTGAAAATAGTAGTTTCATGGTGCTCTATGTTTCTAAGATATACGGCGAAGCAACCCAAAAGGTTTGAAAACGAATCGGTAGCTTTGAGGAAGGAGTTACTGGCAGACAGTGTATGTGGCGACGGCTATTGCTTGTTTTTTGGGTGAACGTGATGCTGGGTACGTGGGTGGCAACAGCGCAGCCAACCGCCCGAAAAGCCGTTGGTGACTATGATTTTGGCCTGCACGGGCTACGAGCAACGTACCTGCGCTACCCCAGCCTGACGGGCGCCGGCCTAACGATCTCCATCAAGGAGCAATCATTCGACACGTCGGATATCGACTTCAGAGGCCGCGTTGTACCGACCCCGGCCCTTACCCGCCTGTTCTCTGACCACGCCACCACCATGACCACCCTGCTGGGCGGCGCGGGTAATCTGATCAGCACGGGGCGGGGCGTGGCAGCCGGTGTTCGGCTGGCGGCTTCGTCGTTCGATCGGCTCCTACCCGACACCCTGCCTGAGCTACGTCGGTTGGGGGTATCGGTACAGAATCATTCGTATGGCGTCGGAATCGAATCGTTTTATGGCCCAGAAGCGTTGGCCTACGATCGGCAGGTGCAGCAGGAGCCAACCCTACTCCACGTGTTTTCGGCGGGCAATAGCGGTACTGAGTCGACAACGGCCGTGTTACCTAGCCCGTTTATGACCCTGACGGGTGAGTTTAAACAGGCAAAAAACGTGCTGGTGGTGGGCGGAATTGGCAGCCGGGGGGCGCTGGAGGCCCGTAGCTCGCGTGGCCCCACCGCCGACGGTCGCATCAGGCCCGAATTGGTCGCCTATGGTAACAACGGTACGTCGGAATCGGCGGCGCTGGTGTCGGGGGTAGGGGCCTTGTTGCAGCAAACCTATCGCAGTCAGCAAGGGCAGTTGCCATCGGTAGCCTGGGTAAAAGCCTGCCTGCTGGCTTCCTGCCAGGATATTGGCCTGCCGGGCCCCGACCACGAAGCCGGGTTTGGTAGTCTGAATGCGTTAGGCGCCGTTTCGCTGGCCCAAAACCGGCACTACCAGACCGGCACGCTCTCGACAACGGATGTTGCCCAATCGTTTACGGTAACAGTGCCGCCGGGGATGGCCCGTTTGGCTGTGGCGCTGGCCTGGAATGATACACCAGTAACGGGCAGTGGCACCCTGCGACAGGATCTCGATCTTTGGCTCGAACCCATGGGCGGGGGGGGCGGTCAGGTACGTCCCTGGGTGCTGTCTGCCGTGTTGCATCCCGATTCGGTGCGTCTACCCGCGCGGCGCGGCATTGATCGGGTCAACAACGTGGAGCAGGTGTCTGTCGCGCAGCCAACGCCAGGTACGTATCGGGTGTGGGTCAAGGCCAACCGCTTGCCCGATGGCCCCCAGCCTTACGCGGTAGCCTATAGCGTCGACTCGGCCTTTACCTGGTTCAACCCCGTAGCCGATGCCACGCTGCAGGCAGGCGAACTTCAACCCATTCGCTGGCTCTGGCAGGGCGAGGCTACGCAGCGGGGTACGTTGTCGGTGCAACTGACTGGCGAAACTACCTGGCAAACGCTGGCCGATAGCGTCCGGCTGGCCGATCAGGCCGTTTGGTGGACAACGCCTGACCGGAATCTGACGGCTCGTCTGCGGCTGGTGACACGTACCCGAACGTACCTATCGGAAGTATTCACGCTGGTACGTTCGATGCGCCCGCAGGTCTTGCTCAATTGTCCCGAGCGGGCGGCCATTACCTGGGCACGTCAGCCAGGCGTAACCACGTATCAACTCTATAGGCTGGGTAATCAGTACCTGGAGCCCACGCGCCAGACAACCGACACCGTTGCTTTCCTGACCCCTTCTGATGGCGCGTATGTGGCTGTCTGGCCCCTGGTTGGGGGTAAACCCATACAGGCGGGTTACACAATCAATTACCAGCAACAGGGCGTAGGTTGTTACGTAGCCAGCTGGCTAGCGGCCCGGCTCGTGGCCGATACAGCCCAGCTGAACCTGAGCCTGAGTACCACCTGGAACCTGCGTACGCTGACCCTCGAGCGGGCGACCACTACTGCTGCCTTCACACCCTTACAAACGCTGCCCATCCAGCCAAACCAGCTGACGTACGCGTTTCAGGACCGGCCACCAACGGTTGGGGCGGCCCGGTATCGCGTCAGGCTGACGACACAAACCGGCGAGACCGTGGTAACCGGCGAAGAAACGGTGTATGGCACCCGGACCAGCACTCCGCTCGTCTTTCCGAATCCGGTGGCCGTTGGGCAACCGGTATCGCTGGCCCTGCTTGATGAAGAAGTGACTGGCATCTGGGTATCGCTGGATGGGCGTGTGTTACGGCCAGCACCGCTATCGGGTATCCTGAAAGAAATACCAACCGACGGCCTGCCTCCCGGTCTGCATTTGCTACGGCTCGATGGGGCCAAAACTGGCCGACATGTAATCCCGGTGCTGGTACGCTAGCAATAAAAACCCCGACATTTGACAAATGCCGGGGTTTCTACTGAATCAACGGATGTTACTGCCGTAGTTGATAAAGCTAAAGACTAAGGATAGAGTGCCTTCAGCGCAGTTCTGTCATTAGCGTTGAATGGCCGGTTCACGTTGTTGCCAATGCAGGCCAGCATCCATGAATTAGGATCGGCCGTTGCGGGCGTTCCGGGAATCAAAACGGCACCAACCGTGCTGGCTCCTTCGTTGGCCACGGCACCGCCGCAGCTATACGAACGGTCCATGTAATCGGTGTGGCGGAAACCAATGCAGTGGCCCATCTCGTGCGCGCAAATTGACCCGATATAGGCAACACGCGTGGCATTATTCTCGTCGCCCAGGAAGGTGTCATTGATCCGGACAAAGTTGTGAGGTTGCCCACCGCTTGGGAAACCGGCAGAAGCCAGGTACTGGGCATTGGCCGGTGAGGCCAGGAAATGGATCATCCCGCCAGAGTTTACTTTCTTGAACCGAACCGACAGGTTTTCGGCGTTGTAACGGTCAACGGCTTCCTGAACGGCAGCATCGTATACGTCGGCCAAGTTGCTGGCCACGCTTACCGTAATCGTACGGGGCAGGTTGTTCACAATCTGCGTTGTCCGGTACTGCTCTTCGCCACCAATCCGCATCAGCTGCTGCTGCGAACCGCGGTCGAGCTCTTTTTCGCCCAGAAAAATGTCGTTTTCAACCACATAGCCATCATCGACACGCTGGATGTTGTACGTACTGAAGCCCATGGCTCTAACTTTAGCGGTCACGGCCTCAGGTATGTCCTGGCTATTGGCTGGTTTAGCGGTTTCGGGTGCCGCCGGCTGGCAGGCATAGAGGACGCTGCCTGCTACCAGCGCGGAAAGGTAAAACGATAAACGTTTCATAGAGTAAGGGAGAAAAGTGTTGTTTGTTCATGCAGTAACATAACAAAGCAACACTTTTTAACGGGTTCTTCATAATGGTTAAATGACTATTTACTGAGTGCGACATTTAGGATAAAAATTAACTAAAAACCCCGACCAAACGGTCGGGGTTAAGTTGCATTGTCCAGCGCAGTAATACGTTAGTAGAGGTAATTCAAGGCGGTGCGGTCATTCGTGCTGAATGGCCGATTCTGTCCGCCAGCTACGCAAGCCAGCATCCACGAACTCAGGTCGGCCGACGATGGCGTTCCCGGAATCAGGATAGCGCCCACGCTGCTGGCCCCCTCGTTGGCATAAGCGCCACCGCAGCTGATCGAGCGGTCGTAATAGTCGGTGTGGCGGAAACCGATGCAGTGGCCCACCTCGTGCGCAAAGACGGTAGCGTAATAGTTGACCCGCGTTGTGCCTGTTGTGGTACCCAGAGCCCCCACGTTGACCAGCACCTGATTGTACGGGTTACCACCGCTGGGGAAACCGCTCGATGCCAGATACCCCGAGCCAGACGGTGCCGCCGTAAACCGAATGGCTCCACCCGACGACACGCGCGTGAACGCAATACGAAGGCCTTCTGCATTGTACCGACGGATCATCTCGTCGACCGCCGTTACATACACTGAGGGCAGGCTGCTCGACACACTAATCGTGATCGTGCGCGGCAAACTGCCTACCAGGGCTGTTGTCCGGTATTGCTCTTCGTCGCCCACCCGTAGCAGACTCGCCTGTTTGCCATGACCTTGTTCCAGGGCGTGGTCATCCAGAATGATATCACCTTCGACCAGATAGCCTTCGGGGATACGTTTCATATTCTGAGTACTAAATCCCAGCTCTTTTACTTTGGCAACTACCGCCGACGGAATCTCTTCGGCTTTGGTCGCGGCGAGATCATTTTGGGCGGTGGGCTGGCACGCAAAGGCAAATGCGCCCAGTAAGATTGATGAAATGTAAATAGTTGATCTGGTCATAAAATGGGGTCGTTAGTAGTAAGAGTAGTAAGGAATTCGCTGAACAATGACCCCAACAAGTAATAAATTCAACATATGTTGTCAAAATCATTTTTAAGAAATTTTTAACGGTATCTATGAGCTAGAGAAATAGGTTATATTGTGTAAAGGCTGAGTTACAAACAGTGAAATATGTTTATATATTCAATTGTAAGGGGATAGTTAGTTAATAAGCAGGGGCACAATAACACAAAGCCCGTAGGCTAGCCACGAGGACGTTGTGGCTGGCATACGGGCTTTGAAGCCGGAGGCTTACCGATGGAAATGCGGTAACGATAAGCGTTTTGTAGGTGGGTTGGGGCTTAACGCTTAGTCCCAATTGTTTTCAACCAGTTTTCCAGCGCGACGGGCCAACCTGACACCGATTCGCCGGGTTTGGTGCGGAGAGCGTACCCGTGGCCGCCGGTAGGGTAGAGGTGCATCTCGGCAGGTACGTTCTGTTTCAGGCAAGCGAGGTAGAAACCGATGCTATTTTCGACAGGCACGGCCTTGTCGTCCATCGAATGTACCAGAAACGTGGGTGGTGTTTGGGCCGAGACCTGCTTTTCGTTGGAATACAACTCGATCATGGCCGGGTCGGCTTTCAACGTACCCAGCAGCTTATCCCGCGAACCGCCATGCGCCTTCTCGCCAAAAGTAACGACCGGGTACATCAGAATGGCAAAATTAGGCTTGGCGTCGGGCGCTGCATGTGGGCCCTGAACGGTATGAGTAGCAAGGGTAGAAGCCAGATGTCCCCCGGCCGAAAAGCCCATAACCCCGATCTGGTTCGGATCAATGCTATACTGGCCAGCCCGCTGCCGAATCAATCGCATTGCCTGAACGGCGTCGTTCAGGGGCACTTCGTGGGGGTTGGTCTGGGTACGTTCGTCGGGGAGCCGATACTTGAGCACAAAGGCCGTGATGCCCCGATCGGTAAACCAGCGCGCGATGTCGGCTCCTTCGTGACTAGCCGCCAGAATAGAATACCCGCCCCCCGGGCAAACCAGCACCGACACCGGCGAGGCCTGTTTAGCAGGGCGATAAACCGCCAATGTAGGCACTGTCACGTTGCTGATCCGAAGAATACCGCCTTCCGTGGCGCTGGTTTCGGTGAGCGTAATGTTGGGCTTGTTATTTGGAATGGCATTGGCGGGCCATAGTGGAAGTACTTCCTGCGCCATCGTAGTGAGGGGTAGTAGGCAGCAGGTTGCCGCCAGGCGAAGCAGAGATGAGACCATAAAAAAGGGCTTTGTTGAACAACAAAGCCCTTGCAATTAGATCTCTACCTCACCGCTGACATCCTCTGTAATTGGCTTGTCGTTGTCGTGAAGCACATTGATCAATTCCTTAATGCCGTAGACGGTTCGGTTAAATCGGTTGCCCAGGATGATAATAACATACTCATCTTTCGGGCTGAACCAGAACATCGTGTTATAGCCTTTCCACCAGCCTGTATGATAGATGAATTCGGGCTGATTGAGCGCATTCAACTGCATGCGGAAGCCGTACCCATAATTCTTGGCTCCTTTCTTTTCAAAACTTCTCGGCACAAATGCCTCGGCCAAGGTCTTGCGCGAGAGCAGGCAGTCGCCGTTCAAAGCGCGATACCATCGGAACAGATCATCGATGGTTGAATAGACGCCTTTATCGCCTACAACATCATCGAAGTAATCCTTCGGAATACGTCGGTTCCACTGATAACCCGCCGTCCGATACTGATTGATCGAATCATTTTTGGTCGTAGCGACGTAGGTATCATGCATACCCAATGGGAGAAAGATGCTTCGACGCAGGTACTCCTCGAAAGGCTGCTTGGTAACCTTCTCGACAATGGCCGCCAGCACCATGTAATTGGTGTTGTTGTAGGAGAAACCGCGGCCAGGTACGTTGTACCGTTTCGGGGTCGGCTTCACCGTCGCGAACCAGTGCATGATATCGGCATTGGTCGGAATTTTTGGGTTTTTCCGGTAGTAATTCACCTTCATGCTATCATCGAAGGAATACACATAGTTGGGTAAACCACTCCGATGGCTCAGCAGGTCACGAACCGTGATGCCGTGATACGGGAAATCCGGGTAAAACTGCTGGATAGAATCGGTAAAATTGATTTTGCCCAACTCCTGCAGTTTAAGAACAGCTACCGCCGTAAAGGTCTTTGAGAGCGAGGCCAACTGAAACTTTGACTGCGCGACCAGCGAGTCGCGGGCGTTTTTCTCAAAATGGGAGAAGCCGAAACAGTGCTTGTAGAGCACGATACCCTTCTGGGCAATAAGCACGTTACCATTCAGCCCCTCACGCACCTTTTGCTGCATGATCGCTTCAATGCGCTGCCGTTTTTCGTCGGCTCGGATGGCCCGCCTTAGGTCGGCTTCTTCTTTCGGAGAAACGACCTGATCTTCGGCACAATTGCGAACTTCGGCTGCCGACCGGTTTAGTTGGTTCTGTGTAGACTGGCCACAGGAGACGCCAACCGTAATAAGCAATGATACCCAGGCAAACGTAACCCAGCGACGAAACAACACAATCATCAGCACAAACGCGGTCGCTTAATCAGTAGTTGTGATAAAATAAGATCGGTTGGCCTACCAGTATAGCAGACCGATGGTGTAAAAATAGAAGTTACCCCACAGCCAGTCAACGACCAAAGCGTCAAAATTGTGTAAATGATCAGTGATTGCTTACCAATGGGCTAGGCAAGCTAGGATGGACGCCTTGCTATCGACCACGTCCCTGCACCATCACACGCAGTGTCTGGGCAATGATCCAAAGGTCAAGGAGCAGCGATCGACGATCGGGGTACAGCAAGTCAAACCGGAGACGTTGCACCATTTCATCGACGCTGGCAGCATAGCCAAACCGGACCTGACCGATTGATGTAATGCCCGGCTTTACTTTCAGGAGGTTGGTATACTCAGGGGCGACCTCTGTAATCTTATCGATAAAGTACTGCCGCTCGGGGCGGGGGCCTACCACTGACATATCCCCCCTCAGTACATTGAAAAATTGAGGTAGCTCATCGATCCGGGTCTGGCGCATGAATCGCCCCCAGGGGGTGATGCGGTTATCAGCCGAGCCCTGTGAAAGTGAGGGTCCCGCTTTTTCGGCATCGACGTACATGCTTCGAAACTTGTAGATCATGAAAGGATGCCCCCGATGCCCAACGCGTTCCTGTGCGTAAAAGATTGGTCCCTTAGACGAGAAACGTGTAATGGCAGCGACCAGAAGAAAAATGGGGGAGCCAAGTAGCAGAACCAATAAGGAAAAGCTCACGTCGAAGCAACGCTTCAAAAAAGCGACTCGGAAATTATCGATTTCCTGCGTCGAGAGATTCAGTACGGGTAGAAAGTCGTGGTATTCAACTGATGCCCCTTTTGTAAGAAAGCCCCGGAAATCAACGAGCAGCTTGACCTGGATGTCAAGTATTTCAGATTTGTCGACCAATTGCTTGAGTTGCGTATTATCGACGTAAGGAAGGCAGCAGTAGACACAGTCGATCTGTTCGCGCTTAACAAAGTCAACAATATCGTTGTATGACCCTGCCAGTTGAGCCTCATTATCAGCTGTGTACCAATCAAAATAACCCTGAAAGCGAAAGCCCATTTCAGGATGGACCTCATAAAAGCGGGTGATGGTGTGGGCTAACTTACCATAGCCAACGACAATGAACCGCCGGCTGTTATATCCTCTGGCCCGGTACTCCTGCAGAAACAACAGTCCGCCAATCCGAAACAGGCCACCGCTTAAGACAAAGAGCAGGTACGTGTACAGAAGCTGGCCTCTGGAGAAATAAACCCCTTGTACAAATACCCAAAACAAAGAAATAACTGCGGCATGTAGTACAACGAGATAAAGTAACTTCCCTAAAAGGGGGCCGGCCTTAAATAGTTGCCTTGGGAAAATGTAAGGCTGTGTTATGGCAACAATAACGGCCCAGCAGACATTGAATGCTACCCAAAGCAGTTGATAAGGAGGCTGAGCAATGGCATCGAGTGTATCAAACTTTAACCAATAAGCACCAACGAACGACGCGTTTAGACACGCGAAATCGAAGAAGACGTGCAATGGAAAAAGTAAGATGGAATAACGATGTCTCATAGCAACTTGTAAGAGCAGCAGTCACTGCAAGGTAGCTCACAACAAGCTAATTCAATGACAGGTATTAGGCAATGGCAATAATCGGGCCTTCGCAAAGATAAGGAAACCGGTCTGAACGTTAGTAAAGCCTAAGTATATACGGGGCTTCGACCGTTAGCGGCCCCAAGTTTTACGTACACCGAGGTATACGCCTAAGTTTGTAGAATATAAACTTCCTATGTCAAAACCAACTCGACCTATGATTTCAGTACTATTAACTATTTGTTCATTACCACGGAATTGCAGAGGAACGGCGAGTTGACCAAACGCGCTAAACTGAGTTAACGGTACAACATAGGGGCTATCATACGTACCCAGATTACGGCTCAATGTCAATTTAGTTAAGTAAGAGGGACTTTGTTTTAGCCATTTTGCCTTTATTGGTAACGTACCTGACGCGGCTAAGTGCCAGGCGAGAATTCGGTTATTCCCCGTAAAGGCGCCGTAAGTTGATGTGCCATCAGGGTTATATCTGGGAGTGATGAGTGGTGTCCCCAGACCTAGCCGCTGATATGACCAGCCATCTCTGAATTGAGCATTATTAAAATAATTGACTTTGCCGCGGCGCTGGGGATCGTCGATAACAAACTCAGGTCCTCCCTGACTCGTCGTATTCAAAAATTCGAATAACAGTGTTTGAAATATGGCTTTCGAATCGTGGTTACGCAGTCTGATTCCATTGAGGCCGTCGGCTATGCTTGTAAAGTAAAAAAGTGCACCAGAGTCGAACGGATTTTGCCTATATACATACAAGGAGTGACGCCGCAGATCTATTTCGAGTGCCAGATCAACTGAACCCAAATGATTGCCAATTCGATTGGTTAAATCGAAATCGGTGAGATTATTATCGAATGGAATCAGGGACTGGTCGCCAGTACGCAATCCAGTCACAACCAGCAAATAGTCCGTAAAACTAGCCGGAAGGCGCTCCGATGTAACCAGTCCGGTTCCTAACAGGTCTGGGCTGATGCCACCCCACACGACTGCATGATTGATACCCCCATAAGCGCGGAATGTACTCTGAGGCTTGCCTAGCCGGAAAAATAAAGACTTTTGATGCAGGAATGTATGCCGAACGTAACGCCCCCCTAACCAGCCATGTGCGAACGTACCCATGACAGATAACCAGCCTTTAGTGAAACCAATGGGTACGTAGTTGGGAATACCAATCTGTATTTTAGGGACGGGAAGTGCATTGCCCGACCAGACGTAAGAACCAGATGTAAGCAATGTGTCGACAAGTCCAAAAACTTCACGCCGCCGACCTGCATAAGCTTCAAAAACGCCGAGGCGGGCTTTTACATAAGCCTGTTGTAGAATAATGGGTTGGTCAGGAGGTAGATTCGTGGTACCGGCGGCGTTGGCGACGATATCAATACCATAGCCGACATCAAACTTTCTTCGACTCGTATCATAGGGGGCCGCGAAACCAATTTTTGCTGAGCCAGCCGGTGTATTGTACGGCACTGATCCATACTGATTGGCCCGTAACCAGTACGGATTATCGCCTGTACCAGACAGGTACGTACCTACTTCTACCTGATAGTGGGTTGGCAATCGAAATAAGGTCGATTGGGCGCTGGTCTCGGCTACGTTGACGAGAACGTTGAGCAGAAACAAATAAGAAAAGAGCTGTTGTTTCACTAGAGGTAAAAGAGTTGACGCGTACTGGAAAGCGGCTCAAAGATAGGCAGGGTTACAAAAACAAAAGCCACCTTCTCGAGAAGGTGGCTTTTGCCAATCAGCATTAATTTAACCGATTCGCAAAAATAGCTTAGCGGCGGGTGGGGCGACGAAGCTGCTGTTTGATGCGAGCATTTTCAACCTTCAATGCTTGTGTTTCTTTCTTCAATTCAATCACGTATAGGGTCAGCTCTTCAATTTTTTCCAAGAGCTTGGCATCCATTTTGCCAACGTCAATGCCTTCCTTGACCACCTCAGTGGCTGAGGGGACGCCGGGCAGGTGACCATGCTGCTTGATGTGGGCCTCAACCTGATTAAGCGAACGTAGGTTGTAACCCGCCTCGAATACTTTATCGGACCACTCGTTCGTGTTGGCGACTGCTACCTTCACCTTCTCCGTCAAGATGCCCTCCTTCACAAAGAGCCGGTAGCCAGCCGGCGTTTTGGCAATGCCTGAGCCGATGATCACCGCCCCTGCATTGGCATTGATCAGGTTGCTGCCTTCAGCAGTCCAGTTGGCCTCGTCAGCCCCCATCCGAGCTCCGGTAGTGCTGCCCAGCACCACGTCCCCCTGGGCATTGACGGTCAAAAAGCGCGTGGCCGTGGCAATCGTACCGGGGTTAGCCGTTGTCAGGTTGGTCAGCCGCAGCCCGCTGCTGCCGGCTGTTCCCGACACGACTTCCAGCTTGCGCGCCGGTGCTGATGTGCCGATGCCCACATTGACGTTGCTGCCCAGCACCAGCGCGTTATTCGCTGAGACAACGGCGTTGGCCCCGATAGCCGTTGAGTTCTCCAGGTTGGGGCTGTTCTGGTCGCCGCCCGCGCCTTTGCCCACGAACGTGTTGTTGTTGCCGCCTCGGTTGTTGATGCCTGCATCCTGACCCAGGATTACGTTGTAGCTGCCGGAGGTGGTGTAGAAGCCCGCCTGAGCGCCCATCATCAGGTTGTAGTTGGCGTTGCCGGCGTTGTAGCCCGCGCCGTTGCCGATGAAGGTGTTGAAGCTGCCGAACTGGCTTTGCTGACCCGCCGAGTTGCCGATGAAGGTGTTGTAGTTGCCCGACTGGTTGGAGTAGCCCGCGTTGCTGCCCAGGAAGATGTTGGCGAAGCCCGATGAGTTGTTGAAGCCCGTGCGCTGTCCGATGAAGGTGTTGTTGTAGCCGGTGGCGTTTTGCTGGCTGAAGCCGGCGTAGGCGCCCAGGAACAGGTTGGCGTCGCCCAGGCTGTTGTAGCCAGCCTGAAAACCAACCGATACACTTTCTTTACCTGCTTTGTTGTTCAAGGAAGCTTTGCTGCCAATGAAGACGTTAGAACTACCTACATCATTCGCTGAGCCAGCTAGTGATCCGATAAAGATGTTATCACTTCCTGTAGTATTGGTAGAGCCTGCATCCGAACCGATAAACGAATTGTTAGCTCCACTCGTATTATTGTAACCAGCTCCTGTACCCACAAAAGCGTTATAAGCGCCACCAGCATTAAAGTAGCCAGACCGTTGACCAACGAAAACATTACTAAAGCCTGCATCGTTTTTGAAACCTGCTCCAGACCCGAAGAACGTGTTGTTGTTGCCGCCAACGTTACTGTAGCCCGCCTGATAACCGACAAACGAGTTGCCTTGACCTGAAGTGTTCAAGTTCCCCGCGGATGCACCCAGAAAGACGTTTTGAGTGCCGGACATATTTTGCATTCCAGTACCTCGACCAATAAAGAGATTACTGGCGCCGCTCATGTTGAGGTTACCTGCACCAACGCCTACTAGTGTATTATCGGCTCCAGGCGCCGCTGTGCCCGGGCCTGTTGCCACGTAGTTTGTTTGTGCAAGTGAAGATGTCCATACCCCAATGGAAGCTATGGTCAAGTAGACGAATTGTTTCATGCTAAAATCGGTTCAGTTCAAAGTCTGTGTAAAAGGGCATAAGTTAATTGCAAGCGTGCATGGAATCAAAGCGAGGTGAGCACTTTTGACCTAACAAGCAAAGGGGGAGTATTTATGAAGCCTACAATGGTATCCATTAGCAGAAAGTGTACCAGTATCCAATAACGATTAGGTTTTTAATTTAACTGGTCAATGGAGACTATTTATCTGTAACAGTGGCAAAAGGTAACAATTAGAACATTGACTATTTGTAGTTTATACTTAATCGGTTGATTGTCAGGTGACTTAATAGGTGGGCGGTAATCCTTACCGCTCTCTAAAGGTAGTCTACTAGTACCTATAGTTCTGGACGGCTGAAATCAACATCTACCCCAACCAGTTTGTCTTTAACAAAATCGTCTTACAATGTCTGATAACCCTTTGCCACTTTACTTCACATCTATAGTATAATGCTTTAAAAGTGATGCTATAACTATGAAGGTACACTTTTGATCGTATAATAGACAACAGCATGGTTGGCTCATTGTCAAGTGGATCAGACCAGTGTATTGCCTGAGTGGCTCTCCTTATACCTTTAGCAAGGCTGGCCTGCTAGTAATCTAAATATACGAATATGTTTTTAGCTGCTATATACTAGCTGAGCATAGCAGCAGAGAGTAATTTTCAATCTGAATAGCTATGCATCTATTTACTGACGTATTATCACTACCAGAGCGTAAAGCAAGCCTATTCAAAAATTATCGTATTTTCAAGAACTAACTCATGACTCGAGAACATTCTGTAAAGAAGAATATATCGTTTGCTTTTTGATATTGATCTGGCTATAAATCTAAAGAACATGCTCACGTTGATTACTCCTTCAAATTTGGCTCACTTTATGTTGGTATTGTTCGTGAAATATAGCCATAGCCCCGTGCTACAATCGCGCGTTAAGGATAGTGATTTGCGTGAAAAGAGTATTACCCCACAGCAATATGGAGCAAAGGGCGATGGCAAGCACGATGACACACAGGCTTTTTTGCGCTGTTTTAGATCTAATAGCAAGGTTGTGGTTCCAAAGGCGCCAAAGTTTTATTTAGTTTCTGGTCAGATTTTGATAGCTAATGTCACCAATCTGAGTGTAAGAGCAGATAAAGCCATAATTTTATGTAATGATTTAAGTAAACCGGCTTGGCTATTTCAGAAATGTAAAGATGTTGTCCTCACAGGTGGTGAATGGGGCTATGTAAAAATGCCCGTAACCAACGGCGGTAATAACCAGCATACCTTACAATTCGATCAATGCGAAAATATATTGCTATCGAAATCTCACATACGAAATAGTCCAGAGATTGGAATAGCCATTACGCAATGTTACGGTATTACAATTGAAAACTCTTGGATTGAACATACTTGGCGTGACGGTACCTATGCTCATTATTCAGCAAAAATTAAATACATTAATAACAAGTATAGCGATTGTAAAGATGATGCAATGAGTTTTCATGACTACGGGAGAGATGCTGAACGTCAATATCTTATGAGACGAGGAATCCACCAAGCTTCTGGATTGGTAATTGATAAATGTCAGGTTAAAAATTGTTATCAAGGATTTGGTTCTGTGGCAGGTGCTGATATGGTAATCAAGAATAGTATGTTTAGTAATACTGTTCTTGCAGGTATTGCGCTCATGAATCAAAAGTTATTATACCCAGATGGGGTGACCCGCCTTAAAAATGTTCAGGTTCTGAATAATAAATGCGTCAGTAATTGTTCTAAGACTATTATCAATAAAAAAGTATTTATTAATGGTGGACAAGCATCTTCGGGAAGAGCTGCGATTATCTGCGCAAGTCTAGGTGATAACAATCAAATCGGTTTAACAGAGCCAAAAAGGCAATCGAATATTAAATTAATAAATAATTATGTGTCTTCTTCTGGGGCTATAGGTCTAGGTATATATAGTACAGATAATATTGTTTTGTCTGGTAATACATTCAAAGACTGTATAGTAACTGGTAATACTCTAGGCGGGGCGGTAGTTGAGATTTGGGAGTGCACCAAATACGCAGAAGGAAAAACGAATAAAGTTATAGACACGCGTAATAGAATACAACATCAAAGGGCTTATAACTTTTCGGGCCTTCAAGGAACGGTGAAAAAGTGGACTGTCATTAACAGAACTGTCGAAGATGGATTAATTGATAATAGTCCTTCGTTAAAGAAAGCTTACTAGTTAACCAGAAGGTGCATATAGATTATTGATGGACAACCTATATGCACCTTCTGGTTTTCAGATTTATGAAATTCTTTTTCTGAAAAGAACTGTTTAAAGTTATTTAATTTGATATCTAGTCGTTATTGATTTTTTATAACGATTACGTATTTCTTTGACTTTTAGAACATTAATCTCCTGTTGTTGTGCTGCAAGTTTCTTCTCAAGGTCAATCACGTATAGGGTCAGCTCTTCAATTTTTTCCAAGAGCTTGGCATCCATTTTGCCAACGTCAATGCCTTCCTTGACCACCTCAGTGGCTGAGGGGACGCCGGGCAGGTGACCATGCTGCTTGATGTGGGCCTCAACCTGATTAAGCGAACGTAGGTTGTAACCCGCCTCGAATACTTTATCGGACCACTCGTTCGTGTTGGCGACTGCTACCTTCACCTTCTCCGTCAAGATGCCCTCCTTCACAAAGAGCCGGTAGCCAGCCGGCGTTTTGGCAATGCCTGAGCCGATGATCACCGCCCCTGCATTGGCATTGATCAGGTTGCTGCCTTCAGCAGTCCAGTTGGCCTCGTCAGCCCCCATCCGAGCTCCGGTAGTGCTGCCCAGCACCACGTCCCCCTGGGCATTGACGGTCAAAAAGCGCGTGGCCGTGGCAATCGTACCGGGGTTAGCCGTTGTCAGGTTGGTCAGCCGCAGCCCGCTGCTGCCGGCTGTTCCCGACACGACTTCCAGCTTGCGCGCCGGTGCTGATGTGCCGATGCCCACATTGACGTTGCTGCCCAGCACCAGCGCGTTATTCGCTGAGACAACGGCGTTGGCCCCGATAGCCGTTGAGTTCTCCAGGTTGGGGCTGTTCTGGTCGCCGCCCGCGCCTTTGCCCACGAACGTGTTGTTGTTGCCGCCTCGGTTGTTGATGCCTGCATCCTGACCCAGGATTACGTTGTAGCTGCCGGAGGTGGTGTAGAAGCCCGCCTGAGCGCCCATCATCAGGTTGTAGTTGGCGTTGCCGGCGTTGTAGCCCGCGCCGTTGCCGATGAAGGTGTTGAAGCTGCCGAACTGGCTTTGCTGACCCGCCGAGTTGCCGATGAAGGTGTTGTAGTTGCCCGACTGGTTGGAGTAGCCCGCGTTGCTGCCCAGGAAGATGTTGGCGAAGCCCGATGAGTTGTTGAAGCCCGTGCGCTGTCCGATGAAGGTGTTGTTGTAGCCGGTGGCGTTTTGCTGGCTGAAGCCGGCGTAGGCGCCCAGGAACAGGTTGGCGTCGCCCAGGCTGTTGTAGCCAGCCTGAAAACCAACAATTGTATTCTCTCGTACTGTGTTTACTCTTTGGCCTGCCTGATAGCCGAGTAGCGTATTGGCATTTCCACCGTTACTAACCGAAGGGTCTAGTCCAACCATTAGCATGTTATTATTCGCGTCCGTTTTGACACCGAACGGTTGGGAATTAGGCGAGAAAATCTGCTGGGCAAAAGTTGTGTGAAACGATACGAGCGACACAGTGAGAAGAAGTAGAGTTTTCATCAAGCTGGTTATTTAGAGTGTTGGTTTATGCTACGGGCATCAGCTTGAGGCGTGACAATAGAATTAACTGTTTCTTGGAGACGTGAGAGCTGTACCGACAACTGATCGTATGCATTTTCACTTTTCTTCAGCTTCTCTTTCAGAAGCTTTACTTCATCGTTTAGCTCTTTAACTGCCTGAACAAGAGGCACGACAAATAAAGAATAACCGACGGTGTAGTACCGACCACCTTCTTCTGATTTTACTCCTTCAAAGTTGTAACCTGCTGAGAAGGCTGCTCTTTCAACTTCCTGCGCAATAAATCCACTATGCGTAGTTGTGTCAGATACGATATTGTCATTTTTGTAGCCAACCAATGCCGCTTCTTTGGTCTTATTAACGGTATAAGTAACGGGACGCAACTTGGTTATGAAAGCCAAGCCAGGTACGTTAGTTTTGATATTCTCTTTTATCCGGGCATCAGATAATGAAGATATAGACTGAACATTACATCGAAGTGAAGAGATATTGGCATCACCCAATACTATCGTATTACTACTGTTGACGGCACTTCTTGCGCCTATAGCGGTGGAATTGGTTACATTGTTGCCAGTACTTGAATTTGCGCCGACTAATGTATTAAGTCCACTACCTGCGTTGATGGTAGCATTAGCGCCAATGGCAACTGAGAACACCGCGTCGATGACTGACCCTGCACCAATTGCTGTCGAATTATTAACTGAGACATTTCTACTTGAGGGCCCGGCATTATGACCAACTCCAATATTTAAGTAACCCCCGACATTATTCTGAAGAGCATAATTGCCTAATGCGGAATTATTATAACCTGTAGTATTAGAGAATAATGCAAGTGCTCCTGCGGCTGTATTTTGATTGCCTGTATTGATGCTGTAAAGAGCGGATGCACCTAATGCTGTATTATCACTAGCAGAAGTTCCATCGTTCATTGCATCAGCTCCTAATGCAGTGTTGGATATACCTGAGGTGTTACTTCGCAAAGCATTCTGCCCTATACCTGTATTTTCTCGGCCGTTGATGTTGCCAATCATGGCATCGTGACCTATACCAGTGTTACCCGTTCCTGAAGTGTTGGTGGTCAGAGCACCGGCTCCAACTGCGGTATTGGCAATGCCACTTGTATTATTGCGGAGTGTGTAACTTCCAACAGCGGTGTTATACGTACCTGTTGTTGATGGGTTGATTGAGAAAAAGCCCAGACCTAGATTAAACAGTATATGATCAATCCGACCTGCTGGCTGGTTAAATACCCTGAAGCTGAGCGGAACATTATCGGGGGTACCGATAAAGTTCGTCTTATCATTTGTGCCACTGTTACCATTAATGCTCCAAGCTGTTCCACTGCCAACAGCAGGCCCCCAAACAGGAGCACTCGGAGTACCTACGTTTACCTCAATTTGTTTATTATCAGTGTTGTAAAGGAAGATACCAGTACTTGGATTTTGTATCTGATTTCTTTGGGAAATAGTCATATTGGGAGCTATGATCCCTCTGAAAGGGCTTCCTGTTGGGTAAGGACCCGGACCGACCTCAAGCGAAGCGGAAGGGTTAACAGTACCAGTTGGTAAACCAACTCGGAGTTGTCCGTATACGCCATTGAGCGTTGTCACCAAATATATGCTGATGACGATAAGTACACGATTCGATGCCATATGGATGAGTAAAATTTATGAGGATTTAAAAGGCAAACCCTCACAATGGATAAGTGTTTTAGAAGTTATGCTATAGTTAGTGTAAGTTCAAAAAGGCATCATATTGGCTAGATTCAGACCGTCTTAAATAATTGCCTTGCTAAACGTATTATTAATCTAGATAGTATCCGAATCGCTTATAAGCACAGCCACCATATTAAAAAGATACTTTTGCTTAATCAGCAGTGATCTGACAAAGGCCTGAATACACGCTTAGTTCCTTTAAACGATAATAGTGACACAGCTATTTTTTCCAGTCAAGATAAAATACTTACTCAAATGCCATAATTTATCAATTTTCTAGTATAAATACTTATTATAAAAGGATTTTCTTGATTACGCAGCAAAAGGTAACTTCTAATTAATGAACCTCAATACATATTATGTTCGATTAGTGTAATTAGTTGGTTAGACTAAACGCTTTTTGAAATCTTTAAAACATAGTAAAAGGGTAAAAATTAATTATGGTATTTTTTTGCTCTTCCAGAATCGGTTATGCATGCTCAAATTTAGTATTAAATTGGCTGGAAGATATTTATAGTAGTAGCCTAGTTTATATCCTAAGTATTTAAGTAATGTTCTTGTTAATTGGGAAGGTAATAATAAGAAATGGCTATTCTTAACAAGATACTTTATTTCGTAAGCTACATACTTGATGCCTTCTGACTCAGCAGCCTTGAATTCTTTCAACAGATAATGCTCATCTTTATGGAAAACGCCTATATCAAAATAACGTTTGAATTCTTCCATTAGCGTATAGTCATGTGAATGATACACAACTGAATCTGCTACATATGCAATAGATTTCCCTTCAAGAATCAATTTAGCACCTACTGTTACATCCTCGCCTAAAATAATGTCATCTGGAAAGGACCCTATATTAATTAATTCTTTTCGTTTATAAGCAGCAAACGAGTTTGAACAAGAACACGTTTTTATACCCAGCAACGGAATGTCTTCCTTGCTTTTTATGATACTTTCTCCTGGATAATTAGCTAATCTAGCTAGTTGACCCAATATACCTGTATGGGGGTAAGGCACTTGACGACCATACGCCATCGCTATTGAATCTGAACTCTCCAGAAAAGTAACGATATTGAGTAATGTGTCATTATTGTAAGGTATGGCATCTTGTGTCATGTATATTACTATATCAGCATCGGTCAGAGTTAAGCCCAGATTTCTGGTAGAACCATGGTTAAAAGTAGATTTCTTTATTGATACAGTTCTTACGTTATTATCGTGCAGAATATCTTGAGTGGTATCCTCAGATTCCGAATCTATTACAATCAATTCGTGCGACAATGACTGCTGTTTCAGGGCACGTAGTAAATCGGGTAGATAAAACTCCGCATTGTATGTCGGAATGATAACCGCAACACCATTTGACATAGAATCAGGATTTCTAATGTTAGCGAAAAATTATGTAAAATAATAGTTGCAATCTGTTAATTAGTTTTGTCAATAAATTGTAACCTGCTTCACCAGTTGGGGACGCATTATTACCATGTCTGACATATTTTATTAATGGTTTATCCAGAAAATAGACTTTTCCTAGCTTCTCAACACATAATCCAATCCACCAGTCATGCATGTGTATATGGCGAGGAAAAGGCAGACTGTATGACAAAACTTCTTTCTTAAATGCCATGCAACATCCAACATAAGAATTTTTGTATAAGTTTCTCCAAAATCCTTTCCGGCTATTCCTTAAAGCAAAAAATGACTCATGTATTATTTGTTCTTTTTCATCAACAACAATGCAATCAGTAATGACGAGATCACTAGTGCTTAGTGCATGGCGGATATCCGAAAGTTTCGTTGGTAGCCATATGTCATCTTGATCACATAGAACAATTATATCTCCAGAGCATAAGTATAAAGCGTTTTGAAAATTAGCTGTAGGCCCTGAGCCAATCTTATTCAAATGCACTTTAATCCTCTTATCATGTATGGAGTTGATAACAGATACTGTATCATCAGTAGAGTTATCATCAGAAATTATAATTTCATCTAACGGCTCAAGTTGTGGCAATATTGATAAAAGTTGCCTTTTTACAAATTTAGCGCCATTGAAAGTGGCCATACATACGCTTACTTTCTCCATAGTATTCTAAATTTAGTACTTGGAACGATAATATTTACACTTGGAATAAATAAACGAAAATTCTTTTTTATGAATGTAAATAATATTGGGTATAATAATTGTAAACTTAATCCAGAGAAGTTTATCATGTTCTCAAATATGTTGAAAATGGAAATAACGCATAGTATAGATATTCCTGTCAAGAAATAATCGCTTCTTATGTCAAAAAAATATGCATACAAAAATAATAGCATGCAGTAGAAGCAAAAAACAATTATTGGGCCCAGCCAACCAAGCCTTATAAAAGGCTCAAAATAAATTGAACCTACGGTCAGAATAGGATTAATGGAATAGTCTAAACGGTTTTTTCCGTCATAATCTTCCTCAATCGGTACGATTCTTTTAGAAAGAAAATCTGGTAACAATTCCCAAGAAATGAAAGATAGAATATCATATCGGTGATTTTTACTGGTCAAAGTCGAATTTTGGAAATTCGCGAATGGTGACGAAGCATATATATAGAACCAATAATATTCCTTAGGTATGTTACTGTCTACAAAACTAGGAGATGCTTCTGTAAGACTTAAAAAAGCGACTGGATCTCCGTTAAAGGAGCGCTGATTGCCCAAATAGCCGAAACCAAAAAAGAATAATGCTGCAGAAGTAACAAGTAAAAGCAGGGTCTTAACTATTACCTTACGGATTGAAAGGAGGTAGATCAATAGACAGGCGGTCATCGTCATTATTAATGCCCCTCGGTTTATGATTAGTATATTAGGAATCAATAACAGAAGTGTAAGTAACAACAGTTTAAATTCTTTATTACTTCGATATTGATGATATAGGTAGATTGTATAAAAACTTGTAAAGGTATGTAAGAATACGTGGAAAGTTGGAATGCCAAATTCCATATACGAAATGTCTACTCCTTTAAATAATAATAATAAAGGTATGCCTCTATTATATAAAAACTCTACACTATATGATAGTATTATAAGTAAGCAAATCAACAAATTTTTTCTACTTTTCTTAACAGGTTTAAATTCAATTTTCTTTGCCACTTTAATTCCTAAATAAGTAGAGACTATAAATGTTAAGCACAAAAAAGTTGTTACATTAGTGCTTAGAGGAGGATATAGATCTGACCATTGCCATGAATAAATAAATAAAGATAAGCCAAAGCTTATTGCGTATAGATAGAATGGATTAAACAGAATTTTAGTATTCATTTTCTTGATAAGAACTTTTTATAAAAAATTGACAGAAAAGTTATTTTTCTTAATCTTAAACTCATAAGCAAGCTTCTTAATCCGATAGTGGCGGTATAACATATTAGTGAGTAAGAACTTCTCTCAGATTTATATGCTAAAAAAGCACCATCACAATACAACTCGAACCTTTCTTTAGCGATGTTTATATCAACGTAATCTGCACTGGATAAATCATGCTCAATGTGTATATCTACTATAACAAAATGTTTATAATGTTTTTTTAATCTATTAAAGAAGACAAAATCGCTAAAATATAGCCAGACATTCTCATCATATCTCCCTACCATGTCAAAGCTCTCAATATCTATTAATAGACCACTGTTTAATACATTTCTATTGTGTGTTGTATTTATACCTATACCTATTTTTTTGAGATGAGATGCCCTGAAAAAATGATAAGCACATGGTGATAATATAATTTTCTGAGACCTTAATATGGGTGCATACACTGAATGTCCTTTCCAGAGACTAGTTGCTATTTGATATTTTTCTAAGCCATTATCAGGTAGAAGAGAATCTTGATCTAATAATAATAGCCACTTTTTTTTCAATGTTGTGGCTAAATCGGCGGCGCGATTATAAGATTTGCTAACACCTGGGTTGGATGGATCATGGAAGTAATATATATTTAGCCAATTTATATTCAACTGCTCAATACTACTAAAATCACTTATAGGACTATTATCCATCAGGGCTAAATCTGCTCGTGGGCTTTCTATTGATTGTGTATGTATGAATTTTTTCAATGAGTTAAAAGTAATGCTGTTTGGCAATTCAGTCTTGTATAGTGTTATAACGAATAAAACATCATCGAGGAAACTGTTCTCGTTTCTAATATTGGCAAACTCGTTTTGCCCAGTATTCGGTATTCGAATAAATTTTTCCACAAAGACTTACTTTAAAGTAGTTATAAGAAATTGAATTTATTTCTAAACTCTTTTTGGTTGTAGTAGACTTTTAAAGCAAATGATGCTACAGTGTTTAGGAAGTTACTCTTGATTAACTTTGATCTCACTATGTTAGTTTCGTTAATTGATAAAGCGATGTTGCTACTAGCCCCTCCATCGCCACATTCGGCTATTACAAGGTTCACCTTCTTAACTGGAAGTTTGTGGATGTATATATATAGGTTCAATTCATAATCAGATAGTATTTTTAATTTTGAATCATATCTGAAAGTGTCAAATAGCTTTGAAGAATAAAAAGCGCCCTGATGATGAAGTGTATTTTGAAAGATTATTCTTTTATTCAAGAAAGATTTGATGCGTTTTTGGTTGCTGCTTTTAACATCTCCAAATACCATGTCGTTCTCATCTGTAAGGTATTTACTGATTGAAGTCAGCGAGTTTTTACATAGCTGATCATCACTCCCAAGAAAATAAATCCATTGACCACTTGCTTTATCTATTCCTTTATTCATTGCTTCATAAATTCCGTTATCTTTTTCAGACAACCAATACTTTATTTGACTGTTGTATTTCTTAATTATGTCAACTGTGCCATCTGTGCTTCCCCCATCTATAATGAGATACTCATAAATAGGTGCTTGATTTATGACACTCTTGATTGTTTCCTCAAGACTTTTCTCCGCTTGGTACGTTACCGTGATAACTGTAATTAAAGGACCATTCATAATGAAGTTTTATGATCTCTATGAAATACCAAATTTATAGTAAAAAATATATATTTACTAAATAATTGTAATTTGCTGATTGTCAGTTGATAAACTATTGACGGACACTCATGAAATGCCTCTGGAAGGGATTCTGCTCATAGACATCGTAGATATATTATGATCTGAATGGCAGTTTACTACAATTTACTTCAAAGAAGGAATATTGGGTGCTTTATCATTTGTAGCGTATACACAGATGTGTTGTTATTTTACTTTAATCTATGAATAGTTGTTTTGGTTTAAGCCTTATTAAACTTTGATTCAGCGATTTACTTTGTAAAAACTAAAATACTAGTATACATATATAAGTTACCGAATTAGTTACACAATCGATAGATAGGTTGTGTTATCTTAGTAATGCCACTAATTCAACCTTTGTATTATCGTATCAGAATGCCTACCCTCTTAACCATGAAATCAGTTCTTTGTGGCGAAAAGTTATGTTTACATCTATATTTGATAGCTAGAAAAACGATCTGCCAATGGGTATAGGGTTGTGAACCCTGAATAGGTATTCTTTATTGACTTAGTTGTTATAGAAAAAGCAAGATAATTATTTTAATATGATATTGCCATCATGCACCGTTAATAAGTATTCTAGACTTTATCAGCTCGTTAACTCTCTTTTGTAATACATCCGTACATTAGCTGGCTAATGTGTTTCGTTAGATAGACTATAATTTGCATAGAATCTTTCTTGAGATATATTTGCATGATAAGACTTACAGTAAGCTTTTTATTATGAAAAAGGTAATTCGGCAGATGATGCATCTAATGAGAGTGGATTTTCTTTTTATGGTTTCATCAACAAATGGTTACCTGAGAGAAACTGGATGGTTGAAAAGCTTCTGGCAAAAAAGACCCTTAAGTGTTGAGGGTAAACCAATACCTTGGTTTACTTATAGCGCAATTCATTTTTTAGAAGAAAAATTAAATAAAAGCTTAACAGTATTCGAGTATGGATCTGGTGGGTCAACTTTGTGGCTATCCGATCGCGTTGCGTCTGTGACATCCATAGAAAATGATAAGGTATGGTTTGATTTAGTATCGAAGAACATTCCTCAAAACGTCAACTATGTTTATGTTGAGACGGGCAACATACCCTATGAGCTAGCTGCTTTTTACCCTATGAATGAAGGCATAAGTTTATATTCTGATAAAATTTATGAATTTAATCGAAAATTTGATATAGTAATTATAGATGGAATTGACAGGAATAATTGTGTTGAACCAGCTATTAATAATCTAGCATTAGGTGGTGTAATCATATTTGATAATTGTGAGTATAGAAAAGAATATGAGGAAGGGCTTCAAAAATTGAAAGATAATAATTTTCGTAAGATTGAGTTTAGAGGCCTGTCGGCTGGTATTAAATATGAAACATCGACTGGGTTCTTTTATAAGGATAATAATTGCCTAGGGATATGATATAATTGTTTGGCCTTTATTCTGATAAGCTTTGCTGGAAAGCAATAGAAAGCTGTCACATATTCTTAAAAATCACTTTTTTGCAAAAGTTTATATACTTATAACCGTGTTATAGAGTTCATTGTAGATAGAAAAGTTTTTGATTTTTGAAAACCTTTTTAGTGTAAAAAAATGTACTTATCAAGTTGCCTTTTAACCTTAATTAATTTATAGCAGATTATTATGAGGCCTAATTTTATTGAGTATTTTTTGACTTAACGACTTGATATTGATGTTTAGAACGAGGCATAGCAATAGTATGCATACAATACAAATCATCCCCCTACCTAACAAATTACTTATTAGAGTAGATATCATTGATAAAAATAATATACCTGTGCAAATTATGTAGCTTTTTATGAGGTAATTAAAGGAATTTGGAATATATCTTAGACCATAATATGCTAAAAGGAGTGTGATCCAGTAGCCTGCATTACCGACCACTGCTCCGATCAACCCAAATTCATTAGAAAGTATAAATATGCTTGTCAATGTGATTAGACCCGCAGTTAACGAAATTGCTGTGTTCAGTTTTTCTTTACTTACAGCAAAAAGAATATAGTATCCAGATGCATTTAAAGAATACACTGAATAGATTATTGTTAGCAGAATAAAACTTTTTCTCATATTAAGAGTGCCTGTCCATTTTCCTAATAATAGATTTATTATTTCTGGAGAAAAGCAAATAAGTATAATGCCAATCCCAATTGAAAGAAGAACATTCAAAGACGATGAGTTTTCAACAAATTTTTTGAGTTTTGTTTCTTCTGCAGTACCTAGATAACTTTTTACGTAAGACACTAGTGGTTGGGCTGGTAGTGCGGATAAGATGTTTATTTGATTCACAATTGAAGTAAGAGCTGTGTAAATGCCAGTAGCCTCCAAACCTAATAGCTTACCTACAATCAGTCTATCACCTTGTGAAAACAAGACACTACCGAAAGCACTAGGCCAAATTTTAGATGAGTACGTTAATACTTTTTTTATATCCGTGTTAGACCATGTAAGAAGTTGTTTTATGCCGGTTATCAACTTTATCCTAATACTGAATAAGACATGAGTAATTACTGAAAAAAAGGTTATTATTAGTTGCCAAGCAAATATCGTTAGTAACGATTTGGATGTGTAAGCAAATGCTATGGATCCACAATAAAAAAGTGTATTAGAAACTGTGTTGATAATATTTTGTGCATCGTATCTGTTATTTGCCTGCTCTATCCCTACGAAATATTGTTGTATAACGCGTAAGCACATAGTTATACTTCCAATTTGTATTATTCGCTGTAAGGATTGAACATCATCTGGTGATAAGGAAGAGTAAAACTCACTTATAGCTGTAGATATGAGAATTGTTACGCTAAATACAAATAACCCGAGTATAATTGATGAATAGAAGCACGCACTTGAAATGTTCTTATTATTGTCTTTGGTTGTTAAAACTGTTGTTGATAAAGCGATACTCCATTCAGCTAGCGAGACAATATTAATTACAGCATTAGCGATTGAATAAATGCCAAATTGTTTTGTTCCTAATAATTTTATCAGAATAGGGACCGATATCAGCGTAATGATAATCCTTAAGCCACCTCCAATTATATTAAACACGCTGCTTTTCATCATACTTGGATTATCTATTTTCGATCAGGGATCATGACAGCTTCTTTAGTAAAGGCTTTTAAAGAAGAATGAAAGCACCTAATTAGACTGTTTCAATATTTTTGAATATACTTTAAGCTGAATTTAGTAAGGCTATTTGAAAAGAATTCGAGTTTGCAAGCCATTGATAGACTGAATGTGAAGGTTAATGAGCAGAAATGCAAAAATAAGGCTAAGTTGCTATATTGACCGCCACGTATTGTACGCCTTAATAAATAAGGAAAGGAACAAACCTAATGTTATAAATATCAATATGATACCAATACGCCCTGGACCACTTTTCTTTAAGGGAATACGGGCGGGTTCTAGAACCTTAAAAACAGGCGTGTTCTCCTGCACCTTAATTTTTGCCATTTCTGACTGTTTGGAGAGCGTATTGTATAAATCCTGAGCTAGCAAGAATTCTGCCTGTATACGTTGCTCTTCAATTTTGGCTGTATTCAGAAATACACTACGGTTCTGATCGCGATAGGCAGAAAGCGCGTACTCTGCCGTTTGATAGCGTTGTTTTGCCGTTGCCACCTGCCGGTTCAGAAAGTCAACTTCACGGCGGGCTTTCTCTGTACGATAGGTCGTTATGTAATCGGTTAAGTAAGCTAATGAATGACGCACGACATCGGCTGCTACAACCGGGTCATTCATAATCGTCGTAATCGTTAGCACGCCTGATTTCTTCTCGTATGTACCGGTTATTTGTTTGTGTAAAGCCTTAACCAATACCTCTTGCTCTCTATTCATACGCAATACCTGACTTGTATCGCCTGGTATGTCATCGCTCTCGGTGCTAGCATTGCCGAAGCTCAGTAAGTCAGAAAAACGAGATCTTGACTTCTCTGCTAGGTACGTTTCTAATGATTGGGTACGTTTGAATTCCTTTACATAAACAGGACGTTTGAGCATATTTAACGCGAAAGGGACGCTCTGTAATACATCAGGGTACAACTCAGGACGGATGGCATCTGTAGCTGAAGTCATACTGCTGATATCAATACCTGCTAAACCTGCTAAAGAACCTAAGCCGCCTAAACCAGAAGATCCCTTAGCCTGAATTTCCGGTAACACTGTTATCTGGGAAGTATATTCGTTTGGTTTCGAAAAGGCATAGATGCCCCCGATTAGCGCGCCTATCAGAGCACCTATAAGCATAATGCGTCGACTCTTCTTCAGAAAAGTCGTCACATCGCTCAGACGGATCTCGATGACCTGGTCGTTTGCAGTATCTTCCCCCCTTTCTATTACTGACATACGACTATTACTTGCTCAGATTAATGATGATGGTTGTCGCCGTCGCAGCTAGCGTGCCGATTAGCGAAAAAATACCAAATCGTTCAGTAGGGGTGAGTCGATCATTGTCAAGTGGTTTAAACGGAATTACCACGACCGAACCCGGCTGAATTTTAGGGTATGATTTAATACCAAAAAATCGCTTTGTTCGGTCTTTGCGTCCATTTGGATAAATAACATAGGACCGACTCACTCGGGCGTTTTCCGTGTATCCACCCGCTTGCGTGACATAGTCACGCAACGTCAGGCGCTGGCCATAACTGACGGTTGACGGATTCAACACCGCCCCCTGCACCTCTACAAGGTCTGAACGGCGGGGAATGTACAACGTATCCCGATCTTGTAGGAGGAGATTTCCGTCAGCGCTGGGATTATCAAGAATTGCTCGGATATCTGTCCCGATCAATTTACGGCTTCTGTAAAACTGTGAGCCAGCTAGATAAGCATCCGGTTTGAGGCCACCTGCCCGTTGAATCAAATCAGAAATACGTTCAGTACGACTTAAAATAGCATATACGCCTGGGTGGAGGACTTCTCCATTAACGAACACTTGTTGCTGCGTTTCGTAATAAGGCTGGGTACGTATATAGACGACATCGAACGGCTGGAGCAAAAAGCGGGCATCCTCCTCTGTAAGTCTCAAAGACCGATCAATATTAAATCGGTAAATCTCCGTGTTGGTCTGGCTATTAGTTGAGTCGCTACGTATCCGACGGGCGATCTCGATCCGGTTCGCTGTAGCTCCTTCCTGGAAACCACCTGCCAGAGTAATCAAATCCGCCACGGTCATATTGCTTACGTAGCTGAATGTACTAGGCTTGTTGACGGCTCCTTCGATAGTGACGTTATACGCTTCTCTTAGATCACGAATTGACTGGATGACCACGCTATCCTGGCGTTGAAGGGGAATATCAGCCACCTCACCCTTGAGCAAACGACTCACGTCAAAAGTGATGTTTTGCACATCCATATTGTCGCTTTCCCGAAAGATATTGGCCCGGGTCGTTGACGCATCCTTCCGAAGACCATCGGCTCGCCGGATGAGGTCCCCAACAGTAACCAGTCCGTTCTCAAGGGCGTAATCGCCCGGCCGCATTACCGCACCAACGATCTGTACCCGATTCTCGTACCGATTCAGAATACGGCCAATGGTGAAACGATCACCACGTTGGGGCATAAACGAGGTAAACTCATCTGGTGTGAGCGTAATCACTTTTCGTTCACGGGGCGTGTTGCGGCGAACGGATATAGAAGCGGTGTAAGCCTCTTCGTTGAACCCACCAGCAAAAGCCAGTAGCGTTTGAAAGTTTTCGCCTGGTAAAAGTTCAAACAGATAAGGCCGACGCACCTCGCCTTGCACATCGACACGTGTCTGGTACTCGGCTACTCGAATGACGTCCTGATCCTGAAGCCGAATGTTATCGCGCTGATCGGCGCGCAGCAAAAAATCGTACAGGTCGATAGTACGTACTATCCTGTTTCCCCGAATGACCTGGATGCGCCGAAATGAACCCGTCTCGGGGTTAGGCCCCCCAGCCAAATACAGTGCATTGAACGCCGAGCCTAGCGACGAAATGGTATACGTACCTGGGTGTACAACTTCGCCGACGAGCGTAACCCGAATGCTGCGGATTTTGCCGAGTGAAGCCGATGCATACGTACCGCTACCCGCTGTACCTAATCCTTGAAAACCACCTTGGCGCAGCCGGGCGATGATACGTTGCTCAGCCTGCTCGACCGTTAGTCCGCTAACCAGGACAGGCGCCAGGTTGGGAATTTTCACGGTGCCTTCAGGCGTAACGCGTAACCGAAAATTATCGGACGAAGCGCCGTAGATATCTAACAGAATCTCATCATCGGGACCAACGATGTAGTTTTTCGGGGTAGCGATTCGAATGTCGGGTTCAAACGAAAGCCCCGCATTCTGGAACAGAGAGGCGCCAAAAACGCGGCTGCGCAGACTCGTTGAATCAATACGTGGTAAACCCAGCGAGTCAGCGCGGCGGCGTGATAATCCTGAAGGCAATGTGCGTACGATGCTGGTGTCGGCTTCGCCGCTGCCACGGTAGCTACGGGGCGATTTACCTCTAATTTCTGTGATGCGGCGGCGCATCTTGGTGATGTCATCGAGTGTGTAGCCCTGCGACATGGCCGCCTGTTCAATCTGAAGCTCACTTAAGCCGCTCGACTGGGCCCGGCGATAAAATTCCTGCACCTGCTCATCCGATAACTGGTCAACTCGGGACTGAGCAAGGCCGTCAACGGTTGAGGTAAAGAGGAAAAGTAGCCCGAGCAGGCAATATGACAAGCATTGTCGAAGAAGCGAAGGAATTAGCAAGTGAGTTACGGTCATAAAACGTGGCCCGTAAGCCGTCAATAAGTCGGCAAAGGTACAATGGATTGCCTAAATGTTATGTCATTCTAGTTAAGCCAGTTGTGGGCGAGACCGAATCAACGCGGCGTCGACCATCATCTTGGCCACCGTCTCCATCGAATGGCGGGCTTGCCAGCCAAGTAATTGTTTTGCTTTGGCTGGGTTGGCGTGCCCCTCCGCAATATCAGTTGGGCGGAACAGTTGCGAATCTGATACGACGTGCTCTTCGTATTTCAGGCCGACCTGCTCGAAAACAACGGCGATGAATTCTTTCAGCGTGTGCGTTTGACCAGTGGCAATAACAAAATCGTCGGCCTGCTCCTGTTGCAGCATGCGCCACATTGCCTCCACGTAGTCAGGAGCCCAGCCCCAGTCGCGGGCAATATCCACATTACCAAGCGTCAACTTCTCGTTGCTGCCATTGGCAATCCGGCAGGCGGCTGACACGATTTTCTGGGTGACAAAGCGCTCGGGCCGAAGAGGCGACTCGTGGTTGAACAGAATACCGGTACTCGCGTGAAGTTGGTAGGCTTCGCGGTAGTTGGCTACCTGCCAGAACGCCGCCGCCTTCGCCACGCCGTAAGGACTTCGCGGCCGGAACGGTGTATGTTCGTCGGCCGCCAACGTACCTGTGTCGCCGAAGCATTCACTGGAACCCGCATTGTAAAACCGGATGGGGCGGTTGGTGAATCGAATTGACTCAAGCAGGTTCAACGTGCCAATACTGATACTCTCTAACGTCTCAACAGGCTGCTCGAAGGACAGCCCAACCGAACTCTGGCCAGCCAGATTATAGACTTCGTCGGGCTGTACCTTTTGCAGCGTTTGCAGCACACTGCGAAAGTCATTGATGCTGACCGAAACGACCTGAATAGCCTCTCGGATGCCCAAGCGCTCCAGGTTTCGGAAGGATGACATCTGGGCATCGCGTGACCCACCGTAAACCTGATAGCCTTTCTCAAGCAATAATTTGGCTAAGTAAGCCCCATCTTGTCCCGAAATGCCACAAATCAACGCCGTCTTCATATCCTTTAGTTACGAGTGGGCACAAAAGTAAGCGACAAAACGGGGTTGCTTGCTACCATTTCGTCAAAAGAAGGCGGCAGGTGGCCCGTTACATTGCACTTCCCGGCAAGCTGTTGTAATTTTGCGGCATGAATCACTGCTCAGCAACTCACATCGCTCACTATGCTGTCCATCATCGGCTCGCCTGCTGATGCAGACCGCTGTATGCTTTGTGACTGACCTGTCTGATTCACGAAACTACGTAGCCCGGTTCTGCCCAGAGCCGGGTTTTTTATTGGCCCTCATGAAGACCGTTATCATTAAATACAACGCTGGCAATGTGCAATCGGTGATGTATGCGCTGGACCGAATTGGCGTCAGTTACGAACTGACCGACGATGAGGCCACGATCCGTGCTGCCGATAAGGTGATTTTCCCCGGTGTGGGCGAAGCGAGTACGGCCATGGCCTACCTGCGCGAGCGAGGACTCGACCTGCTTATTCCTAGCCTGAAACAGCCCGTGCTGGGTACGTGTGTGGGAATGCAGTTGATGTGCCGCCATTCTGAAGAGAACGACACGACCTGCATGGGGATTTTCGATATCGACGTCCGACGCTTTCCGGCGAGTGCGGGGAAGGTACCGCATACAGGTTGGAATAGCATCCATAGCCTGACGGGACCGCTGACGGAAGGCCTGCCGCCGGAGGCATACGTATACTTTGTGCACAGCTATGCGGCCGACGTGTGCCCCAGCACCACCGCCGTTTGTAACTACGGCCGACCGTTTAGCGCCATGTTGCAACGCGATAACTTCTACGCCGCCCAATTCCACGCCGAAATCAGCGGCAACGTGGGACAGCGCATTCTCGAAAACTTCCTGAAACTATAATCGAACGCAGAGACGCTAAGGGTAACGTAAAGGACGCAACGTGGTGTAGACCAGTATGGCGTCTATAACCTATACTTCGCGTTTTTCGTAGCGCCTTTGCGTTCAATAGTAACTATGCATATTATTCCTGCCATTGACTTAATTGAGGGCAAAGCCGTCCGGCTGACGCAGGGCGACTACGCCCAAAAGACCGAATACAACGCCCGCCCGCTCGACGTGGCGATGCAGTTTGAAGATGCCGGTCTTAGTCGACTGCATCTGGTTGACCTCGATGGGGCCAAAGCCAAACGGGTCATCAACTACAAAGTGCTCGAGCTGATCGCCACCAAAACCAAACTGCACATCGATTTCGGCGGTGGCATTCAGTCGGACGACGACTTACGGATTGCGCTCGAATGTGGCGCGAAGCAGATTACTGCCGGTAGCGTAGCCGTGCGCGAGCCCGATCTGGTCGAGCGGTGGCTGTCGCGGCATGGGGCCGACGTGGTGATTCTGGGCGCCGATGCCAAAAACGAAAAGATTGCTGTTGGCGGCTGGGAAGAGTCAACCACCCTCTGGGTATATGATTTTGTTGCTGAATGGGTCGAGAAGGGCATTTCGCATGTGATCAGCACCGACGTGGCCAAAGACGGGCTGTTGCAGGGCCCCTCGTTTGACCTGTACCGGAACCTGCAGGAACGTACCCAGCAGAACAACCAATCGCTGAACATTATTGCCAGTGGCGGTGTGAGTAACATGGACGACCTCGAAAAGCTGGCCGAGATGAATCTGTTCGGCGTAATCGTCGGGAAGGCGATCTACGAAGGGCGCGTGACCTTGAAACAGCTGTCGGCAATCAACGCATGAACACCGTCGAAATCAGCACAGACAAAACCCGGCTCGACGTGGGGTTGATCCACCGATTTCTCCGTCAGGAAGCCTATTGGTGCCGGAATATTCCGCTCGACGTGGTGCAGCGGTCGATTGAGCATTCCCTTTGCTTTGGCGTTTATTTAGACGGGCAGCAGGTCGGTTTCGCCCGCGTCGTTACCGATTACGCTACGTTTGGGTATCTGGCCGACGTATTTATTGTTCCCGAACAGCGCGGCAAAGGCTATTCCAAACAGCTTATGCAAACCATCATGAACCACGATGCCTTACAGGGCATCCGGCGGATGATGCTGGTAACGCAGGACGCCCACAGGCTCTACCGCCAATTCGGATTTACGCCCATCGAAAACCCGGAAAATACGATGGCTATTAAATTTTTTACCGCCTACTGATGCTGACAAAACGAATCATTCCCTGTCTTGACATTAAAGATGGGCGCACCGTGAAAGGCACCAATTTCGTGAACCTGCGCGATGCCGGCGACCCGGTCGAACTGGGCGCTATCTACGCCCGACAGGGGGCCGATGAATTGGTATTTCTGGACATCACGGCCACCGTCGACGAGCGTAAAACGCTGATTGAACTGGTGCGGCGCGTGGCGCATGCCGTAAACATCCCGTTCACCGTTGGGGGCGGAATCTCGTCGGTGGCCGATGTATCGGCGTTGCTCAATGCTGGTGCCGATAAGGTGTCGATCAACTCGTCGGCCGTGCGGCGACCCGATTTGATCAATGAACTGGCCCTTGAGTTTGGGAGTCAGTGCATCGTCGTAGCGATCGATACACGGTACGTCGACGGCGAACACATCGTGCACACGCACGGCGGTCGGCGGCCAACTGAACTGCGAACGCTGGCCTGGGCGAAGGAAGTTGAAGACCGTGGGGCGGGTGAACTCTTACTAACGTCGATGGACACCGACGGTACCAAAGCTGGTTTTGCCCTCGAGCTGACGGCGGCGGTATCCGGTGCCGCCAACATCCCGGTCATCGCGTCGGGTGGCGCAGGCACGATGGGCCACTTTGCCGACGTGTTCACGACGGGCAAAGCCGATGCGGGCCTGGCGGCCAGTATTTTTCACTTCAAAGAAATTGGTATTCCCGACCTGAAGACGTACCTGGCGGCTCAGGGCATACCCATGCGTTTAACGAATTGATTTTACTGTCATTTATGGTCATTCAGTGGTCATTACTCGTTGATCTATGAATGACTACTGAATGACCATAAATGACAACCAATGACCACCCAATACCCATGACTATTCATTTCGACAAATCGCCCGATGGGCTGCTGCCCGCCGTTATTCAGGACGATCAGACCGGGAAGGTGCTGATGCTGGGTTACATGAACCAGGAAGCCTTCGAAAAAACGCAGGCCGAAGGCATCGTTACTTTTTTTAGCCGCAGCAAACAACGCCTCTGGACTAAGGGCGAAACATCCAGTAATTTCCTGCACGTGAAGCAAATCCTGGTCGATTGCGACGGCGACACGCTGCTGATCAAGGCCAGTCCCGACGGACCCACCTGCCATACCGGAGCCGACACGTGTTTCGAGGAGGTGAACCAGGGCCGCGGGCAGTTTCTGAACTACCTACAAGGTATTATCCACGACCGGAAGGTCAACCCCTCCGATAGGTCGTACACGACAAGCCTATTCAACAAAGGTGTCAACAAGATTGCCCAGAAAGTGGGCGAGGAGGCGGTCGAACTGGTGATCGAAGCCAAAGACAGTAACGACGATCTCTTCAAAGGCGAAGCGGCCGATCTGCTGTTTCACTACCTGGTGTTGCTCGAACAGCGAAATTTGTCGCTCGACGATATAATTGCCGTTCTACAGAAGCGACACGCAAACTAAGTGCAACGTTCACTGTTTAAGGTTCAATCGGTCTGTGATTCCGGGCCGATCAAACGTTAACCATTGACCATTAAACTTGCTTCTATGGGTCTCATCATTCGTATCCTAATCAACGCAGTGGCGGTTTTTGTCGCCAGCCGCATCATCACGGGCGTATCGGTCGACAGCTTCACCACCGCCCTGATCGTGTCTATCGTGTTGGGTCTGCTCAATGCCTTCGTTAAACCGGTATTGACGTTCCTGACCATCCCCATCACCATCCTGACGCTCGGGCTGTTCCTGATCGTGATCAACGTGCTGATGGTCTACTTGGCCGACTACCTCATCGCAGGCTTCGGCGTCAGCGGCTTCATTTCAGCGCTGCTGTTCAGCTTGGTGGTGGCTATCGTCAGCTGGCTGATCGACACGATTATAAATTAGTGAATACTGCTAGACCTTATAGGTTTCTAAAACCTATAAGGTCTGATGATCAATCAACGGTCAAAGCTGATCCGTTGCCCGGCGCGTTCCACCAGGAACGCGCTTCCAGAATCTGCGTTTTTGTAGGCTAGCTCACCCGATACAAAGGTGTGCGTAATGCGGTGACCGAACGTTTTCCCCGTCAGCGGCGACCAACCGCACTGATACAAAATGGAGTCAGGCGTTACCTCGGTCGCCTGCCCCGGATCGACCAGCACCAGGTCGGCCCAGTAGCCTTCCCGAACGTACCCACGGCGATCGATCTGAAAACAATCGGCGGGGGCGTGGGCCATTTTCTGTACTACTTTTTCGAGCGAGATTTTTCCCTGAAGGCTCGCTTCCAGCATCAGCAGCAGCGGGTGTTGCACCAGCGGCAAACCCGACGGCGCCTGCCAGTAGGGCTGTTGCTTTTCCTCCCAGGTATGCGGCGCGTGGTCGGTCGCGATGATGTCGAGCCGGTCGTCAAGCAGGGCTTCCCAGAGGGCGGCACGGTGGTGCGGCGCTTTAATGGCCGGATTGCACTTGATCTGGTTGCCGAGTGTCTCGTAATCGTCAGCCGAAAACCAGAGGTGATGCACGCACACCTCCGCCGTAATGCGCTTTTCGGTCAGCGGAATATCATTGCGGAACAGATTCAGCTCATCGGCGGTCGTCAGATGCAGAATATGCAGCCGGGTATTGTGCTGCTTGGCCAACTCAACCGCCAGGCTAGACGACCGCAGGCAGGCCAATTCGTCGCGCACCAGCGGGTGAATGTGAGCCGGTGCATCGGTGGGATATTCGGCGCGGTAGCGGGCTGTGTTGGCCCGAACGGTAGCTTCGTCTTCGCAGTGCGTGGCAATCAGCATGGGGCATTGCGAGAAGAGTGCGTTCAACGTCTGCTCATTATCGACCAGCATGTTACCCGTTGATGAACCCATGAACGCTTTCACCCCACATACCGACTGTGGATCGGTGCGCAGTACCTCGTCGAGGTTGTCGTTGGAGGCGCCCATGAAAAACGAGTAATTGGCAAAAGCGGTGCGGGCGGCAATGTCGTATTTGTCCTGCAACAGCGCCTGCGTCAGCGCGTTAGGCACGGTGTTGGGCATTTCCATAAACGTGGTGACGCCCCCGGCCACGCCCGCCCGCGATTCGCTGCGGATGGTGGCCTTGTGGGTCAGGCCCGGCTCCCGAAAATGCACCTGATCGTCGATTACGCCGGGCATCAGGTAGTGGCCCGTCGCATCGATAACCTCATCGCCCGCCTTTGCCGTTACGGACGTACCCAGCTCAGCAATAAAACCGTTTTCGATTCGAACGTCGCGTTCCTGAATCTGCCCCTCATTCACGACGCGGGCATTCCGAATTACATAAGTTGCCATACAAGTTGGCCCACCCAACGCAAGGGTTGGGCGGGTCAGCAAAGGTACGGTTGGGAACGTACCTGACGGTTATGCGTTGGCTAGCAACTGAGCGGCTTCTTTGGCAAAATAGGTAAGAATGACGTCGGCACCGGCGCGTTTGATGGCCATCAGCGACTCCATCATGGCGCGTTCGCCGTCGAGCCAGCCGTTTTGGGCGGCGGCTTTGATCATGGCATATTCGCCCGACACGTTATAGGCGGCAATGGGCAACTGGCTGTTCTGCCGCAACAGACTGATGATGTCCAGGTAGGCCAGCGCAGGCTTCACCATCAGGATATCGGCGCCCTCGGCGGTGTCGAGTTCGGCTTCGATGAGGGCTTCGCGGCGGTTAGCCGGGTTCATCTGATACGTTTTCTTGTCGCCAAACTTCGGGGCCGAATCGAGCGCGTCACGGAACGGGCCGTAAAAGGCACTGGCATACTTGGCCGTGTACGACATGATCGCCACGTTCTTATGGCCAGCGTTGTCGAGCGCCTGACGCATGTAGCCCACGCGGCCGTCCATCATGTCGGAAGGGCCGAGCATGTCGGCACCGGCCTGCGCTTGTGCTACGGCCATCTTGCTCAGAATCTCAAGCGTTTCGTCGTTTAGGATCTGGCCGTCATCCACCAGCCCGTCGTGACCGTCAGAGCTGTAGGGGTCCATTGCTACATCGGTCATGATGCAGGCTTCCGGGTATTTGGCTTTGATCCGCTGAATGGTCTGCAGGTACAGGCCCTCCGTGTTCTGGCTCTCGGTAGCGTACTTGTCTTTCTTCGCCTCGGGCAGATTCGGAAACAGGTCGAAGGTGGTGATGCCCAGGTCGAGGCAGCGGCCGATTTCGTCGAGCAGCAGATCGGGCGAGTAGCGGAAAATGCCGGGCATCGACGCGACTTCGGTTCGCTGGCCAGCGCCCTCCATCACGAAAACGGGAAAAATGAAGTCAGAGACGTGCAGGCGAGTTTCCTGCACCATCTCCCGAATAGCCGCCGACTGCCGGTTCCGGCGCGGCCGACGAGGTTGAAAAGAAGTAGTCATTTGCTTCGCGTCATGGGTAGTCATTATCCTTCGGCGTCATTCATTGTGAGAGATTCGCAGCGGCGGACCGCATCAATGACGCTGAAGGCTAATGACTACCCATGACAACCAATGACACTAACCGACAATTCCCCTACGCCACTAATTTAAATCCCTCGCCGTGCACGTTTACGAGCTGCACCTGCTCGTCGTCTTTGAGGTATTTGCGCAACTTGGTAATGTACACGTCCATGCTGCGGGCGTTGAAATACGAGTCGTCGCCCCAGACCATTTTCAGAGCAAAGCTGCGGCCAAGCGGCTGGTTGAGGTTCTGCGCCAGCAACTTCAGCAATTCCGATTCTTTGCTCGTCAGGCGTTGGCCGGCTCCATCGCCGTTGCGGGTGAGGGTCTGGCGCGGGTAGTCGAACTGGAACGTGCCGATCTGGTAAATGCCCGTTTCAGGTACGTTCTCGGTGCGCTGATACCGCCGTAAAATGGCCTGAATCCGCAACAGCAATTCCTCCATGCTGAACGGCTTCGTGATGTAGTCATCAGCCCCGAGGCGCAGACCCTGAATGGCATCGTCCTGCATCGACTTGGCCGTCAGGAAAATGATGGGTACGTCGCGGTTGGCCATGCGCAGCTCTTTGGCCAGGGTGAACCCGTCTTTTTTCGGCATCATCACGTCGAGAATGCACAGGTCATACGTGTTGGCCATGAACTGTTGCAGGCCCGCGTTGCCGTCGGTCGCGCGGTCGGTCGGGTATCCTTTCAGCGTTAGGTATTCCTGTGTAAGCTGGCCCAGGTTAGGGTCGTCTTCAACGAGTAGGATTGAGGGCATAGGTGGTAAAGAGTGAAAGAGATAAAGAGTGATAAGTCGAACGATTCACTCTTTATCTCTTTCACTCATTAGTAGACGTTGGTATAACGATTTCAAATTCACTTCCCTGGCCGGGGGTACTGCTCACGGTGACTTGACCGTGGTGCTCTTCAGCCATCTTTTTCACGTAGCTCAGACCCAGCCCGAAGCCCTTTACGTCGTGGCGGTTGCCCGTCGGGACGCGGTAAAAGGTGTCGAAGATGCGGCTTTGCTGCTCCTTGGTCAGGCCTAGCCCCTGGTCGGCTACCGAGATGGCCACCGATGGGCGCGGGGCACCGGTTTTGGGGTCGGGCAGGGTCGTGTTGCGGGTACGTATACGGATCGCCACCCGCTCGGGCGAGTATTTGATGGCGTTGTCGATGAGGTTGTAGAGCATATTGGTGAGGTGTACCTCATCGGCCTGCACAATCTCGTCAGTGGCGTCGAATTCCAGCTCAATGTCGCCCTGTCGCTGCTCGATCGACAGGCTCATTGTGTTGAGCACTTTCTCGATCACGTCGTGCACATTGACCGAACTGAGCTTGAGTTTGACCTCGCCCTTGTCGAGTAAAGCCATTTGTAACACCTTCTCTACGTGTGAACCCAGCCGCTGATTTTCGTCGCGGATAATGCCCATGTAGCGGCCCAGTCGTTCGGGGAGCTCGTTGGTGGGGGGAGGGCTGCCAGCAGCACCCACCAACGAGGGCATCTGCGCCGACCGGAGCTGTTCGCGGGCCATATCCACCGCCAGCGAGATGGTCGAAATGGGCGTTTTGAACTCGTGGGTCATGTTGTTGATGAAGTCGTTCTTGATATCGGCCATTTTCTTCTGCCGAAGAATGGTCGTGATGGCGACATAGAAACAACCCATGATGACCAGAATGAGCAACGCCGACCCCGCCAGCGTGGCGGTCATGCGGCTCAGGATAAACGAGCGTTGGTCGGGAAAAAAGAGGTAGACATAATTGCCCGTTTCGAGAATGTTGTTCGGAAATAGCGCCGCCTTGTAGCCGTAATCATCAAACTGTCGGTTCATCGACGCCTGGCTGGCCAGCATCGACGCAAACAGAAACCGCGATTGCCCTTTGCTCCGAACGGCGAAGTTGTACGGAATGGTGATGCCGCGCTCCTGCAAGGCCTGACGTAGCAACGTATCGAGCGTAAACCGGTCGACGCGCTCTTCCAGTGGCCGATCCGACATGAGCAGACCCTTCAGCACATCTTTGATCATCTGCGCCTGCTCGGCGTGGGTCATGGAATTAACGGCCGTAATGCCCTGTTCCTGGCTTGGTTTGGGTACGTTGGTCGGCGCGGTTTTGGCGAGCGGTGCGGCCTTGTAGGTACGTGTTTTGCGCGGGCGGGTGGGTCCGCTGCGGTGCGTACCCGAATCGGGCATGACCAGCGTGAGCTCGCCATCGTGAAACTGATTTAGCGGGTTGGCCGCAATTTCGTTGATCCAGCGTTCGAAGCGCTGTTGCTGAGCCAGTTGTGTTTGCCAGTCACCCATAGCCATAAGCTCTTCCTGCTGCCGGAAGAAGGCTTCGACCACCTGGGCTTGTTCCAGGGTCAGCGTTTGCGTGCGTGGATGCAGAGCGTCGGATTGCACCACGATCGGGCCGGGCATATCGCGCCCCGCTACCGACGTACCTGCCTGACCCGAATGGGGTTGGGTGGCTCGCTGGGTAGCTCCTTGGGTACGTTGCCGGGGCTGGGTTTGGTTGGCAGCGATCCGGTCCGGGCTGGCATCGAGCGCATTGGAAGGAGCCGTGGTCTGGGGTGTGTTGGCTTTGCCATTTTTCCGCCCAATAGCCATCAACTGCTGCTGCTGGTGCTGAAGCTGCAATTGCTGCCGGGCCTGATACTGAATTTCCTGGCGCTCCAGGCTGCGGACAACCTCCTGTAGCGCGTCAGTAACTTTATAATCGAACTGTTCTTTCTGCAAATGCAGGGCCGTGCTGATCCAGTATAGCTGAAACCCAACTAAACCCAGCAGCCCGATGGCCATCGAAAGAACAATCCAGCGGATGCGTTTCGTTGACATTTATTTTTTTGGCGTTCGATGCAACGGAGCGAACGGGTTCTTTATCTGTTTGATTACCTCACCCCCAGCCCCTCTCCTTAAACCAAAGAGAGGGGGACCTTAACGTCTTGCTTATTTCTGGTTGACCACGTACGACAATCAGAAGCCTGACCGTAAGACTCCCCTCTCCTTGGTTTAAGGAGAGGGGCCGGGGGAGAGGTAAGGTACACAAACAACCAACCAGACGAAAAAGACATTGCCTGCTTAACAACTTTTAACGTGTAGCAATGGCCGTCGCTCCGTTACGTACGATAAATTCCTGACTGACTCCTATGAAAAAAACAACCACCACCGCTCTCCGGTTCGCCCTGTGCCTTGGCTTGCTGGGCGGCCTCTCATCGGTTACGATGGCGCAACGTGAACTCGATGAACCGGGTCAGATGCGCGTAAAAATTACCGAACGCAACGGCAAAGACACGCGCACCATCGAACGTACCTACCGCAATGACGGCATGACCGACGAAAAGCGGGATGCGCTCGTCAATCGGCTCATCGACTCGTTGCGGGCAGCCCGGAAAGGCAAGGGCGACAGCAATATTTCGGTCATTATCGAAGATTCGTACCGGGGGCCGGCCTCGGGTGGTAGCCGCACGAGCCGCCGGAACCGGGTGGTCGAAGACCGGTTTCTGGATGGTGAAGCACTGGCTATGGCGCCAACACCGCCCATGCCGCCTGCTGCGCCGAACGTAGTAATCGCGCCGATGGCACCGGGGGATGCCGATTTTGATCTGCACTTCCGGTACGACGCCGACGATGACGATACTACGCGCGGTGGACGCCGCACGCGGGAATTCCGGCTTCAGCGGCGGCAGCTGGATTCGCTGTCGCGCAACATGCGCCGGTTGGGCCGTGATATGGACGTTACCCTGCGCCGTCAGTTGGCGCCGATGGCCGACCGCATGAACCGGGCTTTCCAAAGCCGTGACTGGCAGCGGGAGTTTGCCCGCCCGTTCAACGTCTGGGTTGATGGGGGCGCGCAACCCTCGACCGTGCGCGGCCTTGACGTGTACCCGAATAACCCCGACCGCAACCTGCTCAATGTGCGCTTCAGCGCCCCCAAGAAGGGTGACGTGCAGATTGTGGTGACCAACACCAAAGGCAAAGAGGTGGCCCGGCGCGAGTTGAAAGACTTCAGCGGTGAGTTTGTGGGGCAGGTCGATGTTGGCCGCAAAGCCGAGGACGTCTTTTTCGTCACGGTCACCCAAAACGACGATGGCGCTGTTCGCCGGGTTGTCCTGAAAACCGAAGAAAATTCAAAGTGAGGTTAATGTGCAGAAAAAGGGGTGGCAACTGATCCACCCCTTTTTTGTGCGCTGTAGGCTAGCTCAGTAGTTCTGATGGGTCGATCAGGCTGTTTTTAATGGCGTACAGGACCAAACCGGCGGTGTTGCGCGACCCCGTCTTTTCGAGCAGGTTAGCCCGGTGCCCATCCACGGTGCGAATGCTCAGGCACAGCTGATCGGCAATTTCGGGGGCCGTTAGTTGCTTGCAGATTAGACCCAGCACGTCGATTTCGCGCGGGGTCAGGGTGGCGGGGGCCGCTTCGGTCAGCACGCGGCGGGGCTTGCGGGTGGCCATCCGGTTTTTCATGGCCCGCAGGAACGCTTCGTTGAAATAAAACTCTTTCTCCACGACATCGCGGATGGCGCGCTCCACTTCCTCGGGTTCTACGTTCTTGAACAGGTAGGCATTCACGCCCAGGTCCATCAGGTGGGTCACAAACCGGTCTTCACTGTATACCGACAGGATGATGATTTTGACACCTGAATACTGTTTGTGAATCAGCTTGGTAGTTTCAACGCCGTTCAACTCGGGCATCGAGAGGTCGAGCAGCACTACGTCGGGCAGGGGCGAAGCCGTGGCAAGGCCGTCGAGCAGGCTGCGGCCGTTATCGGCTTCGAGGCTGATGTGCATGCCATCGAAGCTATCGACGATCCCGATCATGCCCTTTCGGAACAAAACCTGATCGTCGGCAATGGCTACGTGGATGGGGTTGGACATAACAGCGTTCGGGCAATAGGGAGTGGAAGATAGCGTCTAGGGGCGGAACGTCACCTCAACCCGAAGCCCTTCGCCGGGGCTGGTGTCGAACGCAACCAGACCCTGCAGCATCTGCGCGCGGGTTTCAATGTTTTTCAGGCCGAAGCTGCGCTGCTGATAGGCCTGCTCAAAATCAAAGCCTTTGCCGTCGTCGGCGTAGCGCAGCACGAGCGTATCGGCTTCGCGCAGCAGCGACAGCCGGATGTCGGTGGCGTCGGCGTGCTTGAGGGCGTTGTTAAGCAACTCCTGCACCAGCCGGTACACAATGAGGTTAGCGCGGGTGGGTAGAGTCAGGTCGGGCGCCACCGTCAGTTCCACGTTTACATCGGCCAGCGCCATCACGCTTTCACAGAGGCCTTCTATCGCATAGGTCAGGCCGAGTTCGTCGAGTCCTTGTGGCAGCAGGTCGTTCGAAATCCGCCGTACGTTGTCGATGGTGCTGTCGATGACGTATTTAAACTGGCTGGTGAGGTGGCGCGACGCATCGGAAGGCGGCGCAGTCTGCGTAAGCTGAGCCAACAGCAGGCGCATGGCCGACAGCGCCGCGCCCACCTCGTCGTGAAGATCGCGGGCGACCCGTTTGCGCTCATCCTCGACGGCGTCGAGAGTGCGGTAAATGACCTCTTGCTGGTAGCTCAGTTCCATCTGTTTCACCCGTAACTCCTGGGCGGCTATTCGTTTCTGATACACAAGCAGAAAGACCACAATGCCGATCACCAGCATGATAAAGGCCAGTGAACCACCGAAAATCAGTATGTAGATGTCGCCCGAAGGCTGGGACTGAACCATAACCCGATGCTGATCAGCACGTGCATCATGACAATGAGCAACACATGGAGTGCGAATACGGCGAATTTAAGCGTTTGGTTCGAGTCGTATAAGACAACGTTACTGAATAATAGAAAGAATAAACTGCCCGCGAAGTAGAGTAAGAATCCTGTGTTGATCCAGAAGATCGGCTGCTTGTCGAGCCGCCGGGCCGATAGCTCGTTCAGCAGTTTGTAAAACGCCAGCAACGCCAGCGCAATAACCAGGATGGCTTCAAGCCCGCGGGCATAGGCGTTGCCCCCGGTGGGGGGCTGTATGAACGCGCTATTCAGCAGGGCCAGGACGGTGAAACCAGCCATCAGCCAGGGCACAAAGAAACGGCTGTAGAAATGGCCAAAAAAACGACCATAGACTAACGCAATGATGTTGAATTCCAGTATGGTGTAGCCGTGCAGGATGTAGGTGTTCGGAACGTGGAGGACGTGGGCCGTCAGGTGCGAAACCAACTCACCCGCCACTGCCAGCCCGACAAACCACCCCACAAACCGGAGGTACCCCGTCAGGTACTGAAACCGAAACAGGACCATGCCCGCCGACAGCAGCAGGCAATAGGACCCATACCGGCTAAACCAAATCAGGAAGTCTTGCATAGACGTGTCGACTTATTGACAACGGGCGTCGGGCTCACCGATGAACAGCGGGCTGGTTGGGTCGCACATGGGCGGGCAGATCTGCGAGAAATCAAACACTTGATAATTCGCTTCCAGCGTCGTGTCGTCCTCCTGAATCGTTACCTGACCAACCAGATCGACAATCAGGTCCGGGTCCGAGGCTTTGGGGTCGATGGTGCCCTGGCGCGTCGCTGATACCATCAGCAGACAGGCTTTCAACTGGCCATCCGAATCAACGTCTTTGCGACGACCCATGTAGAGGCGCACGTATTCGGTATCGTACTGCCTGAGCAACTCAATAAAGTCTTCGCGGTGCACCAGAAACGCCCGCATATCGGTGGGGTCGAGGGTTTTGCCTTCAGTGTTGGCACTGACCCAGTTGGTGACCCATTGTTCGGCGTCTTTGAGGGGTACGGCGTAGGTAGGCGTTTTGTCGGTTTGCATATGAAGGAAAAGGATTAAGTGGCAAAGCAACACATTCTAATAGGATCATGCCCCCGTAGAAACACCCGTTTTCAAAATCGGTCAGAAGCACCGGGGGCTGCCACCAGAAACTACCCGCTTTGCTGTTTGGGTTGTTCTGCGCCTGCGCCGAGGGGGGCATTACCCCACCTTTGCTACCGTCAAACGATCGCCGGTTGAGCCTCCAGCCAGGCGCTTCGTCTGACGAAGTGACTATCCTTTTTTCACCTTAACACACAAAGTATCATGGCAACTTCTTTGCAAGACATTACCAATGCCTGGGGCAACTGGATGAACAAACAGTACAATGGGGGCGGCGTAAAGTTCACGGCCAGTACCAATTACAGCCAGCACAGCGAACTCGACGATTACCGTCAGTATGAAGTGCAGGCCAATCAGCAACCCATCGTCTATGACCCCAACGCACCGTCACCGGAGCCCGGCACGGTGTCGTCGGTACACACACAGTTTCGGAACAATAGTTCTATTCCCCAAACCTATACCTACAAGCAGGAGGAAACCACCGAGCAGTCGTTTACGTGGTCGGTGACCGAAGACCTCTCAATCGGGATTGAGGTAAGTGCCTCAGTCGAAGTACCGACCGTTGCTGAGCTGGGAACGAAGGTGACAACTACGGTTTCGTTTTCGGCCTCGCAGCAGTTCAGCACCGACCATTCGCAGACCTGGAGCGTTGAGCAGCCTGTAACGGCCCCGCCCATGACGATCCTCGACACCACGATGGTGATTGGCACGCAGAGCTACAACATCAACTGGAATGCCAACTGCCTGCTCACCGGGTACGTGGCGATCTGGTTCAACGACAAGGTGAAGCTCAGCGGCTCCAACGACTCGCACCATCTGTATTTCGTGAAAATCGAGAAGGTCTTCAACGAGTGTAAGCAGAACAACCTCATCAACATCAAGTCGTCGGAATACGCGATCAACAACAGCTCGGTATCGGCTTTCTCAAGCGGTACGTTCTATGGCGGCCAGGGCGTTGGGGTGCAGATTCAGGTCGATGAACAGCCGGTGGGTGGCCCGAGCGCAAGCCTGGCCGCCACGTCGAATACCTACATGATTCCGGTTGAGGAAGACGCCGTATTAGGCGTAGAAGCGTAAATCTAACCCATAGCACCGACCGTTTAGCTCCATCACCCGATGGGCCCGACGGTCGGTTGCCTTTCTGTTGACCACTATGGTCTTTCGTCTGAACGTAGCGCTGCTGCTTTGCCTGAGTTGGCCCGTTGCCACTCCGGCCGCCACGCCACCCGGTATCGGTTTCAAGAAACTGGTAGCGGCTGGGTACGTTAGCCGTCGGCCAACGTACCCAGCCGCCCAGCCTGGTTTACGAAGTGTCAAGTCGCCTCAGCGAAACCGGCTCTCGCTGCTACGGCCCCTTGGGTTACTGCGCTGACCGTTATTCATACTTGAGCCGTGTGGTTGCCTCGCAGGCTTTGTCGGTTTTGAAGCGAATCCAGCGTGCCTGAAATTCGGCCGGAAATACAAACGTATTGACCTGGCCGGGCGCTACCGTAATGGTTTTATAAGGCATCCAGACCCCCGTGCCTACGGGGTCGGCTTCGAGGGTAAACGTAACGGGCGAGCTGGCTTTGTGCGACAGTTGCAGGCTCCGCTGGTCGTAGAACCCGATCAGGTAAGGGTCCGACGTTTCGTTGGCTTTCACCGCTGCATTGGTCCAGGGGCCACCGTGGCCGGTTGGTTTACCCAGTTTCCAGAGGTCGTCGATCGCCCCCGCCCAGATGGCCGCTTTCTTGTCGTCCGAAACGATAATGTGTTCGTTGGAACGGGCGGCCTGTAGGTCGATGCCCGTCATCACCAGCAACCCCCGATACGACGCATAATCGTTGATCCGCAGGTTGTGCGAGGCAATAGGCCTGACTTTGGCGTAGCCATCGGCGTTTTCAGCGGGGAGTTCATAAAATGTGCCGTGGCAGTTGAACAGGTCCCGCTCGGTAGCCACTTCCCGGCAGATACGGAGAGCACTCTGATTGGTCAGGTCGGTGTAAGCGTTGTCCCCCAGCGGAAACCGCCATCGCCGACCTTTGTCATCGACCACCAGCACGCTGCCGCCATCGACCGTAACGACCCGCTCGGGAATGGCGAATTTGCGTTTGATAAACGACTGCGTCTGGGCGTCGGCTTTGCGGGTCAGGCGCATGTCGGCGTCGAGTTCGTAGTAACCAACGTCGGTTGGCAGGGCTCCTTTATAGGCTAACGCACTCAACCCCAGTGCCCGCCGGTTGTCGCTCAAGCCATAGAGCAGGCCGCCCGTCGTGTTGGTGGTGGTTACGTTAGCTAGGCCGTTGAACAGCGCGTTGGTCGCCCCGGAGCGGGTATCCTTTGCCCCATACGTGAACTGCGCCGACAGGGTCGTGGCTTTGTCGGACCGAAGTCGAATCCATTCGCCGGGGGCGTTGGCCGGGAACACCACCTGCGCCGCGCTGTGCGCACCCAGCGCGGTAGTCTGGAGGCTGCTCCAGTTGCCCGTGCCGGTTTTGTCGACCTCAAACGTAAGCGTTACGGCGTCGCCGGTGTTCTGCACCCAGGCCGACCGGTTGGTCCAGCCCGCAAACAGGAACGGATCGGAAGGCTGGTTGGCTTTGACGGCTTCGTTCAGCCAAACAGCCCCTTCGGCGGTGTTGGGGCCGAGCTGATCAGGTACGTTGAGCGGCGCAAACCACAGGTTGGAGTTCGACTGGCCGGGGCCTTCGATCGCGCCTTTGGTGTTGCGCTTGTTCAGGAATTCTTTCTGGGCCGAATCGTCGCAGCCAAAGACGAGTTGATTATTCCAGCGCGTGAAATCGCCAATTACTTTCAAATACGCCGTCCGGGGCCGAATGCCCGCCGTGTTGGTCGCCGTGAACGTACCTGGAAACCGCCAGAACAGGCCGTGCATCGTCATCAGGTAATCGGCTTTCTGCTCGGTGCCGATATCGCGGATGCGGGGCCATTCGGTGTTCCAGCCGTGCGCGCCGTCGTAGCTGTGGCTCGCTTTGGGTAACCGAAAGAAGTGCCAGCCCGTGGGTTTATCGCGCACGCCCAGCAACACCGATTTGTGGTCCCAGCCGGTGGCCCAGATGGGGTCGGTGTCGGGATTTTTGTTACCGTAAATACCGCCCGGCCCGGTTACCTCCACAAACTGATTCCGCCGCACCACGGTCCAGTCTTTGCCATTCCACTCCGACAGCGAACCCGCGTCGATATCGAACTGCACGAGTGCTTTTGGCCCCGGCTCCCCGTTGTTGGAATATACCATCACGCCCTGCCCCGAATAAAGGCCCTTACCGTGGGCACCGGGTAGCAGCGCGTTTTGCTGGTTGTTCGATTCGTCGGATTCCTTGTGCGTTTTCCGGTTGCCGTCTTCATAGAGCGTGGTGGGAGCCAGCGTGACTACGTCCACTTCGTAAAAGCCTTCCTCCATGGTCCCGTACAAAATCTTGCCTTTCGGGTCGGTGAGGTGGCGGGCGTTGCCAGTGTGGCGGCCCGGCATGGTTTTGTAGGGAATGGTCCGCACGTGGCCGTTGGCATCAATGGCGTAAGGGCCAATAAACAGCTGGTTGCTCTCCGGGTGAATCATCCGGTTGGCGGGGGTGCCGCCAATGCTTTCCGAGCGGACAATCTGCTGCAAATCCGGGGTTATTTCGTACAGCTTGTCCGACGAACCCTGCGGCAGATGTGGCCCGTAGGTGATGACCCAAAGCTTGTTGGCCCAGGGCACCACGGCCCCCGTGCCGCACTCGCCTTCGTTGTTGTACATGGCCAAGTGCGGGTAAATACCGCTGTAGGAAGGCCGTTTTTTAGATTGTGCCTGACCAAACTGGCTGTGGCTCAGCGCCCAGGCCAGCAAACAAGCCGAAAGGATGTATTGCTTCATTAGATGGAGTAAATCGCCGGTCTGGCCGGGCAACCCGTGCCGCAGCCAGACCGGGCATGGGTTAATAGCCCTGATTTTGCGTCATGTTCGGGTTTACGCGGCGTTCAATGGCCGGAATGGGCCACAGGTATTGCCGTGTTTTGTCGAAACTGCGCTGCGCCACTATTTTGACGTCGGTACCGAAGCCCGAGTAGTCGGCAATGCCATCGTCGTCGAGGGGGGTAATGCCGGGAAACGGCCACTTCGAGCGGTTTTGCACCGCCGGGTCGGGCAGGCCGATTACCGGGCGGGTCAGGGCTTTTTCGGCCAGCCGCCAGCGGATAAGGTCCATGTACCGAAGCCCCTCTTTCGCAAACTCGACGCGCCGCTCCCGCCGCACCACCTGCCGAAGCTCGGCTACGCTCGTTGATGTAACGGCGGGGTAAGCCGACGTTTGCCCAACCGCCACACCGTAGGCGCGGGCACGTACCTGATTGATGGCGTTCAGTACGCTGGCGTCGATCTCGTTCAGCTCAATCTTGGCCTCGGCATAGGTGAGCAGAATTTCGGCATAGCGGATGATGATGGCGTCGCTGTCTTCGCTGCGTTTGTCGGCCCAGGTCTGGTCGATGCCTTTTTTCCAGAGAAAACCCGTAAAGCTGGCAAACGCCGCCACGGCCCGGTTGTCCAGGTTCGATACGCGCCGGTTGTCTTTGCTGCTGAAGGTGGTGGTGCTGTCGGGGTGGGGCTGGTAGTTGTAGCCGAGCCACTGCGTGCCAAACTCCACGATGGAGGCCGTCAGGCGCGGGTCGCGGTTTCTGAACGGCGCTTTGGGGTCATACAGGGGCGACTCATCGATGGGTTTGCCATCGCGGCATTCATACGCGTCGACCATTTCGCGGGTCGGGATCTGCGCGCCGAAGCCGCCCGTCAGGCGGGGGAGTTGGTCCTGCACGTTGGTGCCTTGGGTAAACACTTTCTGGGCTTCGTCGCGCGGAATACTGATGATGAGCTCGGGGCTGGTCTCGCCGGCTTTCAGAAAAAGCTGGCTGTAGTTGCCGTGAAGCGAGTAGGCCCCCGCGCCCGTAAACTGCATGATCGCCTGCGACGCATCGCGGGCAACGGCCCAGTTGCCTGCATACAGCGCCGTCCGGGCCTTCACGGCGAGCGCGGCCCCTTTGGTGAGCCGTTTTACGGCCGAGGCGGCATACGACTGCGGCAGGTTGGCGATGGCAAAATCGAGTTCGTCGAAAACGAACTTCAACACCTCGGCTTGCGGGGTCCGGGTTACGCTATACGACTCTTCCAGCACGGTGGGCTTGGTCAGCAGGGGTACGTCGCCGAAGTGCGCGATGAGCCGCGCATATTCGTAGGCCCGAATCAGCCGCATCTCGGCTTCCAACTGCTTCAGCGTAGCGGCGGGTGTGCTGGCAGCGGCCCGGTCTTTGTTGGCCAGAAAGGTGTTGGTCCGGGCAATGGCTTTGTAACAGGCCACCCAGAAGGCTTGCACGGTGGCGTCTTCGGCATTCATGGTGCCGAACGTGACAGCGTTGCCCAGTTGCCCCCGGTGCCAGTAATTGTCGGTAAATTGCTCGTTGTCGTTCCCCCAGAAATCGAGCCGGTACAGGTCATTGACGGCCAGTTCGAGCTCGGTCTGGTTTGAATAAAACGTAGCCGTCGACGGTTCGGAGAGCGGGTTCAGGTCCAGGCTGTTGCAGGCCGATACGCCCGCCGCCAGCAGAAAGACAAGGGATGATTTTTTCATGATCAGCAAGATTTTATCAATGCAGGAATCGGCGGTCGGTTAAAACTTCAGCGTGGCGCCTGCCATCAGGGTCGTGACGATGGGGTATGACGAACCGCCTACCTCCGGGTCCCAGTATTTGGGGAAGTTGTGGACGGCAAACACGTCGTTGGCCGAGACGTACACCCGCGTCGATTGCAGCCCGATTTTCTTCAGAAAATTGTTGCGGAGCGTATAGCCCAGCGTGATGTTTTTCACCCGGAAATAGGCCCCGCTAATGAGCCAGAAATCCGACATCTCGTAGTTGGCCGCCAGCGAGCGGGTCGACAGGCGGGGGTAGCGGGCCGCCAGATTTTGCTCGGCGGAGTTGGTTTTGCTCCAGAACCTGCCCACCAGTTCCTCAGGTACGTTGCCAAACGCTTCGGCAAAGGGCCGCACGACGTCGTCGGGCAGGCGGCTGCTTTTCTTGGCTACGCCCTGCATCACCAGCCCCAGGTCGAAGCCATTGTAATCGAGCCGGATGGTGCTGCCGTATAGGTAGCGGGGTAACGAGCCGCCCAGCAGCACTTTATCGTCGGGCGTAATCTTGCCGTCGTTGTTCAGGTCGAGGTAGCGCACGTCGCCGGCCGAGACGTTGGTGTTGAGGCGGGGCGAGTTGGCGGCTTCGTCCTGCGTCTGGTACAGCCCCGCCGAGCGGTAGCCAAACCACTCGTTGAACTCGCTGCCCTTGAACGTCGACTGCGCGCCCAGCACCTGCGTGCCTTTCAGGTCGACGACCGTCGACTTGGCATCCGACAGGTTGAAGGCCACCGAGTAGTTGAGTTTACCCAACCGGTCGCGCCAGGACGTTTCCAGTTCCCAGCCCTTCACGTCCAGAATGCCCGCGTTCTGCTGCGGCCGTTCGTAGCCCAGATAAAGCGGAATGTCGAGCGCCAGCAGGATGTCGTAGGTACGTTTCTGGTAATAATCGGCCGAGATGGTGAGCCGGTTTTTCAGGAAGGCCGCGTCGATGCCCACGTCGACGGTGCGCGTGGTTTCCCACGAAATATTCTGCACCGCGTAGTCGACCTGACCACCGCCGTTGAGCGGCACCACCACGCCGTTCTGGTAAAAAAGCGCGTTGCTGAAGCTGATAGTGGCCTGATAGGGATAGTTGCCAACTCGTTCGTTGCCCACTTCGCCATACGAGCCGCGCAGCTTCAGGAACGAAAGCCAGCTGCTGTTTCTTAGAAAGGCCTCTTCCGACAGGGTCCAGCCCGCCGATACCGACGGGAATAGGGCACCCCGGTACTGTTTGTCGAACCGCGACGATTTGTCGTAACGCAGGTTACCCTGGAGGTAGTATTTGTTCTTATAGTCGTATTTAACCCGCCCGAATACCGACCGAAGCGCCACCTCGTTGGCACTGCCGGAATTGTCGCGCAGTTCCTGGGAGCCTGCATTCAGATAGGGGAAATCCGTGAGCGCAAACCCGCTGCGTGACGCGCCCAGCGATTCAAACGAGTTATAGATTTCTTCGTAACCGCCCAAAATGTCGATGTTGTGCCCACCGGCCAGATCTTTGTTGTAGTTGGCGAGCAGTTGACCCGTGATGGCCAGGCTCTCGTTGCGCCCCTCGGTGAGGGTGGTGCGGGCCTGATTGCTGAAGGAACTGGGCGTGCCGTCGGGGTTGGTGAAGGCGATCCGCTTGGCAAAGGCCTTTGTTTTGTCGAGGTCGATGGTGGGCGACACCAGGGCCGTCAGCGTGAGGCCGTCGACGGGTTTATAGTTGAAGGCCAGCCGCCCCAGAAACTGGTTGAAGGTGCCGTTGCTGGTGCCGCCCTCGTTGAGCTGGGCAATGGGATTACGCCCGTCTTTCGCCAGCGCATATCGGCCATCTGCATAAAAATTGTCGTAGATAGGAGGCATCACCCGCGCCTCGTAGATCGGGTTGACCACCGGCGTAACCGTGTTGGTGCGCTTGTAGGCCACGTCGAGGCTGGCGCTCAGCTTCGGGTTGATTTGCAGGTCGTTGTTGACCCGAAACAGATACCGCTCGTAGGAATAGTTGGTGTAGAACGCATCCTGCTTAACGTACCCAAGCGACGCCTTGGTTTTGATTTTACCCGTCCCCATCGTAAAAACCAGGTCGTGCCGGTAGCGGGGGGCGTAGGTCTTCGTCATCACCGTGCGCTGCCAGTCGGTGTTGGCAAACGGGAAGAGGTCGGGCGTGTCGCGGTTATACTTCTCAAAATTGGTAATGACGTCCTGCGAGTAAGGGCCAGTGGCCGAACCGTCGTTGGTGGCCTGTTCGTTGAACAGACGCATGTAGGTGGGGGCGTTGACGTAGGTGGGCAGGGCGGTGGCTTTCTGAACGCCATATTCGCCCGTATATTCAAAACTGCTGAAGCCTTCTTTGGCGCGTTTGGTGGTGACGAGCACGACGCCCGCCGCCCCGCGCGACCCGTAAATAGCGGCCGACGCAGCATCTTTCAAGACCGTCACGGTTTCGACATCGCCCGGATTGACGTTGTCGATGCTGCTGACCGGCACGCCATCCACGATAATCAGCGGGCTGTTGGTGCCGAGCGTGGTGATGCCCCGGATCAGGATACTTGAGCTGGCCCCCGGTGCGCCGCTGCCACGGGTTACCGAAACGCCCGCGATGCTGCCTTGCAGCGCTTCCGAAATCTGGGTGGTTTGCCGCCCCGCCACGTCTTTGGCTTCGATGGTCGAGAGGGCACCGGTCAGGTCTTTTTTCTTCTGCGTGCCGTAGCCCACGACCACCACCTCTTCGAGCGAATTGTCGTCGGGCTTGAGGCTGATGTTCAGATTGGCCTGATCCGTTACGTTTACTTCCTGACTTTGGTAACCCACAAACGAGAAAATAAGCGTGACCGGGCCACTGTCGGGTAGGTTGAGTTTGTACTGGCCATTGGCCTCGCTGACCGTACCGCGCTGCGTTCCTTTCAAGACAATACTGACGCCGGGCAGCTCCTTGGCGCTTTCGTCGGTGACCCGGCCGCTGATGCTCCGGTTCTGCGCCAGCATCGGAGCGAGCCAGCCCAGAAACAGGGCGCAACTTAGTAGAAGTTTTTGTCGCATATTTTTATCGATATTTAGTGAATCATAGCCGTCGGGAGGCGACCAGAGGTGATTCAAAAATTTGACTGTGCGAATATAAAATTGCACTATGTGGTGCGGCAGTAGCCTAACTTACCCATTTTCTTGTCCAGAATTATGGACAAGCTAACCTGTTGATAGAGAAGATATTGCTGAGTGATGGTCGCGGAAAATGGACAAGATAAGGCTGCCTGTTATCACCAACTGGACCGCTGCTGTCTGCTGGTGAGTGAGGTGTTCGGGAACCCCAACTGGGAAGACTGGACCAACAGCGATTTCGTCAGGCTTAGCCATACGCTGTTCCGGCAGACGGGCGTGCAGATCAGCCCGAACACACTGAAGCGAATTTTCGGCAAAATCAGGACCGGCTCCCGCTATTACCCGCAAAAAGCAACCCGCGACGCGCTGGCGAAGTATAGCGGCTACACCGATTGGGAACACTTTGTTGAGGCATCGCCCCAGGCGGAGTCAATACCCGACCAGACAATCGAGGTGCCAGATCAGCCAATCGTAGCCGTGTCGGTAGCTGTGTCTCCTCATCCGATTGGCCCATCGCCGCAGAAGCGGTCGGGTACGTGGCGTTGGCTGGCTGGGCTGGCCGTTATTGCCTTATTCATCGGGGGAATGGCTACGTACCGCCACTTTCTGACCAAACCGGCAACCACGGGGGCGGTGCAACTCATTTGTAAGAACCCAATCGGCGAGAATCCGCACTCGGCCAATTTTCAGATTCGTGGGCTGGCTGGCGTTGCCGACGACCCGGTGCCGTATGTTATTGAGTTTGGGGATGGTCGGCGTAAGCCCATCGAGGCCGAAGTTTCTACCGCCCTCTACAACCATTATTACGAAAAGCCGGGACGTTATTTTGCCGTCCTGAAACAGGGCACTCTCCGCCTCGATACCGCCACCATTTACTTGCCGACCAAAGGCTGGGTAGCCACGGCCCACATGCCCCACGACACGACGCGGGTGTATCCGATCGACGTACCCGGGTTGTTTGTGGGTGGTCGGCGAAGCGTTGGCCCGCTGGCTGCCGCGCGTGCGGGCGTCGACACCAACCGCACATTTTTTATCGGGTTTACGAATACGCAGGTTACGGATATCGACGCCGATAACTTTGAGTTGACCACCCAGGTGGTAACCTCGCCCGACCGGGCCGGTGTGCGCTGTTCACAGGTGGGCGTTACCATATATGGCGAGTCGTCGCAGCACACCGTCGACATTATCAAGCCGGGATGTGTCTACTGGGCGGAAATGCAGTTTTCCGACCAACACAAAAGCGGTTCACGGGATGATGTCCGTTTTCTGGGCGCAGACCTACGCCGGGGCGGTACGCTGACGCTGCGGGTCGTCGATCAGCGGGTACAGCTGTTCATCAATGGGCGTCGGGTACATGAAACCAGCTACAAAATGCCACTGAAACGCATCTACGGCGTCACCGTCGAATTTGCGGGTGTAGGCGCCGTCAACTCGTTTTCGCTCAAAGACCTGAAAACAGGCAAGCCCTTCGACGGTAATTTTTGAGTTAATCACAGTTGGATCAACCGGTAAGTCGACCATTGGTAAAGTTCCGTAGTTCAGGCCTTAGTGACCGAATTTCGTTGTTGCATGATGGCTTGTAAAAACCCGCCGACAGCTAGCTCGTACACTACCACTGTGACGATAACCAGGACTGATAATAGCCAGTTGGCCGTGGCAGATGAGTCGCCTTTTAGGAAGAAACGCGGCCAGATAACGACCCAGCAAATCAAGCCGTAGTGGCTATAGAGCATAGACAGCGTCTGATTGGTCAGGCGGGGCGATTGCTTTTTCCAGCGCCGATACCACGTACCCAGCAGTAGGATTAGAAAATGCCCTACGGCCACCGCCACAGCGAAATTGGCGGCATACGTAACCTTTGACGCCAGCACATTCGTCGACGACAGATACACCAGCGTGGCCACCAGCGCCATCGTGTAAGCTGCCCGTGGCCATTGCAGATAGCTTAGCAAAATTTTCTGCATCAGGCGACGGGGTCGCCGCGCCTGTTCCTGTTCAAATTGTTCTTCCAGCGCCAGCAGTCCCTTGCGCCCGCCAAAGCCCATGTGAACGGCTCGCAGGGCGTCGTCGAATGATTCACCAGCCGCCATATGATCGATGATCCCTGCTACGTAGTGGTCGGTCAGTTCGGCAATCAGTTCCTCACTTAGTAGCCAGTTGTCGGCGCGCAGGTGCTTATCAATGAGGCGTAATTGGTGCGGAGTCATCGTGTTGTTGATAGGGTATAAGCTACTTGCACATGGCGGCTGGTTATGCAGAACTGGAAGCAGAGGCCCATGCAGGTGAGCCACGTCAATGCCAGATCAGCTAAGGATGGGATTGTCTTTGATCCTAACAGCACAGGTAAAAAGCCGCAAAGGATTACAAGATTCTGCTCGTTCAGCAGTTTGATAACGAGCGTGTAGGGTGTGTTTGCCCGCCCTTTCCGGTATAACCTGTATTGATAAGCTGACTGTATGAGCGGAACGAGCCAACTGCCTATATAAAGCGCCGTAAACCCTCCTGCCAAGATGTGCAGGCGATTGGCGCCAGGTGTTGATTCAATCACCTGCCATAGCCCAAAGCCTACCATAATCACCAGCGCTACGACAACCGGGCGTCGTAAGGCCATTGTGTACTGCTGCTTCACCCATCGCTTATACTGCTGCTTTATGGCTGCTTTTCGGTACGCTTGAATCTGGTGAATAGCCGGTTGCCCGCCCAGCGAGGAAGTGGCTCGACGAAAGGCAACGTCGAATGGAAGCGTCTGCTGCATAGACTCTTCTATACTGCATGACAAATGATCAAAGAGTTCGTCAAAGACTTCTTTATACACGATCCCGTTCTGTTGCAGGTACGTTACTAGCTGTTGCCGTTGGTGCGGAGTCATGGGACTAGATGGCTGGTTTCAGGTTCAGGATGGTGTTGAGGTGTTCCACAAATGCCCGTAGTTCCGAAACGCGCCCGACGGCCTGTTGCTGCCCGTCGCGGGTAAGGGAGTAGTACTTTCGGGCGCGCCCGTCCACCAGCTCGGTCGTGGCCGTGAGCAGGCCCTCGGCTTCGAGTTTGTGCAGCGCCGGGTAAAGGGCCCCTTCCGTAATCATCATCTCGCCAGCCGTAAGCGCTTTCACCTGCTGCGTGATCTCGTAGCCATACATGCGGTCGCGCTCTTCCAGTAGCCTAAGGATAATTACGGACAGACTTCCTTTTAGTACATGTTGAGTGGTGCTGTTCATGCCCGAAAATAAGTAATGAAATTACATACATCCAAATCTTAGGTATGTAATGTCAAGACCTTCCGTAATTTCGCGGCATTCTGACTCTACGGCTCACTTAATTCTTCATTCATAAATTTTCATTCATAGGAATGGCTTCAGCACAGTATTTAGGTATCGACGTGGGTGGCACCAACGTCAAAATGGGCGTTGTTGACGCGAAAACGGGCAAAATCACCAATTTTTATAGCCACGACACGGCCAGCTGGCGCGAATCGGGCCATTTCATGGAACGCTTCGCCGATGCCATCGCTGTCGAGCTGTACGCCAATAAAGACGTAAAGAAGGTGGGTATCGGGCTGCCGGGCATGATCAACCGCGACCGTACGGTCCCTCTCGAGATCACGGCCATCCCCGAGCTGGACGGTGTGCCGATGGTCGATATCCTGACCAAGCGCTTCCCCGACGTTGAATTTTTCCTGGAAAATGACGCTAACGCCGCCGCTCTGGGTGAATTTTACTTTGTGGAGGACATGAACGATGAAAACTACATCTTCATCACCCTCGGCACGGGCGTAGGCGGAGCAGCTATCATCAACAAGAAAGTGTTTGTTGGTGGTGACGGTAACGCCATGGAGCCTGGCCACATTCCGTCGCGCAACGGAAAAGTGCTGGAGCGCAACATCGGCAAGAAAGAGTTGCTCGATCTGGCTACACTCCGTCGCTCTGAGTTCAGGGGCAAGACGATGTTGTCTGACGACGGCACCATTTCGACGACGGGGCTGGTGGCCGCTGCCGCGGAAGGCGACGCGCTGGCACTGGCCATCTGGGCTGAAGTGGGCGAGATGCTGGGCGATGCGCTCGTGACAATGGTTCGGATTCTCGACATCAAGCAAATCCTGATCGGCGGTGGCTTGTCGGCGTCGTTCGACTACATTATGCCCGCTGTTAACAAACAACTCGACTACTGGCTCACGCCTTACTACAAAAAGAGCCTGACCGTGACGAAAGCCACGCTGGGGAATGACGCCGGCCTGCTGGGTGCCGCATCGCTCTGTTTTTAACAAGCGAACGAGATAAAGCGTGAATGAGTGAAAGGGCTGACGCAGGCACAATGGGCGCGTCAGCCCTTTTTCTATTTAAATAACGTTGACTTCCGGGTTGATCTCGATCCCGAATTTTTCCAGCACCGACGCCCGGACGCGCTGCGCCAGATCAAGTATGTCCTGGCCCGTAGCGTTGCCATAATTGACCAACACCAGCGCCTGTTTGGCGTGAACGCCCGCGTCGCCGCTCCGGTAGCCCTTCCAGCCAGCCTGCTCGATGAGCCAACCCGCCGGTACTTTCACCCGGCCGGAGGTCAGCGGGTAACCGGGTAAGGCTGGGTACGTTGCCTTCAACTGATCGAACTGCGCCTGATCGATTTCGGGGTTTTTGAAGAAGCTACCCGCGTTGCCAATCTCGGCCGGGTCGGGGAGTTTGCTGCGCCGGATACGGATGACGGCCTCACTGATCGCCCGGATCGTCAACGTCTCGTCGGTGATGCCCATCTCGGCCAACGTCTCGCTGATGGCGCCGTATCCCGTATGAAACGTGGGCACCTTATCGAGCCGGAACGTGACCGAGGCGATGATGTACTGCCCTTTAAGGGCGTGTTTGAACACGCTCTCGCGGTAGCCAAACTGACAGTCGGCATGCTCGAAGCGGCGTTTTTCACCCGTCTCGATGTGCACAGCTTCGAGGTGATCAAACACCTGTTCAATCTCGACGCCATAGGCTCCGATGTTCTGCATAGGAGCCGCCCCCACAGTGCCGGGAATGAGCGACAGGTTCTCGAGCCCGGCGTAGTTGTTGGCCACGCAGTACATGACCAGATCATGCCAGACAACCCCACCGCCGGCCCGCACGTAGATGTGGCGTTCGTCGTCGCGAACAACCTCAATGCCGCCGAGCGATAGTTTTAGCACAAGGCCGCTGAAATTCTGGGTCAACAGAAGATTGCTGCCGCCACCCAGAATCAGCTTGGGCAGGTCAGTGAGTTCGTTGAGTTGGCGAAGGGTCTCAAGATCAGCTTCGGAGATAAGATCGGCGAAATAATTGGCCTGAGCTTCAATGCCAAAGGTGGTATAGGGCCGCAACGAAACGCCGCGTTGCACAGTCAGCATGTATAGATGTATGATTAACAGTCGGTCCGCCGCAGCGGTACGATTCGTGAATGACCCCCGCCGATACGATCAGCTGTACCGACTTGTCGATTGGGGTTGCGGCGGACCGCTCACAAATCGTAATTTATACTCGGTGGCAAAAGTAGTAAGTTTGTGGGCAGGCTGGCTCGTGTGAGTCAGCGAAATGCCAATTACGTATGAATGGTCTCAGGAAGTATGGGTTTGCGTTGAGCGGAATCTGGTTGTTTATCCAGGCTTGCGCGCCCAGCCCCGCCACCACCAGTAGCCGCACCACCACCAGCAACTACAACGAGTATTCGGAAGATCTTACGGCGGCTCGCCCCGTGTATACACCGCCCCGCAGGGAGGTGGTCGTAACGACATCGGCGCCTCCCGTTACGCGCTCCGCCGAAATCCCCAGGAAAGCCAGCGCACCGCCCGCTCCGGCTGAGGCTCTGCATATAAATAAGCGGCTCGACGCGCTGTTGGACACCATTGCTCAGCAGAACCGCCGGGTACGTTATGCACCGGGCTACCGGGTGCAGATTTATGTGGGCAATGAGCGTGCTGCTGCCGATGCGGCCAAATTGGAGGTCTACAAACAGTTCCCGGAATTGAGCGCCTACACCAGTTATCAACAGCCGACTTACCGGCTGAAAGTGGGCGATTTTATGCGAAAAATGGATGCTGAACGCTATTTCGCCCGGCTGAAAACCCTATTTGCCGGTGCGCAAATGCAACCCGATAAAGTGGATGTGCGTCGGAGCATTTTAATAAAATAATGCAATGATGTGGCTGTTATCGTGTAGTTTTACGGCTTGATACACAAAATCTTACAAATTCAATTTGTTCGGCGAATTATCTAATTGTTGTTGACAAATAACGTTACTCTTGTTGCGTTAGGCATCCTAACAATTAGAAAAGTACACCGAGTTAAATGCAAACTTTTCTGATACACTTATGAAAAAAGCGTTGATCACTGGCATCACCGGGCAGGATGGAGCTTACCTAGCTGAATTGCTGCTCGAAAAAGGGTATGAGGTACATGGTGTCAAGCGTCGGAGCTCGCTGTTCAATACGCAGCGGATCGACCACATGTACGAAGACCCGCATGAACAGCACGTTCGTTTCAAACTGCACTACGGCGATCTGTCGGATTCAACGAACATCATCCGGTTGATTCAGGAGGTGCAGCCCGACGAGATCTACAACCTCGGTGCCATGTCGCACGTACGGGTGAGCTTCGACGAGCCGGAATACACGGCGCAGGTGGATGGCATCGGTACACTTCGTATTCTGGAGGCGGTGCGGCTGCTGGGCCTGACTGAGAAGACACGCATTTACCAGGCATCGACCTCGGAACTGTATGGTGGGGTGCAAGGCCACGCTCAGTCGGAAACCACGCCGTTCTACCCGCGTTCGCCGTATGCCGTTGCTAAATTGTATGGCTACTGGATCACGGTCAATTACCGCGAAGCCTACAACATGTTTGCCTGTAACGGGATTCTGTTCAACCACGAATCACCCCTGCGCGGCGAGACCTTCGTTACGCGCAAGATCACCCGCGCCGTAGCCCGGATCGGTCTGGGCCTGCAGGATAAAGTGTTCATGGGCAACATCGACTCCCTGCGCGACTGGGGCCACGCCAAAGACTACGTTGAGGCGATGTACCTGATTCTGCAACAGGATACCCCCGAAGACTTCGTGATCGCTACAGGCGTAACCACGACGGTGCGTGACTTCATCAAAATGGCCTTCCAGGAAATCGGCGTCGAGCTAGAGTTCCGTGGTGAAGGGGTGGAAGAAAAAGCTTACGTTGTCAGCGCCAGCAACCCCGAGTTCCCGGTTGAGGTTGGCAAGGAAGTAATGGCGATCGACCCCCGCTATTTCCGCCCGACGGAAGTAGACCTGCTGCTGGGTGATCCCACCAAGGCAATGACCAAACTGAACTGGACGCCGAAGTACGATCTGCCCGCGCTGGTGAAAGACATGATGCAGGCCGATATCACCCTCTTCCAGCGCGACCAACTGCTGGCGAAGAGCGGCCATCAGGTGCTGAATTATTACGAATAGAATCCAGGTACGTTGCCTGTAGGGGCGGCCCATCGTGGCCGCCCTTTTCTTTTTATCAATTCTTTAGATCGAGTTGTCTCCGTAACAACGCAAAAAAGGCAGCTCATAAGAACTGCCTTTTTGTATGCGTACTTTTTGTTAAAGCCTTACATCGGCACGGCGTAGTAGATCATGCGTGAGCTGTTGGGGTACATCCCGATCAACAGCAAGCCTTCGCCCTCTTTCACCGTACCCACGATGGTTTCGAGGTCTTTCACGGTTTTCACGTTCTTGCCATTGGCCTTCACGATGATGAACCCTTCCTCTACGTCGGTTTCGGCCATTTTACCATCCAGAATTTTCGTGACCCGCACCCCGCCGTTGACGCCAAGTTGCTGACGTTCACGGTCGGTGAGGTTCGAGAATTCGGCGCCCAGCGATTTCATACCCGCCACGGCCATTTCTTCTTTCTTGATCACGTCACGACCGCCGTTGCGGTTGCGGAGTTCGAGCTTCAGCTCTTTCTCTGAGCCACCCCGGTTGATGGTTACGTTGACGACATCGCCCGGCCGACGACGACCCACGATTTCGCGCATCTGTGCGTCTGAATCGAGCGGTTGGCCTTCCATCTTCACGATCACGTCGCCTTTCTGGATACCGGCCGCTTTAGCCGCGCCGTTCTCGGTCACGCTTTCTACGTAGATACCACGGCCTACTTTCGTGCCCAGTTCGGTAGCCGTTTTGCTGTCCAGCTCGCGGGGCAGAATACCGATGTAGCCGCGTTGTACGTTGCCGTATTTCAGCAGGTCGGCCGTTACTTTTTTCACCAGTGACACCGGTACGGCAAACCCATAACCGCTGTAGTAACCTGTGGCTGAGGCGATAGCTGAGTTGATACCCACTAGTTCACCGCGCAGGTTGACCAGCGCACCACCCGAGTTACCAGGGTTGATGGCGGCATCCGTCTGGATAAACGACTCGATGGGCGTATCGACGGCCTTGCCACCCGGCTGCTGTTGCTGCTGATTGCGGCTCAGGATACCGATACCCCGGCCTTTAGCGCTTACGATACCGGCCGTAACCGTCGATTCAAGATCAAGCGGGTAACCAACGGCCAATACCCATTCGCCTAGTTTCAGACCATCAGAGTCGCCCAGCGTGATGGACGGCAGGTTGTTGGCCTCTACTTTCACAACGGCGAGGTCGGTGAGGGGGTCGGTGCCCACCACTTTGGCTTTGAAGCTGCGCTTGTCGGTCATCACTACCTCTACTTCGTCGGCGTCCTGTACCACGTGGTTGTTGGTTACGATGTAGCCATCTTTCGAGATGATCACCCCTGAACCAGATGCCTGACCTTGCTCACGGCGCGGACGACCCTGCCCCTGACCGGGGAAGCCCTCATCGCCAAAGAAATCGCGGAAGATATCGGGAACTTGTTGCTGACGTACAGTACGGGTAATGGTGGTGCGTATATGCACGACCGTCGGGGTGACGGCTTCAGCGGCGTATGAGAAGTCGCCAGGGGCACCCGAGGGCGCGTTGCCCGTCAGCGAAGCCAGCCGACTCATGGGCGAGCCAGCCGACTCGGTGAAGATTACATCCCGCTTGTTAAAACCCAGCAGGTTGTAAGCGGCCAGCGTAACGCCACTCGAAAGCAGCGCAATCAACACTAAAACTTTCCAGTTGCTTTTCATGATTAGTAGGTACTAAAAACTGTTTTGTGTAGAACTAAAATGGCGGCAAAAAGGTCTGAGTTTCGCGGAATAATTGAGTTGCCCAGGGTGCCGCTTCTGTCAACATAACGATGACCGAAGGCCCAAAAATTCGTTGTCTAACGGCCGCTTAACAACTTTTAACAGCCGTGAGCAGGGGGCTAGGAGCAGGGGGCCTAAGGACGATAAAAACGTTGTTAAACCAGCCCTGCGCCCCCCGCCCCGGGCCCTAAGCCTCAAGGTACAAAGCCCAGTAAGCCTTGCCGGTTTGCTGCCAGCTGAAGCGGTTGGCCTGCCAGGTAAGTCGCTGGGCTTTGAGCGGATCGTCGTAGTAGGCTTGCATACCCGCCCGGAACGTCTCGACAATGGCCTCGGGCCCGAAGGAATCGAAGTAAAACGCTTCCTTGCCGCCCACCTCGGGCAGGCTGGTGAGCCGAGACAGAAAAACCGGTTTGCCGTAGTGCATGGCCTCGACAACCGGCAGGCCGAAGCCCTCGCTCAACGACGGAAACAGAAAGGCCTCGCAATGCGCATAGAGCCACGCTTTGGCCGCTTCATCCACTGGCCCCGTAAACAACACGTTGTTGGCCACGCCTAACTGCTCGGCCTGTTGCCGTAGGTGCGCCGCGTAGGGGTGATTGTCGCGCCCGGCCAGGACCAGCGTGTAGTCGGGGAACGCCTGCGCGAGGGCCAGTAGCACGTGAATGTTCTTTTTGGGATGAATGACGCCCAGAAACAAAAAAAACGGCTTTGCCAACGTACCCAGCGCGGCGGGCATGTTGATCGGCACGGGTGGCAGCTCCGACACACCGATGTAAACCGTCTGCAGGGGCTTGCTGTCAGGTACGTTCAGGTGCTGCCGCACCACCCCCGCCGTATAGTTCGAGATGGTGGTGAGCACCTGCGCCCGGTCGATGCGGCGTTGAACGGCCGCCAGTTTGCGCTGCTTCTTCTCGTCGGAATAATCGGGGCGTTCCAGAAAGTTCAGGTCGTTGATGGTCAGAATCAGCCGGTCGGGCTGGTGCGAAGGCCAGTAGGCGGCGTCCTGATGCAGGTTGTGCCAGACATCGAACCGGTCGGTGCCCGCTGAGCCCGCCGCCGGACCGGGTCCGTAGAACCGCTGCCACCAGCTCGCTTCTCGATACTGCAACGTACCTGACGGCTCGCCAAAAACACCCGATTGTCCCGGCGGTACCAAAAAGGTCAGCGACGTACCTGACGGCTGTTGCCTGACCAACTCCTGACCCACGCGCAAACAGGTTTGGCCCAACCCGCTGTTCAGGTCGCGCATGCGCTCGGTATCGACGAAAATGTGCCTCATGGCGTGTTAATAAAGTGAAACGTCCAAAGCCCAATGACCTTGCTGGTGCGCAGATAGCCATTGGACTTTGGACGTTGACAGTGAGCCGTATGGCCAAATTACGCTTCCAGTCGTTTGAACAGTACGGTAGCGTTGTGGCCACCAAAGCCAAACGTGTTGCTCATTACCGTGTTGACCGGTTTGGCCTGCGCGACGTTGGGCGTCAGGTTCAGGCCGGCCGGTACGTTCTCGTCGCGGTTCTCGAGGTTGATCGTCGGCGGAATCAGGTTGTGCTGCATCGCCAGGATGCCCGCCACGCCTTCGATAGCCCCGGCGGCACCCAGCAGGTGACCCGTCATCGACTTGGTCGCGCTGATGTTCAGGTTCGTTGGGTTTTCGCCGAATACCTTCACGATGGCTTTGGCTTCCGACACGTCGCCGATGGGCGTCGAGGTCGCGTGCACGTTCAGGTAGTCGATTTGGTCGGGTTGCAGGCCGGCTTCGCGCAGGGCTTCACGCATGGCATTGGCCGCGCCGAGGCCCTCGGGGTGCGTGCCGGTCATGTGGTAGGCGTCGGCCGTAGCCCCGGTGCCTACTAGTTCGCAATAGATTTTCGCGCCGCGTGCTTTGGCGTGGTCGTAATCTTCCAGGATGATGCCGCCACCCCCTTCGCCCAATACAAAACCGTCGCGGTCGGCGTCGAAGGGGCGCGAGGCCCGCTGCGGTTCGTCGTTCCGCTCCGACAGGGCTTTCATGTTGCTAAAACCGCCCAGCGCCGAATCGGTGATGACATATTCGGAACCACCCGTCACGATGGCGTCGGCTTTACCCAGCCGGATGTAGTTGAAGGCGTCGATCAGGGCGTGGGTGCTCGATGCGCAGGCCGAAACCGGCGCAAAATTGACGCCCATGAACCCGTGCCGGATCGAGATCAGGCCGGCGCCCATGTCGGCGATCATCTTCGGGATAAAGAAGGGGCTGAAGCGGGGCACTTTGTTGCCAGCACCATAGGCGAGTACTTCTTCCTGAAAACTGTGAAGACCGCCGATCCCCGACGCCCAGATAACCCCGACCCGCTCTTTGTTGATGCCTTCGCTGAGCAGCCCGGCGTCTTCGATGGCCTGATCGGCCGTGACGATGGCGTAGTGAACGTAGCCGTCCATCTTGCGGGCCTCTTTCCGGTCGAAATAATTGAGCGGATCAAAGCCTTTGACTTCACAGGCGAACCGGGTTTTAAATAACGTCGCGTCGAATTTCGTGATGGGCGCGGCTCCGCTGGTGCCTGTGCTGAGACCCTGCCAGAAATCGGCAACGGTGTTTCCGATGGGGGTAAGGGCACCTAAGCCCGTCACAACGACTCGTTTTAACTCCATAATTGCGGGTATGCTTTCTATGCCCGCAAAGATGGTTGGATTCGGGGAATTAGAAAAATCATACGCTTTATCGGCGGCAGGAAAGGGCGTATATGGCCTGCCAGCTTGTGTAGGCTATTGCACCGAAGCAATTAATTGTATTTTTACCGGTATGGGAATTCGTACAATTATAACTGGTGCTACCGGCATGGTAGGGGAGGGCGTGCTTCACGAGTGTCTGCAACGGTCGTCGGTCGAGCGGGTGCTGGTGGTAGGGCGGCGTAGCTGCGGCCTGACGCACCCCAAGCTTGACGAATTGGTGGTGCCAGCCTTTGATCAACTCGATGCACATACCGAGACGCTGACCGGTTACAACGCCTGTTTCTTTTGCCTGGGCGTGTCGTCGGTAGGTATGAGCGAGGCTGATTATTACAAAGCGACCTATACGCTGACGCTCAACACGGCGACGCTGCTGAGTGGGCTGAACCCCGACATGACCTTCTGCTACGTGTCGGGCGCGGGTACCGACAGTTCCGAAAAAGGCCGAAGCATGTGGGCGCGGGTGAAAGGCAAGACAGAAAATGACCTGATGGCCCTGCCCTTCAAGCGGGTATTTAATTTCCGGCCGGGCTATATCCACCCGACGCCTGGCTTGAAGAATACGCTCGGGCCCTACAAATACATTAGCTGGCTGTATCCGTTCCTGCGCAAAGTAGCGGCCAATTACGTACTCACGTTGGCCGAACTGGGGCAGGCCATGATTAATGCTGTGGGCGACAGCACCCGACGGCAAGTGCTGGAGGTACGCGATATTCAGGCGCTGGCGGCCCAATCGGCCGAGTGAGTACCTACCTATAAAGGAGTCAGAAGCCGTCAAGCTGGCCAAGCCATTAGCGGCTCAGGGTCGGGTGTACAAGGTTTTCTTGCCGGTTTTGGGGTCGGTCAGGAGCATACGCCCCTTGTCAATATAATAGGTCGACGTAGGTACGTCCTGCTGCCCGTTGGCCCGTATCCGCACGTAGATGACATTGCCTTTGGTGTACCAACGTGCGCCCATTGCGTTGAGCCGGGCGATGGCGCTGTTGGGGTTGGTGCCGCCCGACGACTGCACCGACACTCCCGACCCGCTGGCGTAGCCCGCCGACCCGCCGTCGCCAAAGGAGCCGTCGGCGTTGAGTAGCATAATCGACGACGTGCTGCCGTAGAACCCACCGTCGGTGAGGCCGCCTCCGTAGTTGGCCGTCGTTTGCCAGGCGCCTACAAGGGCCGGGTCACGGTAGAGGCCGTCTGGTTTGGTAACGGCTGTGGGGCGCGCGGGTTGGGGCTGCCCCGATTTTAACGCGGTTCTGGCCAGTCGACCATTCATTAATGCCTTGCCGTTTTGGCCAATCGCCAGTAGTAACTCTCCGTTCTGGATAGCCGCCTCAAACTGAAACACACTGCCATCGGCTGGGTACGTTGCTGTGCCCGCCGTTTGCTCACCCTGCACCCGTCCCTGTAGCGTATAGCTATCGATGGTGCCATTTGCCTGCACGGTGAGGTTGCCTGTGAGGGTTTCACCTGTAACGCGCAGTGTAACCGTACCTTGAACGGTCTGCCCGGCGTTGCCAACGGGCGCCATTGCCCCTTGCCACGACCCGTTGAGCGACTGACCAAAGGCAGATCCGGTTAGCAGAAGACAGAGTAACGATAAGAGATAGGTATAGCAGCGCATGATGGTCTAGTGTGGCGGTAGTACATAATGGATTAGAAAGATCGGTAACGGGCGGGTGCTTCACCTGAAGCACTTGAGTAAAAGGTCTTTTTTTACAAAAAGTGATTTGAGTTTCTGAAAAACAAAATCTCTGCTTTTCTTTACAGCGCGATTACGCATTCAGCGAAATTTCGCTATCAGTAAAAATGACAACAGAGACGACGCCCACTTCACTGAACCGGTTTAGCCAGACGCTGACGCAAAAAATGGACAACCCCGCCGCCAAAGCCATGCTGTATGGCGTTGGGCTGACGGCCGACGATATGCAGAAACCGCAGATCGGCATCGCCAGCACGGGGTATGAAGGCAACACCTGCAACATGCACCTCAACGGGCTGTCGGTCTACGTGAAGCAAGGCATCCAGGCGAATGGGCTGGTCGGGCTCATTTTTAACACCATCGGCGTATCCGACGGCATGACCAACGGCAACGACGGGATGCGCTATTCGCTACCGAGCCGTGACCTGATCGCCGACAGCATTGAGTCGGTGGTGGTGGCGCAGTGGTACGACGGCGTCGTGACGGTCGTAGGCTGTGATAAAAACATGCCCGGCGCTATCATGGCGATGGCCCGCATCAACCGGCCCAGCATCATGGTATACGGCGGAACGATCCGGTCAGGGCATTACAAGGGACAGAAACTCGACATCGTGTCGGCGTTTGAGGCCCTTGGTAAGAAATACGCCGGCACCATCTCCGACGAGGATTACGAAGGCGTCATTCAGAACGCAATTCCCGGCGCCGGTGCCTGCGGGGGTATGTATACGGCCAACACCATGGCCAGTAGCATCGAGGCTATGGGCCTGAGCTTGCCCTTCAGCAGCAGCTACCCCGCCACCCACGAAGGCAAGCAGGAAGAGTGTAAAAAGATTGGTGCCGCCATGCGAGTGCTGCTCGAACGCAACATCACGCCCGCCGACATCATCAGCCGGAAATCGCTCGAAAACGCGCTGACGGTAACCGTGGCATTGGGTGGGTCAACCAACGCCGTGCTGCATTACCTCGCCATCGCTCGTGCGGCCGGCATCAACCTGACGCTCGACGAGATTCAGGCCATCAGTGACCGCACGCCCCTGCTCGCCGACCTGAAGCCCAGCGGCAAGTATTATATGGAAGATATGCTCGCCATCGGAGGCGTTCCGGCGGTGATGAAATACCTCTATCAGAACGGCTTGATTCACGGCGATTGCCTCACCGTAACGGGTAAGACCGTTGCCGAGAACCTCGCCGACGCGCCCGACCTCGACTTCGACGCCCAGAAAATCGTATTCCCGCTCTCTCAGCCGATCAAGAAAACCGGGCACTTGCAGGTACTCTACGGCAACCTGGCCCCCACGGGTTCGGTCGCCAAGATCACGGGCAAGGAAGGGGAACGCTTTGAAGGCACCGCCAAAGTGTGTGAGCACGAAAGTGAGGTGATCGATGCCCTCTCGAAAGGCGAAATTCTGCCGGGTCAGGTTATCGTGATCCGAAACAGCGGCCCCAAAGGCGGGCCGGGTATGAGCGAAATGCTCAAACCGACGTCGGCCATCATGGGCGCTGGGCTGGGCGACAAAGTGGCGCTCATCACCGACGGGCGTTTTTCGGGCGGCACCCACGGCTTCGTGGTCGGGCACGTGACGCCCGAGGCATTCGAGGGTGGCCCCATCGCGTTGGTAAAAGACGGTGACCTTATTACGCTCGACGCCGTTGGCCGCCAGCTAACCCTGCACGTGTCCGACGATGAACTGGCCCAGCGCCGCGCGCAGTGGGTACAGCCCGCCCCGCCGTTCACCAAAGGCGTGCTGGGCAAGTACATCCGCCATGTAAAAAGTGCCAGCGAAGGCTGCGTAACCGACGAAGTATAGCCCCGCCATGTTCAACGACAGCGTTCATAACGTACCCAGCGGCTTTGCCGAAATCCAGCAAGCCAGTGAGGCGATGGGCTTCTCGATGCCGTCTGATCTGCAAACCGGGGCGCTGTTGCAAACGCTTGTGGCAGCAAAACCGGAAGCCCGCGTACTGGAAATCGGCACGGGTACGGGGCTGGCAACGGCCTGGTTGCTGGCTGGTATGGACGCCGACTCGTCGTTGATCTCGATCGATACGGCAGCTTACTATCAGGCCGTGGCCAACCAGGTACTGGGCAGCGATGCCCGCCTGACGCTGGTTTGCGACGACGCGGGCACGTACCTGGAACGCTACGACGCGGCCCCCTTCGACCTGATTTTTGCGGATGCCTGGCCGGGCAAATACAGCCACCTCGACGCCGCACTGGGTACGTTGGCAACGGGCGGTCTGTATGTGATCGACGACATGCTCCCACAACCAAACTGGCCCGATGGACATGGCGACAACGTGGACCGGCTGGTAGCTGATCTGGAAAGTCGTTCTGACCTGAGCCTCGTCCGGCTGGCTTGGTCGACGGGTATTTTGATTGCCGTTAAGAAAGAACGGTCTGCGTAAACAACACGAACCAACTGTAAACGCCCCTACGCCATGCAAGCGATCAGCGTCTTACCCGAATTAGAACCATCACCTATGCCAACCGCTGAGGCACAACCCCTTGCGTCGTTACTGAACGGCTCACAGGCGCTGATGAATGCCCTGGTGGCCGAAGGGGTCGATACCATTTTTGGCTATCCCGGCGGCGCCATCATGCCTGTATACGATGCGCTCTACGATTTTCAGGACCGGATCAACCACATTCTGGTGCGGCACGAGCAGGGGGCGGGGCATGCCGCTCAGGGCTACGCCCGCATGCAGGGCCGGGCCGGGGTGTGCCTCGTTACGTCGGGGCCGGGCGCAACCAACCTCGTTACGGCCATTGCCGATGCCCTCATCGACTCGACGCCGCTGGTCTGCGTGGTGGGGCAGGTTGGCAAAAAACTGCTGGGCACCGACGCCTTTCAGGAAGCCGACGTGATGGGCGTAACCATGCCCATTACCAAATGGAATTACCAGATCACCAGCGCCGATGAGGTGCCGGAGGTCTTGGCCAAAGCCTTCTACATTGCGCAGTCGGGGCGGCCCGGTCCGGTGCTGATCGACATCACCAAATCGGCGCAACTGGAGTTGATGACCCGGCCGTTTGTCTATGAAAAGTGCCAGTCGATCATCAGCTATCGGCCACGGTTGGTGCCCAAGGCAGAGCAGATCGACGCTGCTGCCAAGCTTATTAATGCGGCGAAGCGGCCCTACATTCTGGCGGGGCATGGCGTGCAGATTGCCAAAGCGGAAGCCGAATTGCTGGCGTTTACCGAAAAAACGGGTATTCCTGTTGCCACGACGCTGCTTGGGCAATCGACCATCCCGACCGACCACCCCAACCATGTGGGCTGGCTGGGCATGCACGGCAACTACGGACCCAACGTGCTGACCGATGAGGCCGACGTGATCATCGCCATCGGAATGCGTTTCGACGACCGCGTTACGGGCGACGCCAGCAAATACATCAAGCAGGCGAAGGTGATCCACATCGAGATCGACCCCGCCGAGATTGACAAGATCGTGAAGGCGCATGCACCGGTGGTCGGTGATGCCAAAGAGGCCCTGACGGCCTTGTTGCCGCTGGTCAACGCCAACGACCACACTGTGTGGCGCAACGAGTTCAGGAAATACGCCGCCATCGAACACGAAAAGATTACGGCGCCGGAGCTGAACGGTGACAGCGAAAAGATCCGGATGGCCGAAGTGATCGATCTGCTCTCCCGCAAGACCAGCGGCGAGGCTGTGCTCGTGACCGACGTAGGGCAGCATCAGATGATGGCCTCGCGCTATTACCAGTTCCGGCGTAAAAACAGCCTCGTTACGTCGGGCGGCATGGGCACGATGGGGTTTGCTCTGCCCGCCGCGTTTGGTGCGGCTACCGGTGCCCCCGACCGGCAGGTGGTCGCTATCATCGGCGACGGCTGCTTCCAAATGACCTTGCAGGAACTGGGGACCATCGTGCAGAACAAAGTGCCCGTCAAGATCATCATCTTGAACAACAACTTTCTGGGGATGGTCCGGCAGTGGCAGCAACTCTTCCATGAGCGGCGCTACTCGTTCGTTGAGCTGCAGAATCCGGATTTCGTGACCATTGCCAAGGGCTTTGGTATGGCGGGCCACACCTGCGCCGCACGCGAAGCCCTGAACGAGTCGCTCGATACCCTGCTGAGCTACGAGGGCCCCTACCTGCTCGAAGTGATGGTCGAAAAAGAAGAGAACGTATTCCCGATGGTGCCTGCTGGTGCCGCCGTTGCCCAAATCCGACTGTCATGACCACTTACACCATTTGCGTATTCACGTCGAACACCATCGGGTTGCTCAACCGCATCACGATTATTTTCACGCGGCGACGCATCAACATCGAAAGCCTGACCGTGTCGGAAACCGAACGCACGGGCGTATCGCGCTTCACGATCGTCATCAAGCACGAATCGCGCGAGGAGGTCGAGAAACTGGTTCGGCAGATTCGGAAGATCGTGGAAGTGCTGGCCGTTTTTGGCTACCTGAACGACGAAATCGTATTCAACGAAATCGCCCTGTTCAAACTCTCAACGCCACTGGGCGGCCCGCCGCTCGACGTCGAGACGATCAACAAGCAGTTCAAGGCCTGGGTCGTGTACTGGGGACTCGACTACGTCGTGATCGAAAAAACGGGCAACGAGCAGGAGATTTTTGCCTTCTTCGAATACCTGCGGCAATACGAAATCCTTGAATTCGTACGGTCGGGGCGCGTGGCCGTCGGCAAAACCGAGAAAGGGCTGGTGGAGTACCTGCCTGAGGCCGAGTGGGCCTATTACCTCTAGGCGACACCGCCGCACCAATAAGCAAGACAATAACCACTAATTTTTTACACCTAAATACAGTACCCTAATGGCACAGATTAACTTCGGCGGCACCGTCGAGAACGTAGTAACCCGCGACGAGTTTCCGCTAGAGAAAGCTTTAGATACGCTCAAAAACGAAACCATCGCTGTCATCGGCTACGGTGTGCAAGGGCCCGGACAGTCGCTCAACATGCGCGACAACGGGTTCAACGTGATCGTGGGGCAGCGCCCCGGCAAAACCTACGATAAGGCCGTTGCCGACGGTTGGGTACCGGGCGAAACGCTGTTCGAGATTGAAGAAGCCCTAGAAAAAGGCACAATCATCTGCTTTCTGCTGTCGGATGCCGCCCAGATCGAACTGTGGCCAACGGTGAAGAAGTACCTCACAGCGGGTAAATCGCTGTATTTCTCGCACGGTTTCGGCGTAACGTATAAAGAAAAAACGGGCATCGTTCCGCCCGCCGAGGTAGACGTGTTCCTGGTGGCCCCGAAAGGATCAGGTACGTCGCTGCGGCGGTTGTTTGTGGAAGGCAAAGGGCTCAACTCGAGCTTCGCCATCTATCAGGACGCCAGCGGTAACGCCCGCACGAAAGCCATCGCTATGGGTATCGGCGTCGGTTCGGGTTACCTGTTCGAGACCGATTTCTACAAAGAAGTAACCTCCGATCTGACCGGCGAGCGGGGTACGTTGATGGGCGCTATCCAGGGCATTTTCGCGGCGCAATACGAAGTGCTGCGTGCCAATGGCCACAGCCCGTCGGAAGCGTTCAACGAAACGGTGGAAGAGCTGACGCAGTCGCTGATGCCGCTGGTAGCCGAAAACGGCATGGACTGGATGTACGCCAACTGCTCGACGACTGCCCAACGCGGTGCTCTCGACTGGTGGAAGCCGTTCCGCGATGCCACGAAACCCGTTTTCGAGCAACTCTACAACTCGGTGAAAACGCAAAACGAAGCGCAGATCAGCATCACCCGCAACTCGCAGCCCGACTACCGCGAGAAGCTGGAAGTTGAACTGGCCGAACTCCGCGACTCAGAAATGTGGCAGGCCGGTGCCGCCGTTCGTAGCCTGCGTCCAGAGCGCAACTAAAGACTTCTTATCTAGTTGTCTATCTCATATCGGGTAGGGCAGGCATTCGGGCCAGCTCTACCCGATACTTGTTTTTACCTCCCTGCAGAACAGTGTAAAGCGGGCGCAGCTAATGAGTAGGGATGCATTGAAAAGGGGTGTTAGTAGGAAAGTAGGTATTCACACTCTCTTCTACATCTACGCTACAGCATCGTTACCAAGTTGATTCAAGAGTACTAGGCCGCAGTTATATAAAGATTACACCACTCTATACGCATGTTAGCGAAAAAGTATAAAAATCGTTTCTATATGTTGTAAGGTTCAACTAGGTAAATGCAATTATCCAAAAACAACCATTACTATAAAGGCATGTGTAAACACACTATTTGTTTGCCGTTCACATAAAATAAAATTGTTTAATAGGCTGATTATGAAAGCTATATGTATTTGGTAATTGAGATGCTTTGTAGGCAATATATAACAAAGTACTTTTATGGAAGCGGCCCAAAAACACATCTATTTTTGAGTTGGCGTCAATTTTAAACGATATAAACTCTAACGACTGAATCAATGGAAATGGTTTACTATATCGCAATATTGGGAACACTCTTCTTAGGAATTATACATTCTGCATTGACATTTAAAACTTACAAAAAAGGTGACGAAAATGCTTATTGGTTTTTTTCTGCAGGCCTTGCCTTAGCCGTTACGGCAATAATGAACTATATTAACCTTAAATCACAAAATGTAACAAGTGTTCAGCTAACTTTTATTGCCAATTTATTTATCTTCTTATTCTCAATTGCCTTGTCTTTGAAATTTAAAAAAATGACTATGTACTCGGTGACACTATTCACGTTTCTTCTCGTTATTTCTTCTCTTTTACTTTTGATAAAATGAAAGAAGAAATTAATATTAAAATCAGAGCTACTTTCACTTCGACAATGGACAGTATATTTGAAACATACAGGTCCGACAACTTTTGTACGGTAATGCTATATTTATTCGTAATCCACAACTTTTAATTACTTTTTTTAAAGGGCGTCTTTCTTGTAAAATAAATCAACAGAGTGAAAAATAACGAACTGCTAACATCGGTTTGACAATGGCGGGCAGGCAGTTGTAAATTCATCATTAGTAATTCTATTAGGCTTTTGTCCAAAGGTTGGGCTGACCTTTTTCGAATGCCCTACCATCGCTAAGACGTAATCCGTTAGGTGCTATTACTTTTACAACGTGCTTGGTCTTGTACAACTTTGGGCTATAAAACCATCAATTGTACACACTATTTACAAGGTAATGCTGGGTGCATTCCTGGTGTTTGTCGGTATCGGTCACCTCTCAATGAAGCGAGTTTCAAGTGCAGGTGCCGAGGTGGCTCCCCAGTAGCCCCAGCTTTATGGATTCTGTTGTGCTGTCGTCGGGCATCATCGAGATTTCGCTGGGTCTCGCTATGCTCTTCCTCACGAAGCAGCGCATCAAGTTGTCTATCGCGCTGGCTATTGTCTAAGCCCTCATTTTCCCAGGTAACATCTCGCAGTACACCAACGGCATCAGCGTATTTGGCCTCGATACCGATCAAAAGCGGCGAATTTGGCTGTTTTTTCAACCCGTGCTCGCTCTGGTAGACAGGCGCGCTGGCGCATCTGCTCGGCAAGCACCAACGGGCGTAGCGGGCGGTGAGGATCAAAAAGCTATGTCACAGAGTTACACGGAGGAGCGTGGAGTTACGCGGAGAGGGCTTATTTTGTACTATCTCTGTGAATCTCTTCGCGTCCTCTCTGCGCATCTCTGCGTCATAGCCTTCTACAAACCGTGGTAGATACCGACACGCCTTTCGCTGCCCCCGATCTCGATAACATCTATCTGGCCGCCAACCGCCTGCGGGGTGTGGCGGCCCATACGCCCTTACAGGAAAATCTCAACCTGTCGGACCGCTACGGGGCCACCATTTTCCTGAAACGCGAAGATTTGCAGGTCGTGCGGTCGTATAAGATTCGCGGGGCTTATAACAAAATGGCGGCGCTGTCGCCCGAGTCGTTGGCCAAAGGCGTTGTGTGCGCCAGTGCGGGCAACCACGCGCAGGGTGTGGCCTATGCCTGCCGCAAAATGGGCGTGAAAGGCACCATTTTCATGCCCACCACCACGCCAAACCAGAAGGTGAAACAGGTGAAGCTGTTTGGCAAAGAGTATGTCGACGTTGTGCTGACGGGCGACACCTACGATGACGCTTATTTTGCCGCCGACCAGTACGTGCAAACACACGACAGCATCTTCGTGCATCCCTTCGACGACGTGTTGGTGATGGAGGGGCAGGGCACCGTCGGGCTGGAGATTTTTAAAGACGCCAACTTCAAAATCGATTACCTGCTGATGGCCATTGGGGGTGGTGGGCTGGCCTCCGGGGTGTCGACGGTGTTCAAGCAACTCAGCCCGAAAACAAAGCTGATCGGGGTGGAGCCGCTGGGTTCGCCGTCGATGAAGGTATCGATCGAAGCGGGGCATGTGGTGCCGCTCGACCATATCGATAAGTTCGTGGATGGGGCGGCCGTGAAGCGGGTGGGCGATACCACGTTTGAAATCTGTCGGCGCAACCTTGATCGGGTGCTGCTGGTGCCCGAAGGCAAGGTGTGCACGACGATCCTGCAACTCTACAACGAAGAGGCCATCGTGGCTGAACCCGCCGGGGCGCTGACCATCGCCGCACTTGATTTTCTGCAAGACGAAATCCGTGGTAAAAACGTGGTGTGCCTGGTGGGTGGCGGTAACAACGACATCACCCGCACGGAGGAGATCAAAGAGCGATCGTTGCTCTACGAAGGCCTCAAGCATTACTTCATCATCCGGTTTCCGCAGCGGTCGGGCGCTTTCCGCGATTTCCTGAACGTGCTCGGACCTAACGACGACATTACACGTTTCGAATACGTCAAGAAAACCAACCGCGAAACAGGACCGGCGCTGGTGGGGATTGAACTGAAACATCGCGACGATTTTGAACCCCTCATCGACCGGATGAAAGCGCAGGGCATTGTCTTCGAACTCGTCAACGACAAACCGGACCTCTTCCAGTTTCTGATCTGACCATGCGTAAGTATAGAATAGATACGCTAGCCTGGCTAGGGCTGGCTTTTGTGGCGGGGTCTTACCTGATCACGATACTACTGCAATGGATAGGCAATCGTAGCCTGTTACTTGGAGCTGGTCGCTTGCTTGGCGTATGTGCCTTGGCGGGGTTCGGGCTGTGTCTGGTTGCCGTTGTGATGGGTCTTTTTTCGTTAAGAACCGCAGATAAACAACAGAAACAGCGCGCCCTGATAGCTATCAGCGTTGGCATGGCTGTGCTGGTTGTCTGTATTTTTTACATGTATATAGCCTGGCAGCTAGGTGCATTGCAACACCCTGTTCGCTAAAGGTCAACTATACGAAAAAGGGGGTGGGTACGTACCCACCCCCTTTTTCATAAAGAAAATAACGCCTACTCTTCCTCGGCCGAGGCTTTGAACACCCCTACTTCGGCCAGTTCGACTGGGCCTTTGGCGTTGGTGATCGTGATACGTACCTGGCTTGCCTTAACGGCGGGGAAGCGCAGCAGGCGTTTGTACCCAACCGTCGTGAAAGCGCTAAGCGCCGTCCAGTCGGTGCCGTTCCAGTACTCCACCTTTCCGTCGATGACATGCTGCCCATTGGCAATGTTTTCTTGGATCGAAATTCGGTCAAACTCGGCCTCGCCGTTGAGCTTCACTACAAGCGGCTGATCGGGTTTGACCGACACGAACGTACCCAGCTTTTTATCGGTCAGCCGCGGGGCAGCCGCTACCAGATTGGTCTTGAAGGTTTCGTTCAGAATGCGGCGGAATGCCTTCAAGCTGGCCACGTCGGCATCCGAGAACAGACCATCCCGGTTAGGCGGCACGTTGAGCAGCAGCAGGCTGTTGCGCCCCACCGACTGGTAATAGAGGTTGACCAGATTTTTCGGGGTGCGCACCTTGCTGTCTTCGGCGGGGTGGTAAAACCAGCCCGGCCGGATGCTCACGTCGGTTTCGGCGGGTACCCAGCTTTTGCCATTGGCATCGCCCCGGTTCAGGTACGTGGCGTCGGCTTTGCCGGGGGCGAGGCCGTCGGTGTTGATCGTCGACCAGCAGGTTTCGCCCGCGTTGCCCGCTTCGTTACCCACCCAACGCACGTCGGGGCCAGCATCGGAAAACATGACGGCGTTGGGCTGCAACTGCCGCACCAGGGCCCAGTAACCGGCAAAGTCGTAGACCATGTCTTTGGCATTTTCGCCCTTGGCCCCGTCAAACCAGACCTCCGCCAGCGGGCCGTAGTTGGTGAGCAATTCGCGCAGCTGACTCTTGTAGAAATTGTTGTAAGCCGGGGTGCCGTAGAGCGATTCGTGCCGGTCCCAGGGCGAGAGATACACGCCGAATTTCAGGCCGTATTCGCGGCAGGCATCGGCTACGTCGCGCACCACGTCGCCCTTGCCGTTTTTCCAGGGACTGTTCTTGACCGAATGCTCCGTGGTGCGCGTCGGCCAGAGGCAAAAGCCGTCGTGGTGCTTGGCCGTCAGAATCGCCATCTTGAACCCGGCTTCTTTCAATGACCGGATCCACTGCCGGGCATCCAGTTTCGTTGGGTTAAACACTGCCGGGCTCTCGGTGCCGTCGCCCCACTCTTTGTCGGTAAATGTATTGACGGTGAAATGCAGGAAGGCCGTCGTTTCGAGCTGTTGCCAGTTGAGTTGTCGCGGTGTGGGGCGCGGCTGGGCCAACGTTGCGGTGGCCGTAGCCAGCAACGCCAGTAGGATGTTTTTAACGGAGATGCGCATGGGAGAAAAGGCTATCTGGGGCAAAGATGCGCCCTCAGCTGTGTTCGTGCAAAGGCTTATCTTTGAGGTGAGCCCTGTAAACACCCTATGCTGCGTATTCCATCCTCCATCCAGCCCGATCAGTTTGCCATGCTGCGTATCCGGCGGTCGTCGACAGGAGGACTGGCCGATCCGTCGCAATCCGATCCCGCGCGCCCCGACCCTTCGGAGATGACATTTGTGGCCTACCGGAGCGACGTATACCCCGAGCGGAACGAGGTGTTTTTTGAAGAACACGCGGTGGTGGTGGTGCTGGAAGGGGAGAAGAAGTTTACCTCGCCCACGCAGGACCTGCATGTGCACAAAGGCCAAATCCTGTTCTTTCAGCGGGGGTGCTACTCCATGAATGAGTCGATCGACGCCAACTACCGCAGCCTGGTGTTTTTCGTGAACGAGAAACTGCTGAAAGAATTCGTGGGGCAGCACCTCGACCTGTTTGCCGACACCCACGAGCCCGTTCCGGAGTCGCTCATTCTGTCGCTCGATTCGTCAGGTACGTTCCAGACGTTTATCCAATCACTGCTGCCGTACTTTGGCGAACGTACCCCGTTTCTGAACGAATTGCTGCGGCTGAAATACCAGGAACTGCTGTTGCACCTGCTCGAAATCGACAGCCGAAGCAGCACACCGGGGCAACTGCGCACTCTGCTCTGGTCGATCTATCAGGGCCAGAAAACCGACCTCGACTACCTGATGAGTACGTACCTGCTGAAGCCGCTATCGATGAACGAGTTAGCCCGGCTGTCGGGGCGAAGCCTGTCGGCGTTTAAGCGTGATTTTGAAAGTCATTTTCACACCTCACCCGGCCATTGGATTCGCCGGAAACGCCTCGAACACGCGCATTTCCTGCTCCGCAATACGGGTAAAAACGTATCGGAAGTAAGCATGGAGATCGGCTACGAGAGCGTATCGCACTTCATCAAAGCCTACAAACAGCAATACGGTGCCACGCCTAAGCGAGCGTAGGAGGCTGTGTCAGAATCAGAAGTACCGCTTGACGGCACCAGGATAATGCGGAATGGCCTGCTCGGGGTCGGCAATCTCGGGGTGCCAGAGTTTTTCCCACTCGAAGCTGTAATAGCCCTGATAGCCGCCTTTGATCAATGCGCCGATGGCTTCCCGTAAGGGCGCCTGCCCTTGTCCCAGCAATACGTAATCGTGTTTGTCGCCGGTAACGCGCGCATCTTTCACGTGCACATGCCGGATGTAGGGTTTCAGCGCCTGATACGCCGCCGTGGGTGACTCGTGCGCATCGACCCACATGTTAAAAATGTCCCAGATCAATCCGACGTTCGGGTGTTTGGCCGCCTGCATAATGGGCACCAGCAGATCGGTATGCGTGAGTTCGCCGTGCGATTCGAGCAGCACCGTTACCGACGCCGTTTTGGCATACGTACCCAGTTCGAGCAGGCCGTCGCTGATGAGCCGCAGCGTTTGGTCGCGGGGCTGATCGGGCGGAAGCTGATCGGGGAAGACCCGCACAAAGGGGCAACCGAGCTGCTGCGCCAGGTCGATGAACCGGCGGGCGTGGTCGAGTTGCTGGGTACGCTTGGCCGGATCGGCGTGGTGCAGTTGCGTCGAGGAGCCCAGGTTGCAGATGCGCACACCCTCACTGGCAAACCGGCGGCGCGTCTCGGCCAGTTGAGTACTGAATTCGGGCCGTTTCGGTAAATCCAGCTCCCCCAGCAGACCTCGGAATTCGACGCCCTGATACCCCGACGATACGGCCGTTTTCAGAATCGTGTTCAGGTCCCATTTGGGGCAACCGAGGGTCGAGAAGGCCAGCGTGGGCGTTGATTTGGCAAAGCCGGAAACGGGCAACAGCGTGGCGGCTGTAAGGCCAGAAAGGGCCGTTTTTAGAGCCGTGCGGCGAGTGACGAGGGTCATGGTTATAGGGTTTTGGCTTTCAGCTGCCGGGCGGCATAGTCGGCGGCGCGGGCCGTGAGGGCCATGTAGGTAAGCGAGGGATTTTGCGTACTGGTAGACGTCATGCAGGCGCCATCGGTGACGAAGACGTTTTTGCAGGCGTGCAACTGGTTCCACTTGTTAAGCAACGAGGTTTTAGGGTCGCGACCCATCCTGACGCCCCCCATCTCGTGGTTTTCGTTGCCGGGTATGCGGCCGTTGTCGAGCGTTTGAATGTTGGTGAACCCCGCCCGTTCATACATCTCGGTCAGTTGCTCATGAAAATCGCGGATCATCTTCGTGTCGTTGTCGTCGTAAGCGACTGAGATGCGCAGCTGCGGAATCCCCCAACGGTCTTTCAGGGTCGGGTCGAGCCTGACGGCGTTGCTTTCTTTCGGAATGGTCTCGCCCATCATGCCCGAATACACGCTCCAGGGGCCGGGGGTATAGTGGGTCAGGCGCTCTTTCAGATCGTCCCCAAAACCATCTTTGCTAACCTGCGAAGGGCGCGAGGCACCGAAGGTAGCCGCGTAGCCACGCAGAAACTGGGACGCCAGCCCGGTCGTTTCCTGCCGGTGCACATTACGGAAGCGGGGCAGGTAGCAGCTGTTGGGCCGTTTACCCCAGGTGGTTTTGTCGAGGAACCCCTCATACTGCGCCGTAATGCGGCCCCGGTAATTGTGAAAGGCTACGAATTTGCCCAGCAGGCCATTGTCGTTACCCAAGCCCTGCGGGAACCGATTCGACGTGGAGTTCAGCAGAATCTTTGTCGTGTTCAGGGCCGAGGCGTTCAGAAACAGCATGGGCGCGTAGTACTCCCTCAACGCGTTGGTATGGGCATCGACCACCCGAACGCCCGTGGCTTTCCCTTTGGCTTCATCGTAGATAATCGAGTGCACCACCGAGTCGGGGCGGAGCGTAAGTTTGCCCGTCTTCATCGCCCAGGGGATGGTCGACGAATTGCTGCTGAAATAGCCGCCGAAGGGGCAACCCCGCTCGCATAACGTGCGGTGCTGGCACTGCGCCCGCCCCTGCTGACGATGAATTGGCTGGGGTTGCGTCAGGTGCGCCGCCCGACCAATAACCACCGGTCGGGTTGGGTAATGACGAGCCATCTGCTGCGTGAAGTACTGCTCAACGCAACTCATCGGGTGCGGGGGCAGAAACTCGCCGTCGGGCAGGGTTGCCAACCCGTCGCGATTCCCCGAAATACCCACGAAGCGCTCCACATAGCTGTACCAGGGGGCCAGATCGGCGTAGCGAATGGGCCAGTCGACAGCAAACCCGTCGCGGGCCGGGCCAGTGAAGTCAAAATCGCTCCATCGCTGGGTTTGCCGTCCCCACAGCAACGACCGACCGCCCACCTGATAGCCCTGAATCCAGTCGAACGGTTTTTCGGCCACGTAAGGGTGATCGCTGTCTTTGGCGTAAAAGTGGGCGCTACCTTCGTAAAAAGCGTAGTTGCGGCTGGCAACGGAATAAGCCTGCCGCAGCTCATTGGTCACCTGCCCCCGGTGCGGAAACTCCCAGGGGTTGAGCATGGCCGTGGGGTAGTCGGTCACGTGCTCTACCTGACGGCCCCGGTCGAGTAACAGCGTACGCAGCCCATGGTTGGTCAGCTCTTTGGCCGCCCAACCACCGCTGATGCCCGAGCCGACCACAATGGCGTCGAAATGGGTAGCTGGTGGCGGCAGTTGGCAAGGGGTGATAGCGGTCATTGGTCGTAACGGCGGTTGCGTCTGGTTGGGTAAGTCAATTTGGAGTCTGTTCTAATTATTCGCTCAAAAACCGATCGGGTTTGCAAATCCTGATAGGTTTGTAGCATGAAAACACTTCTAGCTGGTTTCGCCGTGGCCATCGCCGCGCTGGCGTGTACGAATGGGTCAGCAGAGCAGTCAACGACCACGCCCGCCCTCGTAGGTACGTGGCAACTGCAGCGCGGAACACTGATTGAAAAAGGCGATACCACCGTGACGGACTACACCAAAAAGGTGTCGTTCATCAAGATCATTAACGATACGCATTTCGCGTTCATGCAACATGACCTGAACAAAGGCGCCGATTCGACGGCTGTTTTTGTGGCCGGCGGTGGTCGCTATGAGCTGAACGGCAACCAGTATACCGAGCATCTGGAATACTGCAATGATCGGCAGTGGGAAGGTCATGACTTCACCTTCACGATCACGCTCAAAGGCGACACGCTGGTGCAACAGGGTGTTGAAAAGATTGAAAAAGCGGGTATCGACCGGCTCAATATCGAACAGTACGTGCGGGTGAAGCCATAAAACCGATCAGAGGGGGCCGCCCAGGCCTCATAGGTTTAGCAACATGAACCGACTGGAAGTTGACACCGAGCGCCTCACGCTCCGTTCGCTGACGTATGCCGACAGCCCCTTTCTGATTGAGTTGCTCAACTCGGAAGGCTGGCTCACCTTCATTGGCGACCGGAACGCCCGTACTCATGCCGACGTCGTCACCTACCTGAACAACGGCCCGCTGACTAGCTATGCCCAGTACGGGTTTGGACTGGCCCGGGTGTCGCTCAAAGGCAGCCATCAGCCCATCGGCCTGTGTGGCCTGTTGCAGCGCGATTACCTGCCGCACCCCGACATCGGTTACGCCTTATTACCTCAGTTTGCCGGAAACGGCTACGCGGTCGAAGCCGCCCGGCACACGCTCGATGTGGCGTTCGGGCCGTTAGGACTCCCGAAAATCCTGGCCACCGTGATGCCCGCCAACACTGCGTCGATTCGGGTGCTGACCAAACTGGGTATGACGCAGGAAGGGACGATCCGACCCGCTGGCGTACCGGTAGACTTGCTATTATTCGGCAAATCGGCACCAGCACGTTAACGTCGCCAGCTTACCAACGCCTTCCTGAAAAACCCACGCACATGCTCATCGAAACCCTAAAAACCCTGTTTCTCCGCGACCTCGACCGCCTGAAAACCGAACTGGAAAGCTACCAGAACGAGACGGCGATCTGGAAAATCGACGGGCAGATTGCCAATTCGGCGGGTAATCTATGCCTGCATCTGGTCGGCAACCTGAATACGTACATCGGCGGCGAACTGGGCCAATCGGGTTATGTGCGCGACCGCCCCGCCGAATTTTCGCGAAAGGACGTACCCAGAGCCGAACTGATCCAACTGGTAGAAAACACTGCGATAATGATCGAGCAAACGCTCAGCAACGTACCTGAGCAGCAGCTGGCTGAGGAGTACCCGCTGCTGGTATTCGCCGAAAAGACCTCCACCGCTTATCTGCTGGTTCACCTGACCACGCACCTAGCGTACCACCTGGGCCAGATTAACTACCACCGCCGCCTGCTTGACCAATGACCCTCCTCGACCAACTCACCGCCACCCGCGCGCAGACACTGCCGCTTTTCGACCTGCCCGCTGCCCATCTGGAACGTACCTACGCACCCGGCAAATGGACCGTACGGCAACTGCTCGTGCACCTGGCCGATGCCGAGAGCGTGCTGCACGAGCGTATCAAACGCGTCATTGCCGAACCGAAGCCCGTCATCTGGGCCTTCGATCAGGACCGCTGGAATACGTACCTGGATTATGCCACCTTCCCGCTTACAATCAGCAAAGCCCTGTACGACGCCAACCGGCAGTCGGTCGTGTATCTGGTGCAGCAGCATTACACTACGCTGGGTGCTACGCCGTTTGTGCACAGCGAAACCGGCCTGCGAACGCTGAAAGACGAAATGGACAAAGTTGCCTGGCACAACGAGCACCACCTCAGCCAGATCCGGCAGGCGCTAGCGAACTAGGTTTGTCGCTGGTTTCGGCTATATTGTATCTTTCAAATCCAGATAGTCCGGCACGACCATGCGAGCATTCACGCTATTTATCACTCTTCTCTGCCTTTGCTCATCCCTTCAGAGCAAGGCACAAACCACCGAAAAACGAGCCCGTATCCGATACCTGTTCTCGCTGATGAAAATCGACTCACTCCAACTGAAGCAGATGGAGGCTGCTACGGCAACTGCCAGAAAGTCGGCCGCCGCTATCTTCGGTCAGGGTGGCCAGATGCCTGATTCGACATTAATCAAACGCCAGGAAGAAATGATGCAGAAAGTGATGGTCAAGGCCAGAGAAAACGGACTGAAACTCATCAATGAGGATATGGTCGAGATCTACGACCAACAGTTCAGCGATGCCGACATCGATGCGTTCTGTGTATTCTATCAAACTCCCGCTGGTCGAAAAATGATTGACAGACAGTCAGTTATTACTAAAGAAATCCTAGATCGGTCGGTGACTAAATACCAGCCAAGTATTATGAAACTGATTACGGACTACATACAGGAGACGCGGCGGGAGTTCGACGAGCGCTCAAAGAACTAAGCGTAATGCAGCTTTTTGCTCAACTGGCCTGTTGAACGAAAAGCGCTAAGGGACTTGCCAATGATCTTCTGCTGTCTGGAACAGCTGCTCAGGCGACAACTTTAAAGATTAAGGTTCAATAGGTCGCTAAGCCCCTGTCGGCCTGCATGGGTTAGAACCAACTCGCGCGAAAACTGCACCTTTCGAAACCATTGCCTTGTCATCATTCGATCCAGCAGAACGGCACCAAGCTGTCCCGCCAAATGCGGACGACGCTCACTCCAGTCAAGGCAGGGGCGGGCCAAAGGACGTCGGCTGGGTCTGAAATCCTCTTGATAAATCGCCAGTTTTTCAAACCATTCCCAGCCGTTCTCAGTCACCAGAAAGGCGGTGTCTGTTCGATCGATGCACCGTCTTTGTAACAGAGCGTCTACGATACGTACACTCACGTGACCCGCCAGATGATCGTAACAGGTTCGGCAGAACCTAAGACCGCTGGATGCAGAACCGGCCTGTTTTTTAGCGGGCCAGGGGCCACCTGCCAGATTCGCCAGCGATTCAATAGCATAGGCAACCTCCGGCCCTGAGAACGAATAATAACGGTGGCGCCCCTGCACCTCAACCTTGACGAGATCTGCCTCGAGCAGTTTGGCCAGATGGTTACTGGCCGAGGTGGCCGACGTGTTGGCCGATGCCGACAACTCGGTGGCCGTATAGGCCCGACCATCGAGCAAGCTCCATAACATTCTGGCCCGCGTTGGCTCGCAGATTAAGCCGGTGATCGATACAAAGCGGTCATCTACATCCATAGTTCATTCCTGGCTGAACTGTAAATGTAGACCACCTGCTTTCTTTGGGCAAACAAATAGCACAAAATGATAGCCGTATTATTTGAAGCGTTTCCTGCTGAAGGAAAGTGGGATGAATACCTGGATATTGCCGCCGAACTGCGGCCTGAACTCAGTAAGCTGCCCGGCTTTATCGCTATTGAGCGATTTCAAAGCTTGACAAACCCCAAAAAGGTGTTATCACTGTCGTTCTGGCAGGATGAGTCCGCCATCAGTCAATGGCGGGCTATGGAGAAGCATCGGATAGCGCAGAAACAGGGGCGTGAATCAGTATTCGAGCATTACCGGCTCCGGGTAGCCAGTGTACTGCGAGATTACGGGATGACTGAACGCGAACAGGCTCCCCTGGATAGTCAGGTCATTCATAACGAACAGCACTAATGAAAGACGTAGAAATTTACCTGCCCAATCGGGTCGGCTCACTGGCCCTGTTGGGCGAAACGTTGGGTAAGCATCAGATCAGCCTTGAAGGAGGTGCGGTTTTCACCGACGGGCAACAGGCTACTGCTCATTTTCTGGTTGAAGAAGCCGATAGGGCCAGGGCTGTTCTGGAAGCTGTTGGCATCGAGGTAGTTCGGATCAACGACGTGATCATTCAGAAATTAAGGCAAGATGTGCCGGGGCAGTTGGGAATGTTTTGCCGACGACTGGCCGATGCGGGTGTTTCAATTTTAACCCAGTACAGCGATCATGCCAATCAACTGATTGTTGTTGTCGACGACATGGCCAAAGCCCGCCAGGTTTCTGAAGCCTGGATGCAAGAGTGGTGGTAAACTTCGTACGTAATATAGTTTTAAGTTTCGCTTAATACAGTGAGCTAAAATCGCTATTTCTTGGGCGAAAGCCGGGATGGGGTACTTCCCGGAATTAGTCAATTTTGTAGCTATAAACCGCTACAAGCTTATGAGTACTCCACAAACCCTGTTTGATAAGGTTTGGGACGCGCACGTCATCCGGCACATTGAGGATGGCCCCGATGTGCTGTTCATTGACCGCCATTTCATCCACGAAGTCACCAGCCCGGTGGCCTTTCTGGGACTGGAAGGCCGGGGCGCGTCGGTGTTGTTTTCGCAACGTACCTACGCCACCGCCGACCACAACACGCCGACTCTCAACCAGCACCTGCCCGTTGCCGACCCGCTCTCGGCCAATCAACTGGCCGCACTGGAACGGAACGCCAACAAATACAACATCTCGCACTGGGGCCTAGGCCACCAGAAAAACGGGATCGTCCACGTCGTAGGCCCCGAAAACGGCATTACCCTGCCCGGCATGACCATCGTCTGCGGCGACTCGCATACCTCTACGCACGGGGCCTTCGGGGCTATCGCGTTCGGTATCGGTACGTCGGAGGTCGAGATGGTGCTGGCTTCGCAGTGCATCATGCAGCCTAAGCCCAAAAAAATGCGGATTTCGGTGAATGGTACGCTGGGTAAAGGTGTGTTGCCGAAAGACGTAGCCCTGTATATCATCGCGCAGATTTCGGCGAGTGGTGCCACGGGCTATTTCGTGGAATACGCCGGCGATGTGTTCCGCAACATGAGCATGGAAGGCCGCATGACGGTCTGTAACATGAGCATCGAAATGGGCGCGCGCGGTGGTATGATCGCCCCCGACGCTACTACGCTAACGTACCTGAAGGGCCGTGATCTGGCGCCAAAAGGGGAGGCCTGGGATAAGCTCGTTCCGTATTGGGAGTCGCTAACCACCGACGAGGGCGCTACCTTCGACAACGACCTGACGTTCGACGCCGCCGACATTGAGCCGCAGATTACCTACGGCACTAACCCCGGCATGGGTACTGGTGTGACCAAACACATTCCGCTGGCAGCCGATCAGCAGGATGGCGCCGCCAGCTACCAGAAGTCGCTGAACTACATGGGCTTTGCCGAAAACGACTCGATGATCGGTAAACCCATCGACTTCGTGTTCCTCGGCAGCTGCACCAACGGCCGCATCGAAGACTTCCGGGCGTTTGCCTCGATTGTGAAAGGCCGCCGGAAAGCCGACAACGTAACGGCCTGGCTCGTGCCGGGGTCGCATATCGTGGAAGCGCAGATCAAGGAAGAAGGTATTCTCGACATCCTGACCGAGGCTGGTTTCGCCCTGCGGCAACCGGGTTGTTCGGCCTGCCTCGCCATGAACGAAGACAAGGTTCCGGCGGGTAAATACGCGGTCTCAACTTCCAACCGCAACTTCGAAGGCCGTCAGGGTCCCGGCGCCCGCACACTGCTCGCTAGCCCCCTGGTCGCCGCCGCCGCCGCCGTAACGGGCGTTGTGACAGACCCAAGAGAGTTTATCTAAATGTCATCACGCTTCGCTGTCATTAGATGGCCATTAAGTAGTCATCTATTGGTTTTCTACGAATGACTAGTTAAGGACAGCGCAGCGTAATGACCACAAATGACATTTCCCTATGGCTTACGATAAATTTACCGTGCTCCGTAGCGCGGCCGTCCCGATGCCCATCGAGAACGTCGATACGGACCAGATCATACCCGCTCGCTTCCTGAAAGCGACCGAACGCAAAGGCTTCGGCGACAACCTCTTCCGCGATTGGCGCTACAACGCCGACAATACCCCCAAGGCCGATTTCGTGCTGAATAACCCGACGTACTCAAGCGAGGGAATAGCCCGTAAGATTCTGGTCGGAGGCAAAAATTTCGGCAGCGGGTCAAGCCGTGAGCACGCCGCCTGGGCCATCTACGACTACGGGTTCCGGTGCGTGGTGTCGAGCTTTTTCGCCGATATCTTCAAGAACAACTGCCTCAACGTTGGCATTCTGCCCGTAACGGTGAGCGCCGAGTTTGCCGACAAAATCTTCGCCGCCATCGAGGCCGATCCCGACACCGAACTGGAGGTAAACCTGCCCGAGCAGACCATCACGCTGGTTGCCACGGGTGAGCAGGAGGGCTTCACCATCAACGGTTACAAGAAGGACAACCTCATCAATGGTTACGACGACATCGACTACCTGCTGTCGATGAAGCAGGAGATTGAGCAGTTCGCCGAAACGAGACCGTTTTAAAAGAATGAATAGTGTAGGATGGAGACTGTATAATGGGTGCCTATGAGTGCATTTGGGTCAGCTCATTATACAGTCTCCATCCTACACTATTCATTCCCCACTTCCCACCATGCGTTATATTGAAATCATGGACACGACTCTCCGCGATGGGGAGCAAACCAGCAGCGTGTCTTTTTCGGCTTCGGAAAAGCTGGCGATGGCGCAGTTGCTGCTGACCGAAGTGAAGGTCGACCGCGTGGAGGTTGCTTCGGCGCGGGTGTCGGCGGGTGAACTGGAAGCGGTGCAGCAGATTACCCGCTGGGCCGATAGCGCAGGCCTGCTCGACCGGGTTGAAGTGCTGACGTTTGTCGACGGCCAAGCCTCGCTCGACTGGATGCAGGCCTCGGGCGCGCGGGTGATGAACCTGCTTACCAAAGGCTCGCTCAACCACCTGACGCATCAGCTTAAGAAAACGCCAACGCAGCATTTTGCCGACATCGCACAGGCGATCGACGGCGCGCAACGGGCGGGCATCACCGTCAACGCGTACCTGGAAGACTGGAGCAACGGCATGCGCCACTCGCCCGACTATGTGCGGCAGTACCTCGATTTTCTGCAAACGCAGCCCATCCGGCGCGTGTTGCTGCCCGATACGCTGGGGGTACTGACGCCCGCCGAGTCCTACGCGTTTGTGCACGAACTGGTGAACCGCTACCCGGCGCTGCATTTTGATTTCCACGCGCACAACGACTACGACCTGAGCGTGGCCAACGTGATGGAGGCGATCCGGGCGGGGGCACACGGCCTGCATCTGACCGTAAATGGACTGGGCGAACGGGCCGGTAACGCCCCGATGGCGAGCACCATCGCCGTGCTACGCGATTTCATGGCCGATCAGGTCGAATTGGGCATCGTGGAAGGGTCATTGTACGAAATCAGCAAGCTGGTCGAGACGTTTTCGGGCCTGCGCGTGCCCGACAACAAGCCCGTCGTTGGCGACAACGTATTTACCCAAACGGCCGGCATTCATGCCGATGGCGACAAAAAGAACAACCTGTACTTCAACGACCTGACGCCGGAGCGCTTCGGACGTACCCGCAGCTACGCGCTGGGCAAAACGTCGGGGAAGGCTAACATCGAGAACAACCTGCGCGAACTGGGTATCCAACTGCCCGACGACGACCTGAAAAAGGTGACGCAGCGCGTGATCGAGTTGGGCGATCAGAAAGAGCAGATTACCCGCGAAGACCTGCCCTACATCATCGCCGATGTGCTGGGCCAAACCAACACGACGGCCCGCGTGGAGGTGCTGAACTACGCCCTGACGAAAGCCAAAGGCCTGAAACCGCAGGCGACGCTTCAGGTACGTATCGATGCCGAACAGTTTGAAGAAAGCGCGCAGGGCGACGGGCAGTACGACGCGTTTATGAATGCGCTGAAGAAGATCTACGCGCTGAAGAACATGACGCTGCCCGAACTGACCGACTACGCCGTTCGTATCCCGACGGGTGGCCGCACCGACGCCCTTTGTGAAACCATTATTACCTGGAAAGTGAACAGCCGCGCCTTCAAAACCCGCGGCCTCGACTCCGACCAAACCGTGTCGGCCATCAAAGCGACACAAAAAATGCTGAACAGTTTAGAATAAAGAGGGGGTCATTAGCCTTCGGCGTCATTTGCTGCGCGTCATTGATAGTCATTGATTGCTTTTTACAACGAATGACCATGAATGACGCGCAGCAAATGACGCCGAAGGCTAATGACCACCAATGCCATTTCTCTCATGAAAAAACACATTCTCGTAGTGCCCGGCGATGGGATCGGAGCCGAAGTAACCGCCGTAGGTAAGCAGGTGCTGGAAACCATTGCCCAGAAATTTGGTCATGAATTCACCTACGACGAAGCCCTGATCGGCCACGTCGCCATTGAAGCCACTGGTGCCGCTCTTCCGGCCGAGACGCTCGAAAAAATGCGGGCGGCCGACGCCGTCCTGTTCGGAGCGGTGGGGCACCCCAAATACGACAACGACCCCTCGGCCAAGGTGCGGCCCGAGCAGGGGCTGTTGCAGATGCGGAAAGAGTTGGGTCTCTACGCCAATCTGCGCCCGATCAAGCTGTTCGACGAACTGCTCAGCTCGTCGAGCATCAAGCCCGAAATCCTGCAAGGGGCTGATATTCTGTTCTTCCGCGAGCTGACCGGTGACGTGTATTTTGGCGAGAAGACGCGCTCGGAAGACCGCAGCACGGCCTCGGATCTGATGATCTACCACAAATACGAAGTGGAGCGGATTGTGCGGAAAGCGTTCGAGGCGGCACGTACCCGGCGCAAAAAACTGATGAGTGTCGACAAGGCCAATGTGCTGGAAAGCAGCCGCCTGTGGCGCGAAGTGGTGCAGGCCCTCACGCCCGAATACCCCGACGTGGAGGTGGAGCACCAGTTCATCGATGCGGCGGCGATGCTGCTCATCAAAGATCCCAAACGCTTCGACGTGGTAGTGACAGGCAACCTCTTCGGCGACATCCTGACCGACGAAGCCTCACAAATCGCTGGCTCGATGGGCATGCTCGCGTCGGCGTCGGTGGGCGACAGCACGGGCGTGTATGAACCCATCCACGGGTCGGCCCACGACATTACGGGTAAAGGTGTAGCTAACCCGCTGGCGTCGGTATTGTCGGCGGCGCTGCTGCTCGACATTTCGTTCGGCATGAAAGCCGAAGCCGAGGCCGTCATTGCGGCTGTCGATGCGGTGCTGAAAGAAGGCTACCGCACCCGCGACATTGCCGACGCCGATACCCCAGCCGATAAATTGCTGGGTACGTCGGCCATGGGCGAGGCCCTGCTGGCGAAGCTGTAAGTGAACCCAAACCAACGAGCAACGGGTTAGCGAGGCGTTGATCAGGCAAGTTGGCCTTTCGATCAAACGTCGTTGCTGACCCGTTGCTCGTTTTATTTGCCAAAAAATCCACTCGCTCAATTTTGAAAAAATAATCGCTCGCTTATTTTTGTAGCGCAATTACGCATACAGCGAAATTTCGCTAACAAAAACCACTGTCTGATTGTCCCCATGAGCGAACGCATTTATATCTTTGATACTACCCTGCGCGACGGCGAGCAAGTGCCTGGTTGCCAGTTAACTACGGAAGAGAAGGTAACGGTTGCTAAAGAGCTGGAGCTACTGGGCGTAGACATCATTGAAGCGGGCTTCCCAGTATCGAGCCCCGGCGACTTTCGGTCGGTGGTTGAGATTTCCAAGGCGGTGACCAACCCAACAGTCTGCGCGCTGTCGCGGGCCGTCATTGGTGATATCGATGCGGCGGGTGAAGCCCTGAAACTCGCGAAGCGTGGCCGGATTCATACCGGCATTGGTGCTTCAGACATTCATATTCGGAACAAGTTCAACAGCACCCGCGACGCCATTCTGGAGCAGGCGGTGCGGGCCGTCAAACACGCCCGTACGTATGTGGAGGATGTCGAATTCTACGCTGAAGACGCCGGGCGGGCCGATCTGGATTTCCTTTGTCGCCTCACCGAAGCCGTAATCGCGGCGGGCGCAACGGTCGTCAATATCCCCGACACAACGGGCTATTGCCTGCCCGACCAATACGGCGCGAAGATCAACTACATTTACAACAACGTACCCAACGTCGACAAGGCAACGATCTCGATTCACTGCCACAACGACCTTGGCCTGGCAACGGCCAACTCGCTGGCGGGGATCATGAACGGCGCGCGGCAGATCGAATGTACGATTAACGGCATTGGCGAACGGGCGGGCAATACCTCGCTCGAAGAAGTCGTGATGGCCATGAAAGTGCACCGCGAGCTGGGCTTCGAAACGGGCGTGGATACCAAACGGCTTTATCCCGTTAGTCAACTAGTGTCGGGCATGATGCGGATGCCGGTACAGGCCAACAAGGCGATTGTCGGGCGTAATGCCTTCGCGCACTCATCGGGCATTCACCAGGACGGCCACCTGAAAAACTCGGAGACCTACGAAATTATGAACCCCACCGACGTGGGTGTCGATAAGTCGTCGATTATCCTCACGGCGCGTTCGGGCCGGCATGCACTCAAGCACCGCCTCGAACTGCTCGGCTATCGCTACGACAAACCAACGCTCGACGGTTTGTACAAGCAGTTCCTCGACATGGCCGACGTGCGTAAAGAAGTCAACGACAAAGACTTGATGGAGCTGGTGCGCTAAGCACAGCTTCGGAAGACAAAAAATCCCCATGAATCACATCGGCGATCGGCTGGCGTGATTCATGGGGATTTTTGTTGTGCTCGACAGGGACGTCAGGCCAGGTCACCCACCAAAATGGCCGCTTCGTGCAGTAGTTCAGTCGCGCGGATTTCGTCGGTAAACGCTTCGATCGTCGCGTCGACAACGTCGAGTTCGACCGGTGGCGGGGGCGATTGCTCGTCGGCCACGAAGCCTGCCAATGCCCGGCCCACATACAGCAGATGCAACGCCGATAGCAGCGTCGGTAGGCGTTGACTATGGCGGGTTTGGGGCGGTTCGGTGTTCCGTTCGTTGGCTTCCATAATCGTATAAGGTTGCTTGGCGCAGATAGGTTTCCGGTTGATGGTCGTAAGATGGTTTAGGGCTACCTAGCAACGGCATTCGATTTTCATGTAGATTGAAAGCCCTAAATCGCTAGCATGAATTTATTTGTTTACGGAACGCTACGTAGCGGTAACGACAACCCGATGGCCGATTTGCTGCGGCAACACGCGCAGTTGATTGGGCATGGCAACGTACCTGGCCGTCTGTTTGACCTCGGCTGGTATCCCGGCGCCACTTATGAACCCGACGGCATCTACCGGGTCTGGGGCGACGTCTATGAACTCACGGATGATACCATCCTGACCCGCCTCGATGACTACGAAGGTATTCAAAACCACCCCGACGATGAGTACGCCCGCCGCGAGGTACCGGTGCAGATGAGCAACGGACAGGCGCACCTTGGTCAGGTACGTTGCCAGATGTACATCTACCTCAAAACTGACGGTCATCCCCGATTGATCGAGTCGGGCAACTTCCTACGCCAGTGAGGTATGGCTGGCCATAACTACCGCTCCATTAACGCAATCGTCAGGTTGATTTTGCCGTAGTCGTACTTGCCTTCGAGGTGATCAAAAACGGGCTTGGTGCGATTGTCTTCGATGCCGACGGTGGCAATCGCGGCCTCGATGGCGCGGCGTTCGGCGGGGGTGATCAGGCGTTCCAGATCAACGTCGTAGCCGCCCCGATTGAGTTGAATCAGGTGGTTGGCGATGCTGGACGGGCCCAGTTCGCGCGCCTTGGCAATCTGGTCGATAGTCAGGCCCTGCTGGTAAAGTTCGAACGTCATTTGCTGGGTGGTTCCTTTGGGCTTCGCCACCTCGCGCGACCGGCTCGGCACCTCGCTACGTACCTGACTCGTGCCCCTGCTGACGCCGACATAAGCCGTAATCTCGTCTAGGAAGGCCTCGCCAAACATCTCCAGTTTGCGTTCGCCCACCCCCGACACGTTTCGGAAGGCGTCGGGCGTAGTGGGTCGCTGCCGGGCCATGTCTTCCAGCGTCGAGTCGGTGAAAACCACGTAGGGGGGCACGTTCTGCGCGTCGGCAATGCGTTTGCGCAGCGCCCGCAGCCGCTCGAACAGGTCGTCGCGCGTGCCTTCGGTACGGGTACGAGTCGCTTTTTCAACCACCGGCTTGGGTACGTCGTCGGGCCGGACGAGGCTGATGGTTTTGCCTTTGAACAGCACGTCGTCGGCCAGCAACCCTTTCCGCAGGGCGTAGTGGTTTTCGTAGGCGATCTCAATCACGCCGATATTGATGAGCTGATGCAGGTAGTTGCGCCACTCCTCAAACTTCAGGTCGGCCCCGGCGCCGTAGGTTTTGATTTTGTCGTACCCCTGCGATACGATGGCGTAGTTGCGCGAGCCCCGTAGCACGTCGATCAGCGTGTTCATCGGCACGCGCTCACCCAGCCGAATAATGGCCGACAGCGCTTTCTGGGCCAATACGGTGGCGTCGAACGTTACGCGCGGGTTGCGGCACACGTCGCAGTTGCCGCAGGGTTCGGCCAGTTGTTCCGAGAAATAGGAGAGGAGAATCTGCCGCCGGCAGGTGTTGGCTTCGGCATACTGCTGCATCCGTTCCAGCTTCGCCAGTTGCACCTGTAGGTTGGCCGGGTTGTTCTCCGTCAGCATGTCCTTGTAGGTGGCTACGTCGGCGAAGCTGTAAAACAGCACCGTCTGCGACGGAAGCCCATCACGCCCGGCACGGCCAATTTCCTGGTAATAACCCTCGATGTTCTTGGGCATGTTGTAGTGCATCACCCAGCGCACGTTGCTCTTGTCGATGCCCATCCCGAAGGCGATGGTAGCGCACATAATCCGCACGTCGTCGCGCAGAAAGGCCTCCTGCACGCGGGCGCGTTCGTTGGGGTCCATCCCCGCGTGGTAGTAAGCCGCCGAGTAGCCCTTCTCGATCAATTTGGCCGCTACCGACTCACACGACTTGCGGCTGAGGCAATAGATAATGCCCGACGTGTCGGGTTTAAGGCTCAGCAGCTTGGCAATCTGCCCGATGCGATTGGTGCCGGGCAGCACCTGCAAACTCAGGTTCGTGCGGTTAAACGAGTCGATGAAAACCGCCGGGTCATGCATGGCGAGCCGGTCGGCGATGTCCTGCCGCGTGAGGCGGTCGGCAGTAGCCGTGAGCGCGATGATGGGTACGTTGGGAAACCACCGCCGCAGCGTGTTCAACTGCGTGTATTCAGGTCGGAAATCATGCCCCCACGACGAAATGCAGTGCGCTTCGTCGATGGCGAACATGGAGAGTTTGAGGCTGTTCAGAAACGTGTAAAACGACTCCGAAAGCAGCTTTTCGGGCGACACGTAGAGCAGTTTGATCTGGCCTTTGCGGCAGTTTTCTTCCACCGCCCGGATTTCCTTCGCGCCCTGCGAACTGTTGATGTAGGCCGCCGCAATGCCATTGAGGTGCATAGCCTCGACCTGATCTTTCATCAGCGCAATCAGCGGCGACACCACCACGCACAGGCCGGGCTGCATCAGGGCCGGAATCTGAAAACAGACCGACTTGCCCCCGCCCGTCGGCATCAGCACTACCGTATCGCGCCCGCTCAGAATAGACCGGATCACGGCCTCCTGCATGGGCCGGAAGCGGTCGTAACCGTAGTACCGTTTCAGGTAAACCGCGGGGTCGGCAACGGAGCCCTGCGGCATGGCTGACTGGGTTACGGGAAGGGGTGTGGCATCAAAAAGCATACGGCGGATAAGCTGTGGTCGACTACGTAAAGATACAAAAAAGGCGGTAAAGGCGGGTAGTCGACCGGGGGCTATCGCGCCTCGTCTCGGCGGGGTAAGGCGAGCAAAAAAGAGGCTCCCGATCAACCTGTCTGGCTGTTGGTTAGCCGGCTTAAATTCTGCTTAAGTCATTGCGATCCTGCAACTTTTCGTCCACCTTGCCGTCTGAGTACTTGAGTAAAAAGTACACGTACTAAACCGTCAAAAACCATGAAAAGATTACTGCCAGTGCTGACTCTGCTGCTTGGGTTGCTCGTTGCCATTAACGCCCCTGCTCAGGACGATAAACCGAAGAAAGAGAAGGCCAAGAAAGAAAAGGCCGATAAGAAGGCCGAGAAAGAAGACAAGAAGGAGGCTAAGGCGGATAAGAAAGAAGCCAAAGCCGACAAGAAAAAGGCGAAAGCCGAAGGCGACCCCGTGGCGGCCAGCGTAGCCAAGGAAGAAAAGAAAGCCGCTAAAGCCGAGAAAAAGGCTGAAAAGGAAGAGAAGAAGACCCAGAAAGAAGAAAAGAAAATGGCCAAAGCGGCCGATAAAGCCGACGGCATGACCAAAGCCGACAAAACGGGCAAAAAAGACAAAGAACTACTGGCTGATAAGGCGGATAAAAAGGCGGCCAAATCAATGGCAAAGGCCGAAACCAAAGCCACGCCCGCCGACTATAAGGCCCCTGTTGATCGCTCGATGAAAGGCCCGAATGGCGAACCGGTAATGACTGGCCCGCGCGGTGGTAAATATTACATCAATAAGAACGGCAACAAGACGTACCTGAGCAGCCTGCGCGACTAAGCCGTTCTGGCTCAGTAGAAAAACGGTTCAGCTAGACTATGCCCTGTTTCGGCAATGTCTGGCTGAACCGTTTCGTTTTGATCATTAGACATTGGTTAGTCGCCTCTTTTGACCCAAACCCCACCGCTATGTCTGCTTCGCCCGCTCCTCCGTTTGCTCAACGTACCCACGCGGCCAATCGGTACGACGCCATCGTGATCGGCTCGGGAATCAGCGGTGGCTGGGCCGCCAAAGAGCTTACGCAGAAAGGCCTGCGCGTGCTGCTGCTCGAACGCGGCCGACCCATCGAACACATCAACGATTACAAAACCGCGCTGACACCGAGTTGGGAGATGCCGCACCGGGGGCGTAAAACGGTCGCTGAAGCCGACGCCTACCGCCTTACGTCGCGCAACTATGGCGTCGACGAATACAACAAAGGATTTTACGTCAGCGAAATCGATAGCCCCTATGTCCAGACGCAGAACGAAGATTTCGTGTGGGCGCGGGGGCATCAGGTCGGTGGGCGGTCGCTGACGTGGGGGCGGCAGTGTTACCGCTGGAGCGACCTCGACTTTGGCGATAACCTCCGCGACGGTCACGGTGTTGACTGGCCCATCCGCTACAAAGACATCGAACCGTGGTATACCTACGTGGAGAAATTCGTGGGCATCAGCGGGTCGAAGGAAGGGCTGCCGCACCTGCCCGACAGCCCCGAATTCTTGCCCCCGATGGCGATGAACTGCGTGGAGAAACACGCCGCCATGCAGATCGCCAAAACCTATGCCGATCGCCGGCTCATCATCGGGCGCGTGGCTAACCTGACGGCGCCCAAGCTGGGGCGCGGCCCCTGCCAGTTTCGGAACGCCTGCGACCGGGGTTGTCCGTTTGGGGGGTATTTCAGCAGCAACGCCGCTACCCTGCCGGTAGCCGCCGCCACGGGCCGCCTTACGCTGCGCCCTTACAGCATCGTGACGCGGTTGCTGTATGACGACGCCAAAAAACGGGCGACGGGCGTAGAGGTGCTCGACGCCGAAACGGGTGCCATGCATGCCTACCAGGCCCGGCTGATCTTCGTGAACGCCAGCACGATTTCGACCACGATGATCCTGCAACAGTCAACCTCGCCGCGTTTTCCCAACGGCCTGGGTAATGATTCGGACCAACTGGGCCGCAACCTGGTGACGCACTCGAAAATCAGCGTGGGTGGCCGCTACGACGGTTTTCTGGACCAGTACACCTACGGTCGCCGCGCCAACGGCATCTACGTCCCCCGCTTTCGGAACGTCACTCAGCAGCATGCCGATTTCCGGCGCGGCTACAACTATCAGGGTGGAGGGAGTCGTCCGCGCATCGACGTGAATACACCCGTCGACGGGCAGGCTTTCGGCGCGGCCTGGAAAGATTCCCTGCCGTACCCTGCCGACCATTGGAGCCTCGGGCTGACGGCTTTCGGCGAGATGCTGCCCGACCCCAACAACCGCGTTCGGCCTAGCGCCACAGTCCGCGACAAGTGGGGCCTGGCCGTGCCCGAAATTGATTTTAACTGGTCGGCCAACGACTACGCCATGATGGCCGATGCCGTGCGCGAAGGCCGCACCATGCTCGAGCAGATCGGTTGTCAACAGATCACGTCCGATCCGCCCCGCGCCATCCGCTCGACGGTGCACGAAATGGGGACGGCGCGCATGGGCCGCGACCCCAAAACGTCGGTGCTGAACGCCCATAACCAGGTCCACGCCTGCACGAATGTGTTTGTTACCGACGGGGCCAGCATGGCGTCGGCCTCCTGCGTAAACCCGTCGCTCACCTACATGGCCCTCACCGCCCGCGCCGTCGATCACGCCGTCCGGGAAATGAAACGGGGGGTGTTGTAAACCCGTCAAACCTTATAGGTCTTTAAAGACCTATAAGGTTTGACAGCGTCCACTCGCCCGCTGCGACATACTGCACCTGCCCACCAACCTGTAAGTCATACGTACCTGGCTCGACGATGGAGCCCGCGAGTTCCAGCAACGACGGTCGGCCAACTTCGTAGCCTTGCTCGACACGTACCTGAACGGCACCATCTCCGTAAATGCCGTTTTTGAGCAGATAGGCCAGCAGGCACGAACCCGCGCTGCCCGTAGCCGGGTCTTCGGCTACCTTACCCTGCTCAAAGCAGAACATCCGCGCTGTTAGCTGATTGTGAGGAGCATACGTTTCCTGGCTGACTACGTACAGCGAAGTATGAAGCCGGTCTGGACTGTTGGTTTTGTGCAATTGATGCCGCAGCAACCACGCCTCGAATGTACCCACATCCAGCCGAACCCGGCGTAGTGCGTCCAGCGAACGCAGCGGCACAATCACGTAATTCAGCCCGGTACTTACCCACTCGATCGCCCACCCGTCATCGATCGTATCGGGCGGCAGGTTGAGCAATTGCGCCACGTCAGCAGGTGCGTAGGTCGGGCCGAAACGGGGTTGGGCGGCGGTGAGCCAGGGCGTGTCGCCTTCCCAACGTACCCGGATCGGCCCCACGCCCAGTTGCAACGTCAGCGGCACCGGCCCGGTCTGAAGCAGGCGGTTGGCAATCACCCACGACGTACCCAGCGTGGGGTGCCCTGCGAAAGGCACTTCGTATTCCGGCGTAAAAATGCGCACATCGAACCCCGCTTCGAGCGAGCCGCCCGTGATGAAAGTCGTCTCCTGAAAGTTAATCTCGCGGGCCATCGCTTGCATGGCTTTGGTCGCTAAAGCCGTCGCCCGCCGGGCATCGAATACGGCCAGTTGATTGCCCTGATATGGGGCAGCGGCAAAGACATCGACCAGATAAAAGGGGAGTGTGTGCATGGGCTACGAAGACCAGAAGTTGGTGGCAAGTCCGTTCACTATCGTTTATGAAAGTATATTACTGGTTATCGAAAAATTATAATTAAATAATTGCATATTTATACCTTTTACAGCCAAGAGCGGCCTTTACCCTTTTTTACATACGTATGCAACTTACTGGTTCCCATGTTGTCAACGCGCCCGTGCAAACCATTTGGGCTATGTTGATGGATACCGACGTGCTGGCGCAGATTGTGCCCGCCGTGTCGCGCCTCGAAAAGGTCGCTGAAAACGAGTACAAAGCCATCGCCGAGATCAAGCTGGGACCCGTCAGTGGGTCGTTTTCGGGGTCGCTGTCCCTGGCCGACATCCGCGAAAATGAAGGCTATACGCTGCTGGTAAAGCAGAACAGCAAAATCGGCAACGCCGACGCCACCGTGAACATGGCGCTCAAACCGGTCGGCGATAACCAGACCGAAGTATCATTCGATGGCAACGCCCGATTGTCGGGCCTGTTGGCCCGTACGGGTCAGCGCGTCATCTCCGGCGTAGCCACCACCCTGACGAAGCAATTCTTCGAAAACTTGGAAGGCGCCGTAGCGAATGCACAATAACCAATGCACAATGCACAAGGGCTTCGTCTGGACCTGAGCGAGGCCCTTGTGCATTGTTCCGCCATTGTACATCATCCATTATTCATTGTCCATTAGAATAATCCCTTATTCCTCATGAAGATAGAAGTAACCGTGAACGGTAAAGTCCGGAAAGCGGACGTCGACGACCGGACGTTGCTGGTCGATTTTCTGCGCGAACACCTGCGCCTGACAGGCACCCACGTTGGCTGCGATACCTCGTCGTGTGGAGCCTGTACGGTGCACCTGGATGGGGCTGCCGTGAAGAGTTGTACCCTGCTGGCGGCGCAGGTCGATGGGTGCGCCGTCACCACGATCGAAGGCCTGGCCATCCAGGATAGCCCGACCACCACGCAACTGCACCCGTTGCAGGAAGGCTTCAAAGAATGCCACGGCCTGCAATGCGGTTTCTGCACGCCCGGCATGATTATGACCGCGGCGGATTTGCTCAAACGCAACCCCAACCCCTCGGAACACGAGATCCGCGAGGCACTCGAGGGGAACATCTGCCGCTGCACCGGCTACCACAACATCGTGAAGTCGATCCAATGGGCCGCTACGCATGGCACTAAACCGGAGCCCAATCAGCAGGAAGAGCCGGTCATCGCCGACGAGCATCTGTTCACCAATGACGTAACAACCGGCGAGGTTGTCGAAACACATTGAAACTAGGGTCATTGATGGTCAGTAGTGGTCATTCATTGTAAAAACAGCGAATGGCCATTACTGACCACCAATGATCACCTAATGACATTTCCCAAAACCATGAGCAATAAATTCATTGGCCAGTCGGTGAAGCGGCTGGAAGACAAGCGATTCGTGACCGGCAAAGGCCGGTATACCGACGATATTGTGCTGCCTGGGATGCTGCATGCCCACTTCGTCCGGAGCCCCTACGCCCATGCCCGCGTGGTGAGCATCGACAGCTCGGAAGCCGCCGCCATGGAAGGGGTCGTGGCTATTTTCACCGGCGACGACGTGAAAGACGTCAACGGGGTGCCTTGTGGCTGGCAGGTGAACTTCCGCAACGGCGAGACCATGCGCGAGCCCAAGCACCCGCTACTGGTGGGCACGGGCGACACCGTCAAACACGCGGGTGACCCGGTCGCTGTTATCATTGCCGAAAGCAGGGCCATTGCCACCGATGCCGCCGAGTCGGTGATTGTCGAGTGGGACGAACTGCCCGCCGTGGCCAATCCAGCCGAGGCGCTCAGGCCCGACGCACCCAAAGTGCACGAGCAGTTCCCGGATAACGTAGCTTTCGACTGGACCTTTGGTAACCCCATCGAAGAAGTCGATGCCGCCATGGAAACGGCTGCGCACACGACCACGCTCGAATTTGTGAACCAGCGGGTAGTGCCCAACGCGATGGAACCCCGCGCCTACATCGGGTCTTACGACGAGGTGTCGGACAAATACACGCTCTACACCTCGACCCAGAATCCGCACCTGATCCGGCTGCTGATGTGCGCTTTCGTGCTGGGCATTCCCGAACACAAAGTGCGCGTGCTGGGCCCCGACGTGGGCGGTGGTTTCGGCTCAAAAATTTACCATTATACCGAAGAAGCGCTCGTAACCTGGGCATCGAAACAACTCGGGCAGCCCGTCAAATGGACGTCGGATCGGTCGGAGGCGTTTTTGATGGATGCACACGGCCGCGACCACGTGACCAAAGCCGAAATGGGCTTCGACGCGGAGGGAAACATCGTGGGACTACGCATCAAAACCGTCGCCAACATGGGCGCGTACCTGTCGACGTTTGCGCCGGCCGTACCCACGTACCTGCACGGCACGCTGTTGCAGGGCCTGTATACCACGCCCAAGATCAACATCGACATGACCTGCGTGTTCACGCATACCGTGGCGGTGGATGCCTACCGGGGCGCGGGCCGGCCCGAGGCAACGTACCTGCTCGAACGCCTGATCGATCTGGCCGCGCTCGAAATGGGCAAAGACCCGGCTCAGCTTCGGTTCCAGAACTTCATTCCGCCCTTCGACGGTGTGGAGCAACCGGGTTATCAGACGCAGGTGGCGCTTCAGTACGATTCGGGCAACTACGCCCCCGTTCTGCAGCGCGGCCTCGACATGCTGGGCTACGACGACTTCCGGAAAGCCCAGAAAGAAGCGGCTAACAACGGCAAACTGCTCGGCGTTGGTTTCTCGACCTACGTGGAAGCTTGCGGCATTGCGCCCTCGGCGGTGGTCGGTGCGTTGGGTGCCCGGGCCGGTCTCTATGAATCGGCGCAGGTGCGGGTGCAGCCCACGGGTAAGGTGAGTGTGTTTACCGGCTCGCACTCGCACGGGCAGGGGCACGAAACCACGTTCGTGCAGGTGGTGGCCGATAAACTCGGTATCCCGATGGAAGACGTCGATCTGGTGCATGGCGACTCCGACGCGCTGGCGTTTGGCATGGGTACGTATGGCTCGCGCTCGCTGGCGGTGGGTGGTTCGGCCATCATGAAGAGCATCGACAAGGTGCTGGAAAAAGGCGCCAAGATCGCGGCCCACAAGCTCGAATGCGCCGAGGGCGACCTTGAGTACGCCGAAGGCAAATGGACGGTGAAAGGCACCGACAAGAGCATCGGGTTCGGCGACGTGGCCCTGACTGCCTACGTACCCCACGTGTACCCCGCTGGTCTGGAACCCGGCCTCGATTTCTCCAGCTTCTATGATCCGGCTAACTTCACGTACCCGTTTGGTTGTCACATCGCTGTGGTGGAGGTCGATAAAGAAACCGGCAAAGTCGATCTGAAACGCATGATCGCCGTCGACGACGTCGGGAACGTGATCAACCCGATGATAGTGGAAGGGCAGATCCATGGCGGTCTGGCGCAGGGGATCGGACAGGCGTTGCTGGAAGGCACGATTTACGACGAGAACGCCCAGCTCACCAACGGCTCCTACATGGACTACTGCATGCCCCGCGCCGACGACCTGCCGATGTTTGAAACTGACCGACAGGAAACTCCCTGCCCGCACAATCCGCTGGGTGTCAAAGGCGCGGGCGAAGCGGGAGCCATCGGGTCCACGCCCGCCGTGGTCAACGCCGTCATCGACGCCCTCTGGAGTGGTGGTCATCAGGTCAAAGACATCCTGATGCCGCTAACCCCCGAACGCGTCTGGCGAGCCATGAATTGATGAAACGTCATTATGTGGTCATTCGTAGTCATTGATTGTCATTCGTTGTAAAAAACAATTAATGACCATCAATGACTACGAATGACCACATAATGACCATAAATGACTTTTCCCCATGATAACATACCCTTTCCAATATAAACGGGCTAACAGCGTGGCCGATGCGGTGGCGCTGCTGGCCGATGGCGGCAAAGCCCTGTCGGGTGGACACAGCCTCATCCCCGCCATGAAACTCCGCCTCAACGCCCCCGACACGCTGGTCGATGTGGGGCGTCTTGAGGAACTCAAAGGCATCTCGGTCGATGGCAACGAACTTGTGATCGGGGCGGGCACCACCCACGGTGCCATTGCAAGCTCGCCATTGGTGCAACAACACCTACCCATGTTTGCCGACGGGGCGAGCCATATCGGCGATCCGGCGGTGCGCAACCGGGGCACTATCGGCGGTTCTCTTGCCCACGCCGACCCCTCGGCCGACTGGCCCGCGATGGTCATTGCCGCTGACGCCACGCTGGTGTTGCAGGGGCCGTCGGGCAGCCGGTCGGTGAAAGCCGAGCAGTTTTTTACGGGGCTGTTCAGCACGGCGCTGCACGAAAACGAACTGATCACGCAGGTACGTGTCCCCATCCAGGCGGGCGCGAAAATGACGTACCAGAAGTTTTCTCAACCCGCTTCCCGCTACGCCATTGTGGGGTGTGCCGTGGTCAAACAGGCCGACGGTAGCCTGCGCGTGGCGTTTTCGGGCGTGTCGGAAGCACCCTTCCGCGACAAAGCTGCTGAAGAGAAACTGAAGGCCGGGCAGGAGGCCGATGCCGCCACCGGCGTGTCGATCATGTCGGACCATTACGCCTCCGAAGAATACCGGAAGCACCTGGCCAACGTGTACCTCAAACGGGCGATGCAAGCCGTTAATTGACAACTAGAACGTGGATGAAACAGATAGAGTGGATTTGCACGGATTTTGGCATTGCATGGGTCAGTAAGCCAGGCGTATCCTAAAAATCCGTGCAAATCCAGCTATCCGTGTCATCTGCGTTCCCATCTTTATCCCATGCCGCAACACACCCGCGAATCCATTCAGACATTGCTCGAAAACCAGGGCTATCAGACCGATCCACAGATCGTCATGTCGGTCTTTCTGGCCCTGCGGCTCAACAAGCCGCTGCTGATTGAAGGGCCGGCGGGCGTGGGGAAAACTGAGATTGCCAAGGTAATGGCGCGGGCGCTGAACACCGACCTGATCCGACTTCAGTGCTACGAAGGGCTCGACGCCAACCACGCCCTGTATGAATGGAATTACCAGCGGCAGCTCCTGCACCTGAAGCTGCTGGAACTGAACGGGGCGATCACCACCCCGCCAGCGGATCAAACCGAGGCATCAGGTACGTTGCCCGCACTGGAAGAGACGCTGTTTTCGGATACGTTTTTGCTCAAACGCCCGCTGTTGCAGGCCATCACACACCCGAAAGCCCCCGTCCTGCTGATCGACGAAGTAGACCGGGCCGACGAAGATTTTGAGAGTTTCCTGCTCGAACTGCTGTCCGACTGGCAGATTACCATTCCCGAAATCGGCACTATCCGGGCCACGCACATCCCCCACGTCGTCGTGACGGGCAACCGCGTTCGCGAATTGTCGGAAGCGCTGCGCCGCCGCTGCCTGTACCTCTACATCGACTATCCCGATTACGACAAGGAACTGAGCATCATCCTGGCCAAAGTTCCCGACATCGACGAGGCGTTGGCCCGGCCCATCACGGCGTTCATGCAGGCGGTGCGGTCGCTGCGGCTCGAAAAAACGCCCGGCATTGCCGAAACCCTCGATTGGGCCATGGCCCTCGCCGCCCTCCACATCGACCATCTCGACAAAGCCATCATCGAACAAACGCTGGGTGTTATGCTGAAGGACTGGAAAGACATGCGGCAGGTGCAGCTATCGCTCAGCGAGTTGTACGAAAAAGCCGGTATCGTCTCAAAGTGGGAAAGCTTGTGACTGTACAAGGAAAATGCACTGCATAGTTTTAGCATTTAGTTTGCTTTTATTTTGTTTGCTACATGGCTCGTGTACATATTTGTAATATAGGTCTATTGCTAAACTGCAAATAAGACAGCTTCTACTGTAGGAGGACTTTACGGACCAATTCACTCATTAATAAGAAAGATAAAATAAGCTAAACATGTCATTTCAAACTCCAATTACAATTAGAGAAGCGGTCGAAAATATACATAGTAGAAAATATTTTTTGCCAGCAATCCAAAGAGAGTTTGTGTGGAAACCAGAGCGAATCGAAAGGCTATTTGATAGTATTATGCAAGGATTTCCCATTAATTCGTTTTTGTTTTGGCAAGTAAAATATGAAAATAGATATGACTATCAATTCTACGAGTTTATTAAAGATTACACTGAAGAAATTGGCGAGCATAATGAAAAAGCTAATTTGGCTAGTTTGAACGGTGACTTCACTGCAATTTTAGATGGACAGCAGAGGTTGACTAGTTTTTATATTGGTTTGATGGGTAGTTATGGGGAGCGATATTACAAAACTAGGAAAGGTGTAAAGGCTAATTATTTTAAACGTGAATTATATTTAAATATATCATCGCTTTCAAATGATGAATCAGGTAAATATCAATTTCAGTTTTTGACCAAAGATAAAGCAGATGTTAGGGGGGATGATATGTTTTGGTATAAAGTTTCTGATATATTGAAAATAAATGATTTGACTGATATTAATAATTATATACATGAAAAACAATTGAATGCTAGTAAAGAACCATTTTCGATTTTATATAGGCTCTACGAAGCTGTAAACAAGACCCAGTTAATAAACTTCTTTTTAGAAAAATCAACCGAACTTGATAAAGTATTAAATATATTCATAAGGATTAATAGTGGCGGTGTGAATCTGAGTTATTCTGATATGCTGTTTTCTACAGCTGCAGCACAGTGGTTGAAAAAAGATGCCAGGGAGGAAATTAACCGCTTGTATGATGAGTTAAGAAGCTTAGGCTTTTGGGGCATAACAAAAGATTGGATACTAAAAGCATGTTTGTATCTTGCCGACATAAATGATATAAGATTTAAAGTAGATAATTTCAATAGAGTTAATATGAGTAAGATTGAAGATCAATGGGATATGATAAAAGTTTCATTATTAAGGACTGTAGCTCTAGCTAATAGGTTTGGTTTTGATTACAGTAATATTTATAGCTATAACGCTTTTTTGCCAATCGCATACTATTTACATAATTATCAACATGATCCATCTTTTAAGACATCTACGCACTACAGAGATAAGCGGGAAGAAATTTTGAAATGGATCAATATAACAATTTTAAAAAGGACGTTTAGCGGTCAAACAGACGCTCTATTGATATATTTTAGGAAATCAATTAAAGAAAAGAAAGATTTTGATTTTTCTTCTTTGAAGGATTCTGTGAAAAATACTTCGAGGAATTTATCGTTTAATTCAGAAGAAATCTCAAGCCTTTTGTGGACATCTTATGGAGATCGAGGAGTTTATAATTTACTTTCTGTTATATACGGAAATCCAGATTTTGATATTAAACCTCACCTTGATCATATTCATCCAAGGAATACTGTCTCTTATTCTTACTCTTCGAATACTGTAGTAAATCTTCAGCTTTTAGCTGGGCAAGAGAATATTGAAAAGCAAGATAAACCTTTCAATGAATGGTTGAAAATTAATTTCCCAGAGAATAGAAAACAAGTAGAATTTAAAGTCAGACATTTTATTCCTGAGTGTGATTTGTCTCCGGAGAATTTCAAAGAGTTTTCAGAACTAAGGCGACAATTATTAGAAAGTCGACTGAGGGAAATAGTTTAGAAGGATAATTTTTTTCAGATGTTGATTAGTTTGAGTTTTAAAAAATTCCTGAAATAGTAATTCTGTTATTCTATAGAGATGTTATTGTGGTTTTTATTTTTAGGTTCTTGGTCTTTGAGCTATATTCAACTGCTATGAGATTCAGTAATTAGATGCATTTACTATTCTATATTTATTTTAATATATGTCATTGTTTGCGGAGGAATTTAGAAAACATTTAATCCTGTTAGTTGTAGATGAGCATCATCCAACCCATCGCGCCCGAACAAACGTACCCACTGCGCCATGCCGTGCTTTGGCCCGATAAACCGTTCGACTTCGTGAAGGTCGATAATGACCACGAGGGGCATCATTACGGGGCGTTCCGCGATGGGGAGTTGGTCGCGGTGATTTCGTTGTTTGTAGCTGGCCCCGACGCGCGGTTTCGCAAGTTTGCCACCCGCCCCGACTGCCAGCGGCAGGGCGTGGGTACGTTGTTGCTGAACCACGTGATTGCGCAGGCCCGCGCGCTGGGGGCGAAAAGGCTCTGGTGCGATGCCCGCCTCGACGCCGCCGATTTTTACCGCCGGTTTGGCATGCAGGCCGTCAGCGATACCTTCTACAAAGGCCCCGTTCCGTATGCACGGTTTTCGCTGCCGTTGCCATAAAAAAAGGGGGCTCCTGTTGGCGACCTGCCTTGCAGGCGTTGGCGCCCGCAGCGCTCAATAATTATTCTTGGAAAGAGCGCGTTTTGCGGTACATTGAGGTGATTTCCGTTCATGTAACTACCTCATAATCATGATAAAATTAACATTCTCTGCGCTTTGTTTCCTATCGGTAGCCAGTAGCGCCTTCGCCCAGGTACACCGCGACGGTGGTGGTAACGAATCAACCGGCATCGACTTTTTGTCGCTCGGTATCGGCGTGGTAGTCGGCCTGGTCATCGGCTACCTGCTTGGTTCCCGGCGTAAGGCGGCGTAGTCAGGGTATGTGCTTCATGCTGACTAGTAGCGGTACGATCTGACCCCGGTGCTGGCTTTTCAGGAAAAAGCCCATTTTCTTGTCCTTGTAGTTGACCTGCTGATAGGGTACAAGCGCCGGCCCGAAAGCCGCCAACACCCGGTCGGGGAATGGGCCTTTTTGGGCATTGATCCGCCTGACGTAGCTGTCTACGTCGATGGCTCGCTCTGAAAACAGAAACAGCCAGTATTCGAGGCCCGTGTACCGGTCTAGCCGTAGCAGCCTGTCGTTGGGTAAATCCATGTGCGTGTTGGGGCCGATGAGTGGACTAAAGCCCGACTCGGGAAATAACTTGACGGCCACGCTATCGGCGGCATTGACCGTAATGAGGTAGAGGTAGGTTTGTTTGGATACGTCGGCACTGAACGAAAACGGCGTACCGGTCCGTTGCGGTTGCCTGACCGTGTAAGCCATTAGTTTTGTGCCTATCCGGGAGCGGTCGACGTCGACGGCCGTACCCGTCACGAACGTACCCAGCGAAATGGTCAGGTCCGCCGACAGGACAATGCTGCCGGGGTTGGTAACGGGTGGCACGTAGGCCTGAAAGCCGTACTTGGCATATTGCCCGAAATCGGCGTAGCTGATCCAGAAATAGCCCTTGTCGCCCCAACTGCTCCCCCAACTGTTAACGACTTTAAAGGCGCCTTCCTCAAACATGGCGTCGTCGTACCCCACCACGCACATGGCGTGGCCGAAACCCAGCGATGTCGATTTGCTGGGTTGCCAGCGTGAGAAGTCAGCCTGTGAGGCCGATTGACCCAGCCCCGTCTTTATACGCGAGAACAAACTGTTTCGGAACGCCAGGTCACGAATGGATGGCGTCGTTTGCACCCCAATCACCACGGGCGATTGCTCCGCAAGGGCTTTTCGGGTAGCGGCCACTTTGTCGTCGGGTACGTCGGCAAGGGCAAACAGCCGCACGTAGTCGAGCAGGCGCGAGTCGGGTCGGCTGGGTAGCGTCGTGGTTTGGCAGGCGGGATAGGGCTGCTGAGTCAGCGTAGGGAGTCCGTTTTTTTTCAGGTAGTCGAGGGCCCGGCTGATTTCGGCTCCCAATACGCAATCGGCATCGTTGGCATCCTTGATCTGGTTGTAAAGGTAGGCGGGCGAAAACCGTAGCCCGTTGATGGCGGCTTTGTTGGTGATCCCGCGCCGTTTGGCTTCGAGGATGGTGCGCAGGTAATAGCCAACCGATACGCCTACGCAGGTGTTGAATTTGCCCTGGTCGATCACGTCCGGTACGTAGGCCGACAAATCGACCCGCGACGGTAACACAGCCTGCCCCAATCGTTTTTGCGGCAGGCTGGTATAGCGGGCATCGTCGTTGGTCAGTCCCTGCGCCAGCAGGAGGGAGGGGAGCCCGGCGAGAAGTAGCAGTAGTTTCATAGCGATGTATGATCTATGATCAGCGGTACGATGCCCCGGAACAGGCCCGTACTCTACGGGCACCCCCCGGCTACCGTCGGCTGGACAGGTTACCAGCGTGTGCTTCCGCTAGTAATCTATCCAGTCTTCGCGGAGCGCAAAGCTTTTAATGGGTTTTGGGGCGGCCATATCCGCCTCTTTGCTCACGACCGAAATGACCTGTAGCGAGCTGATTGGCACAGGTGGGCTGGCGGAACCAGTGGCCGGTACGGGTACCAGTGGATTGCGTAGCTGGCTCAGGTACGTTCGCAACGGATACGATAGCGGCACCGTGTTGATCGCCAATGGGTCATCATAGCGCTCGTGACTCATAAACCGGCTTACGGCCACCGTTGCTTTATCGTCGCATAGGGCCAGCAGTTTTTTGGTCAGTTGAGCGCGTCGTAGTGAGTCGGGGTTCAACAGCAGGGCACTGAATAAGCCGCTCAGGGTTTCGTTGGCCAGCGGGTCAACCACCGTTGGCGGAGTCACGCTGCCCGGCTGACGCTGGCAGGGTTTTACTTCCAGCACGGGCTGTTGCCCAAAGGGCAGCTTGTACAACAGGTTATTCATCATCCCTGCCGTGTTCTCGACTAGAAACGGCCACGACACACGGGCCAGACTAGCCGAATCGACGGTGCTCAGGAGCAGGTTTTGAAAGGCCTGGTTGAAGCCAATCGTAAACACGGTTCCTGGCATCCCTTCACGAATCCACGCGAGTTGGGTCGGTAGGGAACTGCCCAGTTTTACCAGACCGCAGGGTTGCTGGAATAACCGCCGGACCACCTGTTTTCGTAGATCGGGCCCCACGCCAATACCACCCGCTACATACTTATCGTTGCGAATACGCTCGGTCGTGCAATCGGCGATAATGACCCGTAGCCGCGCTTTTTTGGCCATTAACCACGACTCGACGTCGCTCACAGCCAACCCCCGTTGCGCCACGTCGGTAAAGCGCCAGTTGGCAAACGAGTCGGCGGGGCGGGTGGGCATTAGGCCGAAACCTGAATAGTACAGCACGATCACGTCTTTGGGGCCGGTTTTGAGGTTTGCGAGTGTCTTTTTGAGCGCTACGCCGGTAAACGACTCCTTCGGCAGGTACGTGATCGCCATCGGGTAGCCCAGCCCCCATTCCACCGTTTTCATCACCTGCGTCATCAGTTCATCGTTCGCCAGGGTGACGAGTCCCAGCGCGCGGTCGTTCTGTTCAAGTGCATAAACGACGTGAAGTCGCTGCGCATTGGCCCCGAACGTACCCAGTAACGTTAATAACAGTAGAATTAAGTGACGCACAGCTAGTTATGAAGGGTGGATTTTGAGTAAATATAGTTAGTTGATAACCGGCTTAGATGGCGCGCAGGACTATATTTGTTAACACCCCACGTTAACCCTGAAAAAGCTTTAGGTTGGCTTTGCAGGCAAGCAAACGAGGGTAGGAGTACAACGGCCTTTTTCAGGTACGTATCGGGATAGACAGCCTATGAAACGATTCCTGTATCTCACGCTGGGTTACCTCTGGTGCCAGACTGCGCTGGCTCAGCGTAGCCTGTCGGATAGCCTGACCGCCCGCCTTGCCCAATCCATGCCCGACACGGCCCGCGTGGTCCTGCTCGATCAGTTAGGGCGCTCGTTGATGTATTCGCGACCTATCGTGGCGATGCAGTACGCACAGGAAGGGCTTCAACTGGCCGAACGAATTGAGTTCAAGCGGGGAAAGGCCCGTATCCTGAACCGGATTGGCACCATTCTGCGGTTGACGGGCAACTACGACAAAGCGCTGGAAACGCACCTGGCCGCCGGGCAGCTTGCCGAAGCCAACCACGATGACAATGCCCTGGCCCGCGCTTACAACAACATTGGCATCGTGTATTCTGAACGCAAGGATTCGCGCAAAGCCATCAGTTACTTCCAGAAGACCCGCGCGCTGGCCGACCAACTCGCCGACAATGACCTGAAGCGGACAGCCCTCTCGAATATCGGCTCCGACTATGCCTTTCTGAATCAACTGGACTCGGCGCTGGCCTACACCCGTAGCGCCTACGAGATCACCCGGCGGCTCAACGCCAGCGACGCCCAGATCGAGCTGATCAACTTGGGCAACATTTACAAACGCCTAGGCAGCTATGCGCTGGCCCTGACCTACTACCGGCAGAGTATTCCGGCGTCGGTGTCGGTTGAAAACAACAGCACCCTTAGCCAGACTTATCTGGAAATGGCCGAGGTCTTCCGGGCACAACAGCAACCCGACTCCGCCATTGTGTACGCTAAACGGGCGCTCGCTCTGGCCGAAGTGGCCAACCTGCCAGCCAATGTATTAAGTGCCAGCACCTTGCTGGCGAGCCTCCACGAGAAGGGCGCTCCTGAGCAGGCGTTGGCTTATCTGAAACGGGCCGCCGTGGCCAAAGACAGCCTGGAAAGCGCCGACAAAGCCCGCAATTTTCAGACGATTGAGTTCAACGAGCAGATGCGGCAGCAAGCGTCGCTACAGGCGCAGGAAGCCTACCGAACGCGGGTGATGCTCTACGTGCTGGTGGGCGCGCTGGCGGTGTTTATGCTGCTGGCCGTGCTGCTTTACCGCAACAACCGACAGAAACACCGGGTCAACCAGATGCTCCAGCAGCAGCGCGACGAGATCAACCACCAACGCGACAAAGCGGAAAAAGCGTTGGCCGACCTGACCATCACGCAGGCGCAGCTTATCCAGAAAGAAAAACTGGCTTCGTTGGGTGAACTGATGGCTGGTATCGCCCACGAGATCCAGAACCCACTCAATTTCGTCAACAACTTTGCGGAGGTGAGCACCGAACTGGTCGATGACTTAAAACAGGCCTCACTACCTCATCTGCCTGAAACCGAGCAGGGCTACACCGATGAACTCCTTGGCGATCTGAGCCAGAACCTGCAAAAAATCAGGCAACATGGTGGGCGAGCCAGCGCTATCGTGAAAGGCATGCTCGACCACTCGCGCATGAGTTCGGCCAACCGCCAGCCCACGAACCTCAACACGCTGGCTACCCAATACCTGCGGCTGGCGCAGGAAAGCCAGCAGGCAAACGGGAAGGCCATTCCGGTAACCGTGCAAACTGATTTCGACGCCACAATGAAAGACGTAAACGTAGCGACGCCCGACATCGGGCGGGTGCTGCTCAACCTCTACACCAACGCGTTCTATGCGGTGCAGGAGCGGGCCAAAACAAGCCCTGCCGACTACGTACCCACGCTTTCGGTCAGTACAAAACAAAATAATGGACACGTGCAGATCCGGGTAGCCGATAATGGGATAGGTATTGCTGAGACTGTACAAACAAAGATTTTCCAGCCGTTTTTTACCACTAAACCCACCGGCGAAGGCACCGGGCTGGGGCTGAGTCTGAGCTACGATATCATTACGAAAGCCCACGGTGGCACGCTCACTGTCGACAGCAAGCTGGGTGTAGGCTCTACGTTTTTGATTAGCTTGCCGGCAGCCGACGTAGTGAAAGCCTAACGGCCGTAATTCCCGTAGGGTAAAACCGAATTGGGAGCTTTTCGGCACCCGAATTACTACCGCGATCATTTTTTGTCAATCAACAGACGTACCTAACGTGAAATAAGGTTTAAGTTGCCCTTAGTTGACTGTCAGCACTGTTTCCGTAAGTCAAGTTACCTATGATCACGCGCCGAACCAGCCTATCGCACAACATCGTGGCCTTTTGCCGGTTCTTGCGGGCCAATGGCCTGGCGGTCGGGCCCGACGAAGCCGCTACGGCCCTGCTGGCGCTGGCGCAGGTGGATCTGGGCGAACGTACCCAGCTCTGGCTCGCCTTGCGGACGGTGTTGTGTCGGCGGGCGCAGGACCTGGATGCCTTCGACCGGCTGTTTGCGCAGTACTGGAAAGAGTTGGAAAAAGCCGTCGACTCGAAAACCAAAGACGGGGCCAACCCCCGGCAACGTACCCAGCCGAAGAAGGGCCCCGATTTCAATCAGCTCAAGGCGTGGCTGTACGGTAACAAGCCTACGGAAGAAACCACGCTGACGACCTATTCGACGCAGCAGAACCTGGCCCGGCAGGATTTCTCGGCCATCGCGCCCGACGACTTACAGGCCGTGATGCAGCACATCCGCGAACTGTCGCTGACGCTCGCCCGCCGGGCCAACCGGCGGCGGCAACGTACCCAGGCGGCCCGGCAACTAAACCTGCCCCGGACGCTACGAACGAACCTGCGGCGCGGAGGCGAACTGCTCGAACTGATCTACCAGAAGCCGCGCAAAAACCGGTTCAACGTGGTCATTCTGGCCGACGTAAGCCAGTCGATGGACCTATACAGCACCTTCCTGATCCAGTTTATGTATGCGTTCCAGTCGGTCTACCGGCGGATCGATACCTTCGTGTTCAGCACCGAATTGCACCGCGTTACGCAGTCGCTCAAAAATCGCCCTTTCGCCGAGGCCCTGCACCACTTGGCCGACACGGTGACGGGCTGGGGCGGCGGCACACGAATCGGGTATTCGCTCCAGCAGTTCGTCGAGAACCACCTGTCGCTGGTCAACAAACACACGCTGGTGTTGATCCTGAGCGACGGCTGGGACACCGATGACGCCACGCTGCTCACCGACGCCCTCACCAAACTGAAAAGCAAGGCTCACCGGCTGGTGTGGCTCAACCCGCTGGCGGGCAACCCCACTTTCCGCCCCGACACCGCCGCCATGCAGGCCGCTATGCCCCTGCTTGATGGGTTCCTGCCCGCCCACAACGCCAACAGCCTCCGCGCGTTGGGGAGGTGGTTGTGAATAGGTTTAAGGTTCAATGTCCAAAGTTCAAGGTTCAACGTGGCTGTCGCGTTAGTAATACGCTTGCGCCAGCCACGTTGAACCTTGAACTTTGGATATTGAACCTTAAACCCGCCTAGAGTCCCTCAATTCCCAGCCACTGATTCGGGTCGGGGCAGCGGGCGAGCCAGAGGGATCGCTCCGATGGTTTGCAGACGCCGGGGTAATCGCCGTGCAGGCCCAGCATGTCGTGCATCAGTTGGAAATGCAGGTGCGGCGGCCAGTCGCCATTTTCGGGGTAGGGACCCAATTCAGCCAGTTTGTCGCCCGCCCTGAACGGTTGCCCTTCCTGCAATCCGACCAGCGACGCCCGCGACAGATGGCCGTATAGGCTGTAGCGCGGAAAGCCCTCCGTCTGGTGTTCCAGGATGATTGTTGGGCCGTAGTCGGCGTATTGGGCGTTGTCGCGGAAGCTATGCACCACCCCATCAACCGGCGCGACGACAGCCGTACCGGCCTCGGCCCAAAAGTCGATGCCGAGGTGAATTTCGCGGGCTTCGTCGGTCGTGGGCGTGAAGTGCGGGCTGTTCCGGTACACGACCCGGTGCTCGTTATACCCCCCAACGCCCACTACGGCTCCGGCGGCGCGTAGCTTCCCGAACACATAGTCGTTGAACACGTCGATATTGGTCAGGTCAAGCGTAGTTAGATCGGGGTTGCTGGCCGAAAAGTCGAGGAGCAGGTACGGATCGCGAGAGAAGTTGAAGGGAAGCAGCGGCAACACAGTTGACAATAGATTTTTTGTTAAAGATGTTGACAAAAGATCTATTGTCAAACGACGCAGAGCTACCGATAAAATTGGGTTTAAGCGGAGTAGCCCACTATTTCGATAGATTTATCCAAACAACGCCTTCCGGTTTTCCATTATCGTTGTCAGATACGCAACCCGGCCGAGCCGGTAGACAACGACTTATGGACAGCTTCATTCCGCCACAGCATCAGGAACCGCAACCCGGCTCCAACGCCAAAATGGTGCCTGAGCCCAAATACATCCGGCATCAGTACAAGGGCGCCGATAAACTCAAAGACAAAGTGGCCCTCATCACGGGCGGCGATTCGGGTATTGGCCGCGCCGTGGCCATTCATTTCGCCCGCGAAGGGGCCGACGTGGCGATCGTTTACACGCCCGCCGAGGAAACCGATGCGCAACGCACCAAAGACCTGGTCGAAGCCGAAGGACGCGATTGCCTGCTGCTGAGCGGCGACCTGAAAGACCCTAAGTTCTGCGAGCAGGTCGTCGACGATACTGTGCTGCACTTCGGTAAACTCAACATCCTGGTCAACAACGCCGGTGTGCAGTACGTCCACGATCAGTTCGAGAAGATCAAGGATGAAGACCTGGTGAAAACCTACGAGACGAACATCTATTCGTTTTTCCGGGTGACGAAAGCCGCCGTGAAGCACCTACACGAGGGCGACGCCATCATCAACACGACGTCGATCACCGCCTACCAGGGTCGCGCCGATCTGATCGATTATTCATCGACCAAAGGCGCGATTATGACATTCACGCGGGCCCTGTCGAGCAATCTGGCCGAGAAGAAAATCCGGGTCAACGGCGTGGCGCCCGGCCCGATCTGGACCCCGCTGATTCCGTCGTCGATGGATTCGAAGATGGTTATGCAGTTTGGGAAGGACGTACCCATGAAACGCCCCGGTCAACCCGCCGAGGTGGCTCCCGCTTATGTCTTCCTCGCCTCCGACGACGCCTCGTACATAACCGGTGCCGTGCTACACCCCAACGGCGGCACGATTGTAAACGCTTAACCCTCGAAACGCCAACCACCCTCATCATGGATCAAATGGAAATCCCTACCCAGGCGCAGCATCAGGATGCACAGCCGGGTCTTGAATATGAAATGAACCCCCGCCCCATCTACATCCGGGACGACTACAAGGGGGCCGATAAACTGGTCGATAAAATTGCGCTCATCACGGGCGGCGACTCGGGTATTGGGCGCGCCATTTCGGTGCATTTCGCCCGCGAAGGGGCCGACCTAGCCATCTGCTACCATCCCCGCGAAGAGCAGGATGCGCAGGAAACCAAGCGGCTCGTAGAAGCCGAAGGGCGGCGTTGCCTGCTCATCCCCGGCGATCTGCGCAGCATTTCACACATCCGCGAGGCGGTGGGGAAAGTGCTCAGCACCTACAAACGCATCAACATTCTGGTCAACAACGCGGCGAACCACGTCGAGCAGAAGGAGTTCACGGGCATCTCCGACGAACAGATGAAGGCGACCTTCGAGCTGAATATCCTGGCGATGTTCCGGCTGACCAAAAACGTGTTGCCGCACATGAACGCCAACGATAGCATCATCAATACCACCTCGGTGGTGTCGTACCGGGGCAGCGAATCGCTGATCGACTACGCAGCCACCAAAGGCGCCGTTACGGCCTTCACCCGCTCGCTGTCGCAGAACATGGTCGATCGGGGCATTCGGGTTAACGCCGTCGCGCCCGGCCCGATCTGGACCCCGCTGATCGTCGCGACCAAATCACCCGAGGAAGTGGCTGAGTTTGGGAAAGACGTACCGCTGAAGCGCCCCGGCCAACCTGCTGAGCTAGCCCCCGCTTATGTGTTCCTGGCTTCGGAAGACGCCAGTTACTTCACCGGACAGGTTATCCACGTCAACGGCGGAGAAGTCGTGAATAGCTAAGGCCACTTTTAGTGCGTAGAAAGCGCCATCGGATTCGTCCGGTGGCGCTTTTTTAATAGGTAGTTATACTATTTCTACCCAACTTGATCGTTGAAGGCATTGACAATCAATAGTTAAATTATTGATTTGAAAGATTCTAAATAGTGTATACTTTTGCCCTTGAAATCACACGAACCAATCACGACCATGCGTTTTTTCTTGTCAATCGCGACGGCTCTGCTGCTGGCCAGCCCGGCTTTCTGTCGTCCCGGTAATCCGCTGGTGGCCGACGATACCCGCGCCGTAGCCCTCCCCGTGCTGACCCGGCTACCTGCCGGCAACGTTTTATTGTCCTGGACCGAAAAAGACCCCGACGGTAAACTATTCCTGTACACGGCCACATCGGCTGATAAAGGCAAAACCTTTTCCGAAAAAAACCTGGTTTATGCCGCTAACGGTATCGGCGCGAGCGCGCTGATGAAGCCACGCGTGCTGGCGAAGCCCAACGGCACGCTGGTAGCTGTGTTCACGCTACGTACCGAGTCGGCCCAGCCGACTGCGCCGGCCGCCGCACCGGCCGAAAACCATGCCGGTATGAACCACGGCGATCATCAGCCGGCAGCGGCCGCACCAGCGGCACCGGCTGCTGAAAAGCCCAGAGGCCGTCGCGCCCCGGCTACGACGCAGATCGTAACCTGCACCTCGACCGATCAGGGACGTACCTGGACGGAGCCCCAGCCCGTCGATTCTGACAAAACGCCTAACCTGCTGCGCGGTTTCTTCGACGCGACCGTGCTCAGCAACGGCGAAATTGCCATTGCGTACTTGAAAGACGTAGCGGGCAGCACCAAGCATGAAGAGCGCAACCTGCGGCTGGTGGTGAGCCAGAACGGGCAGTTTCAGCCTGAACGCATCATCGACCCCGTCGCCTGCGACTGCTGCAACATCAGCATGCTGGTGGATGCCAACGGAACGCTGAACATCTATTACCGGGACAACAACGACGACATCCGCGACATCTCGCGCCTGCAATCGACCGACAACGGCAAGACGTTTTCGGCCCCTAAAAACCTCTACGCCGATAACTGGAAGATCAACGGTTGCCCACACAGCGGCCCCAGCGCGGTGCGGCTTGGTAAATCGGCGCTGGTAGCCTGGTTCTCGGGTACCACCAGCAACACGGCGGGTGTACGGGTCGTCACGCAGGAAGGCGAGCGGCTGGCTGTGGTTGAAGATCCCTCCGCAAAAGGGGCCTCATTGGTTGAAGCACCGAACGGGGGCGTGTTACTGTGGCAGCAGGTACGTGGCGCGGGCGAAACCCCCACTACGGCCATTGCCTACCGTGTGGTTAACGCTAAAAAAGCCGCCGACATGCAATGGCTGGCTGGCTCGGAGCAGGGCCAGAATGCAAGCGGCCTCGTAGTGGGTGATCAACTGGTGGTGGCCTACGAACTGCGCCGCCCCGGCAAACCCAACGCCCTTCAGTTGGGCTATGCGAGCGTGAAATAAGCGGGCGTTGCGTCCGCTCAGACAACCGTGGTCATTGGCCGCGCCTCCGTCGGTGAATTCGTTGGTGAAAAGCAATGAATAACCGTAGTTGACGCGCGGCCAATGACTATTTTTGTTTATGGACGCTCCCATTCATCCCGGCCTGCCCTTTGTTGGAAACACGCTCGAAATCGCGCGTGATCCACTGGCGATGTTCGGCCGGCTCTTTCAGCGGTACGACCGGATCGTGAAGATCAACATCGGCGGGCGGAATCAGTACCTGGTTTTCCGGCCCGAAGATGCCAAACACGTGTTGCAGGAAAACCACCGCAACTACGGCCGGTCGCCCGCCTTTCTCATTTTGAAGCGGTTTCTGGGCGAAGGGCTGCTTACCAGCGATGGCGATTTCTGGCGGCAACAACGGCGGCTGGCGCAACCGGCCTTCCACCGGCAGAAAATTGCGTTGCTTGGTGAAACCATGGTGCAGGAATCGGCCGCCTGGATCGACGAACTGGCACAGCACGACCTGACAACGCCCGTGAACACGTCGCAGGCGTTTATGGACGTGACCATGCGCATCGTCTGCAAGACGCTGTTCAGCACGGACGTAACCGGCAGCGATGCGCTCGACGGCCTCTCAAACGCGCTTGATACGCTCAACCGACTGGCGAACGATTCGCTGCTGTCGCCCATCAAATGGCCGCAGCACTGGCCTACGCCGCGCAACATCCGCTTTCGGCAGGCGCGTGAGCGGGTCGATAAACTGATTTACAGCCTTATCGCTGACCGCCAACGGACCGGCGAGCGCCACGACGACCTGCTCGACATGCTGATGTATGCCGAAGACGAGGAAAACGGGCGGATGTCGGAGCAGCAGCTGCGCGACGAGTGCGTGACGCTCTTCACGGCGGGCCACGAAACCACGGCCGTCTCGATGGCCTGGACAACGTACCTGCTGGCCCGCCACCCCGACGTACTGGCCCGCCTGCGCGCCGAAGTCGATGCCACGCTGGGCCCTTACGCGCCAGGTACGTTGCCGTCGATCGCGGCCTTTCGGGCCATGCCCTACACGCTGCAAGTCGTGCAGGAAGGACTGCGGCTGTACCCGCCCGCCTGGGCGATGAGCCGGATGGCGCTGGGCGAGGATCAGATTGGCCCGTTTCGTATTCCAAAGGGCGATACAGTGCTGGTAAGCCCGTACCTGCTGCACCGCGACCCTGCTCACTGGCCCGACCCCGACCGCTTCGACCCCGACCGATTCCTGCCTGAGCAGGAGAAAGAACGCCCCGCCTACGCGTATTTACCATTCGGTGGGGGGCCGCGCTTATGCATTGGCAATCAGTTCGCCTTGCTCGAAATGCAGATTCTGCTGGCCTTGCTGGTGCAGCGGTTTGACTTCCAACCGGCTAATACCCGTCTTGTCAGGCCCAAACCGTTAATTACCTTGCGCCCAAATCGCCCCATTGAGTTACACCTAACGGCCCGACCCTGAGCCGGCTTGCTGGAGCGACGCTCTATAACTATGCGCCTCAATTTGGTTATTGCCAGTGTACTGGTGGCGGCCGCCTGCCAGCCTGCAAAAAAACAACCTGCCGAAACCACGCAGGCGGCGGTCGTCAGTGCGCCGATTCCGTATGCGCTCGACCAGCCCGCCGAGACCCACAAACTTCCCAATGACCTGCGGGAAATTTCGGGCCTGAGCTATTACAAACCGGGCAAACTCGCCTGTGTGCAGGACGAACTGGGCGTAGTGTTTATCTATGACACACGTACCCACGCCGTCGCCGACGAGCACATCTTCGGTAAAAACGGTGATTATGAAGGCGTCGAGTTTGTCGACGGGCAGTTGTATATCATGCGCAGCGACGGCGAACTCTACCAGATGGAGCCGCGCGATGGCATCAAAATTATCGGCGGCAGCCCGCAGACGCGCCACGTAAAGATTGACCTGCCTGGCAAAAATGACATGGAAGGCCTCGGCTACGACCCGCAACTCAAAGCGCTGGTGCTGGCTACTAAAGATGGCAAGGGGCTCGACAAAACGATTTACCTCTACAGCCTGCAGCACAAGACGCTGTTTCAGGGAACGGTGCTGAAACAGGAGGACATTCGCGCCTTTGAGCCGGATCTGCCCGAATTTAAGCCGTCAGGGATCGCCGTACACCCCAAAACCCGCGACTATTACGTGCTGTCGAGCGCCGCGCACCGGCTGCTGGTTATGACGCCCTCGGGCAAGGTGAAATCGCTGGTGCCGCTCGACGAAAAGCTGTTGCGCCAGCCCGAAGGCATCTGTTTTGCCCCCGACGGCACGCTCTACATCGCCAGTGAAGGCGACGGCAAAAAAGGCGTCGTGCTGGTGTTTGACGGGAAATGAGGGATCGGCTTTCTTTGTCATTCCGACCGGTCCGCCGGTCGGAATGACAAAAAACGTCAGCCAACTTAAACGCGAACCGTCAACCCTCAAACGTCTTGTCAAAACCGCACCGTCCCGCCTACGCCGACGGCATACGTACCCAGCGGGGTAGGGGCGAGGGCGGCCCCAACGCGGTACTCGGCGCGGGGCACTTGCCGGAGCATGGTGTTGTAGCGGGCCACGGCCTTGTTGACCTGCGTGTTGGCGACGATCACCGTACCGAACGCCAGCACTATGCTGCCACCGTAAACCGTCCAATATTCGCCCGAATTGAACCCGACGGACTTGGTCCGGGTAAAGAAATAAACCAGCGGCACGAGTGCCGTCAGTCGGCTCACGGTCGTCCAGGTGCGGTAGTTGCGGTAATGCCGGTTGACGAGCGGATCGTTGAGTTCAAAAAAAGGAATCTCTAAAGAGGCCGCCGACGTCAGGCGCTTACCGCCGTAGAAATACACACTACCGATTGCCGACGAGCCAATGGCCCGTTCAATCGGCCGTAGATGCGCCGGAACGGGCGTAGTGCGATAAAACGACGTATCGCGTTGTGCATAGCCTGACAGCGCTACGAATAGCAGCAAACAGCCAGCAAGTAGAAAAGCTTTCAACGGGAAATGGTAGGTTAATGGTCACTGCATTGTCCAACGCGTAGCCGGGGTAGATTGTTGCTCAACTCAATAACTGGCTGGTAAGGCAGCCCCTAATGGTACTTTTTGAGCGCTTCGGTTGTTGATAAAGTAGCGTCACTGCGTCCCGTTTGCTCATGCTGCACAAAACCCAGGGCATTGCCCTTAGCTACATCCGTTACCGCGAATCATCGATTATTGCCCGCGTTTATACCGAAGCGTTTGGCTTGCAAAGCTACATCATCAACGGGGTGCGGTCGGCCAAGAGCAAAACCAACCGGATTGCGCTTTTCCAGCCCCTGACGCTGCTCGACATGGTCGTGTATTACAAAGAAGACCGCGACCTGCACCGGATTTCGGAGGTGAAAACGCCCTATCCGTTTCAGCACATTCCGTTCGAAGTGGCTAAGTCGAGCATCGCCCTGTTCGTGACCGAGATGCTCACCAAAACGCTGAAAGAAGAAGCCAGCAACCCGGCGCTGTTCCGGTTTCTGCTCACGTCGATCGTGTACCTCGAAGAAGCCACCGAGCAGTACGAAAATTTCCACCTCGCGTTTCTGTTGCAACTGGCGTCGTTCCTGGGCTTTGGTCCCGAAAGTGCGGGCGAGTTTGAAGCCCAACTTCGCGAGCATTCGGTGCCCTTCCTGGCCGACGACACCATGAGCGAGGCTGTCAACACGTTTCTGAGCACGCCTATCCACACGCCCGTTCGGCTCAATCGGGCCCAGCGCGCCGACCTGCTCGATGGCCTGGTGGCTTATTACCGTATTCATTTCGATAACCTCGGCGAGGTAAAATCGCTGGCCGTACTGCGCGAAGTATTGGGGTAACGTACCCGGTGGGAGCTGCCTGACACGTGCCATAAATCAATCAAAGCGCTGATTCTTGTCAGCCGCTGGCGCGGGTGGGTGGGGTAGTTTTGAGGTAAACGAACTGCCCCGTTGATGAACTCCCTCTTGTACGTAACCGATGGCTCGGTCGATTCGGCTCTGACGCTGAGAAACTGGCTGACTGCTCACACTCAACCAGCGCCGCGGCTGACCGTGGTGCTGCCCTACGATCTGGCGCCCGACCAACCGCTGCATAAAGACGTGCTGCGTCCGGCTAAAGCCGCCGCTGAGGGCCATTTGCAACAGTGGGTTGCCATGCTGGGTGATGCCAAGCTGGGCAACTTGACCACCGAGACGCTGCTGGCCAGCCCCGAACACGCGACCACGCTCCATTTGCTCATCAGGCCCTATGATGGCTGGCTCGTCGATGATCAAGATTTAATGGAGATGATGGCTGACGTATTGGCCCGGACACGTACCCAGCCCCTCTGGCTCACCACCAGCAATGCCACCGCGCCCATAGCTAGGCCGATACTGCCCGGTTGAGCGAAATCACCTGATAGGCTGATCGGGAGTCGGGAAAAACGAGACCCACTTAGGTAGCTTTATAGACAAACCCCGACCGCTATGTTACGTGACCTGACCCCGGAAGTAACCGACCATATTCTCCGCAATCAGTTCTTTGGGCGGCTTGGCTATGCCGAGAATGGGCAGGTGCAGGTATTGCCGGTAACGTACCTGTACGATGGACAGGCCATTTACGGGCAGACCCGCGAAGGGGGCAAAACCCGCAGTCTCCGGCAAAATCCGTCGGTTTGTTTTGAGGTCGATGAACAGGCCACGCCCACCTGCTGGCGGAGTGTAGTCGTGCAGGGCGTGTATGAAGAGTTGCAGGGCGACGAACGGCAGCACGCGCTACAGCGGCTTGGCCCCGCCCGACTGGCGCCACACAAAGAGCCAGATGCCAACGGAGTGGCCGACTTTCCATCTACCATCGTCTACCGCATCCGCATTCTGAGTAAGACTGGCCGCAGCGAAACAAAGGACTAGCGCGGCGCTACATTACTTTTCGCTTCAGCTCGAAGTTTTGGCCCAGATACAGCCGACGGACGTGCTCGTCGTTGGCAAGGTCTTCGGCCGACCCCTGTTTGAAGATTTTTCCTTCGATCAGCAGGTAGGCCCGGTCGGTGATCGATAGCGTGGCGTTTACGTCGTGGTCGGTAATCAGAATCCCGATGTTGCGGTGTTTCAACTGCGCTACGATGCTCTGAATGTCTTCGGTCGCAATGGGGTCAACGCCCGCAAATGGCTCATCGAGCAGAATGAATTTCGGGTCGACGGCCAGGGCGCGGGCAATCTCGGTGCGGCGGCGCTCCCCTCCCGATAACACTTTGCCCAGGTTCTTACGCACGTGGCCGAGGTGAAACTCGTCGATGAGCTCCTCCACACGCCGTTTCTGCTCGTCTTTGGGCTTTTCGGTCATTTCCAGCACCGCCAGAATATTCTCCTCCACCGTCAGGTCGCGGAATACCGAGGCTTCCTGCGCCAGATACCCCAGCCCGAGCCGGGCGCGTTTGTACATGGGCAGGTCGGTGATGTCGCGGTCGTCGATGTAGACCTTACCGCTGTTAGGTTTCACCAGCCCCACGGCCATGTAAAAGGAGGTCGTTTTACCGGCGCCGTTCGGTCCCAGCAAGCCCACAATTTCGCCCTGCGCGACCTGATACGACACATTGCTGTTGACAAAGCGGCTGCCGTACTTCTTGACTAAATTTTCAGTTCTGAGAATCATATGGGATTGATGGGGCGCGGATGAAGCGGATTTTCGGGATGATCGTGGATCGGTGACTTCAATCTGGTTCACTGCTAGATGAACGCGGTTTCTCAGAACGAAGACGGTTTTTAAAAAGAATATTACGTCTTCTGTAATCGATAAGCTGAGCCATCCCTGACTCCATCAAGCGTACCTTCACATTAGCGTACTTCTTCTTTTCTACCATCAAATAGCCTGTCCTTTTATAGACACGAATGATGCCATCCATTGACTGGTAAAGTGGACTATTTTTCTGAGTTAGGAGTACCCGGGTAGGAGGCAGATGGCCGAATATCTCACCGCCCTTCTTGTTGAAATACTCAACTTCTGCAGTAGAATCCGTAACAGTAAGGTAGCATAACAAGAAATTGAGCTCATTCCCTCTGTAGACCCCTTTAGGAAGACCTTGGCTACTGGCCAAAGTTGGTAAAGCTAGAGCGAACGCCAACAGCAGTTTATCCATTCACTGACTACCCTAATCGAATATCCTTCAAATACAATTGCAGCGATGACGTGCCGCCGTAGTGGTTTTCGTCGATGGAGTAGCAGATCGAGAAGGGTTCGCCCTGATGCAGGTGATCGGCCCACACCGCCATGCCGAAACCGATGGCCGTGAACGAGTGCCCCGAACGTACCTGACGGCACGTAAACTTCAGGTGTTTCTCTTTCATCACGACCGGCTCGCCCACCAGCACCACCTCGTCGGAACGGAAGACCGGCGACATGTTGTGCGGACCAAACGGCGACATCTGCCGCATAATCCGGTAAAACTTGCCGTTGATCTCGCTGAAATCGAGTGGAATGTCGATCTCGACGCGCGGAATCAATTGCTCATCGCGGATTTTAGCCGATACCACTTCCTCAAACCGCTGCCGGAAGGCGTCGACATTCTCGATGGGGAGCGTGAGCCCCGCCGCGAAGGTGTGTCCGCCAAACTGCTCCAGCAACTCCGAGCACGCTTCAATGGCCTCGTAGACGTCGAACTCTGCCACCGACCGCGCCGACCCCGCCGCTTTGCCATTCGACTCGGTCAGGATGATCGTGGGACGGTAAAATTGCTCGATGCACCGCGATGCCACTATCCCAATAACGCCTTTGTGCCATTTTTGATCGAACAGCACCGTCGATTTAGCCTTTATTAACAGTTCGTCGTTGCGGATCATGGCCAGCGCCTGCTCGGTCATGTTCTTGTCGAGGTCCTGCCGGTCTTTGTTGTGCGTTTGCAGGCCGTAGGCGTGGTCGTCGGCTTCGTCGTGGGTGTTGCAGAGCAGCAATTCCACGGCAGCGCGGGCGTGCTTGATGCGCCCGGCGGCGTTGATGCGCGGCCCCAGACCAAACACCACGTTGGTGATGTCGAGCGCCCGTTCGGGTGGGGGGCAGGTTTCGTGTTCTTTCACAAAGCCTGCCACGCGCAGCAGCGCACAAAGCCCAACCCGGGGCGCTGTATTGAGTTGTTTCAGCCCAAAATAGGCCAGCACCCGGTTTTCGCCCGTGATCGGCACAATGTCGCAGGCAATGCTCACTGCCACCAGATCGAGGTAGGGCCAAAGCGTCGACTCGGGCAGACCACGTACCTGACAGAGCGCTTGCAGGAGTTTGAAGCCCACGCCGCAGCCCGTCAGTTCCTTATACGGGTAGTGGCAGTCAGTGCGTTTGGGGTCGAGCACGGCCACCGCATCAGGCAGGGCGTCGCCCGGACGGTGGTGGTCGCAGATGATAAAATCGACGTCCAGTGCGTTGGCTTCGGCCACGCGGTCGATGGACTTGATGCCGCAGTCGAGCGCGATGATGAGCGTAAACCCGTTGTCGGCGGCCCATTGCACACCCGCTTTCGAGATACCGTACCCTTCTTTATAGCGGTCGGGAATGTAATGATCGAGGCGGTCGTAAAGCGTGCGCAGGAAACCGTACATTAGCGATACCGACGTGGTACCGTCGACATCGTAGTCCCCGTAAATCAGAATTTTTTCACCTGTATGCATCGCCCGCGTTAATCGCTCAACGGCCCGGTCCATGTCGCGCATCTGGAAGGGGTCGTGCAGATGGGTTAGCTCGGGTCGGAAAAACGTACGCGCCTCCTCGAAGTTGCTGACGCCACGCTGTACCAGCAGGCTGGCCAGAAATGGGCTGATATTCAACGTCTGCACCAACGATTCAACGGCCGTTTGTTGGGCCGGTGCATCGGGGAAGGGCTTCAGAATCCAGCGTTTTGAGGGCGGGGCGGGATGTACAATCATGCGACTTGCGTACGGGGCATCAGTACGCAAGTTAATTTCGTTTATCCAAAAACAGTTTCCACCATGCTTATTTTCCTGCTTGCCCTTACCAGCCTGTTTACTTCCCATCCGCCCGTCAAAAAAACCACGCTGACCGTCGAAGCCCAGAACATCCGGGAGCTGAAAGGGCAGGTGCGCTTCGGGCTGTTCACCTCCGAGAACGGGTTCCCCGACAAAGCCAAACCCGCACAGGCCAAATCGATTGGGGCAACGGGCCGGACGGTTCAGGCGACGTTTGAGGTAGACCCCGGCACCTACGCGCTGGCTATTTACCACGACGTAAACGGCAACGACAAGATTGACAAAAAGATGTTTGGTATCCCCACCGAACCCTATGGATTCAGCAACAACGTACGCCCTCGCATGTCGGCCCCGTCTTACGACGACTGCAAAGTGGTCGTCGGCGAAGCCGGAAAAACTATTTCAATCCAACTAAAGTAGCGGCCGCAACGATCCGCGTCCGTCAGCGGACCGGCAATCCCCCGCGGTGCTAGGTGACAGCGCTTATGAATTACTTCTTCTTGCTAGGCTGCCTGCTGACAACCAGCGTGTGGGCGCAGACCAACGTACCCGCCGGCTCGGGCAGTATGGACGTACCCGGAACCGATGCCTGCGTGGCCGGGAAGGTGCGTTTTTTCGGGCAACCGGGTCGACTGAGTCAGGGATCGGCCCGGCTGCTGGGGCCCGCCGTGCAGTCGGCGGGCGACGCGACCATCGACGTCACCTACTACGGACTCGACCTGCGCCTGACGCACACGCCCAACTACCTGACCGCCGCGACGACCGTAACCCTGCGCCCCGCCAGCAGCGCGATCAGCCAGTTTTTTCTGGACCTCAACTCAGTGCTAAAAGTCGACTCCGTCAAGAGCAACGGCCAGCGCCTGACGTACGCACACGCAAACAATCGCCTAACGATAACCCTCCCGCAGACACTAGCCGCGGGGCAAACGGGCCGGGTTACGGTATACTACCAGGGCGTACCCCCAAACACCGACGACGCCTTCGTCTTTACGACCCACGGCTCGGGCGGGCCTAACAATCCGCTGATTTATTCCCTGAGCGAGCCTTACGGCGCCTCAAACTGGTTTCCCTGCAAAGATACCCCCGCCGACAAGGCCGATTCGTCGGCGGTGAGCATTACGGCCGCGCCCATTTTCGTGTCGGTGTCCAACGGGCTGTTGCAGGGTGTCACGACCAACGCCGACGGCACCAAGACGTACCGCTGGAAAAACAGCTACCCCATCGCCCAGTACCTGATCTCGATCGCCTGCGCCAACTACCAGCAGTACGACACGCCCTTCAGCTACAACGGCCAGACGATGCCCGTGACGCATTACCTTTTTCCCGAAGATGCAGCTACCTACAAAACGGCCGTCGACGAAACCAACGCCATGATGCGGGTCTTTTCCAACTTGTTTGGCCCGTACCCGTTCATCCGGGAAAAATACGGCCATGCCGAGTTTGGCTACGCGGGCGGTATGGAACACCAGACGATCAGCTCGATGGCTCCCAACTCCCTGACTCGCAACGTGATTTCGCACGAACTGATGCACCAGTGGTTTGGCGATAAAATCACCTGCCGCGACTGGCAGAACATCTGGCTCAATGAAGGGTTCGCGTCGTATGGCGAAGCCGTGTATCAGGAGGCCATCGGCGGCCGAACGGCCTATAAAGCCTATATGGATGCTTTCATGAACCAAGCCTTACTGGTGAGTGGTACGCTCTACGTGCAGAACGTCAACAGCATCAACGAAATCTTCAACTCAGGCCGCTCCTATGCCAAAGGGGCTACGGTGTTGCACATGCTCCGGGGCGTGCTGGGCGACAGCACGTTCTACAAGGGCATGCGGGCTTACGCGACTTCACCCCTGTCATACAGCACGGCCGTGACGGAAGATTTTCAGCGCATTATGGAGCAAACGTCCGGGCAACCGCTCGACTACTTTTTCAAAGAATGGGTTTATGGCGAACGTTACCCCACCTACCAGTGGTCGATCGCTCCGGTGGCGGGTACCAGCACGGCGGTGTTGAGCCTGACACAAACGGCGGGCAGCAATCCTACGTCGTTTACGATGCCCATCCAGGTGACAGTGCAGTCGGCGGCGGGCGATCGAATCGTTACGGTCGTCAATGATCGGCCCGTTCAGTCGTTTACCGTTACGGGAAGCGGCGCGGTGACCGGCGCCCTGTTCGACCCCAACAACTGGATTCTGAAACGGGCGCAGCAGGTAACGCCCCCCACCGGCGGAACGGCGGTGGTATTGGCTACGCAGGAGGCGATCAACCTGCGCGTCTTTCCGAACCCCACCGCCGATCAGCTCACGGTCGAGTTTACGACGCAGCAACCCGGCCCCCTGACGCTCTCGCTGGTGAACCTGTTGGGGCAAACCGTGCTGACCCAACCCGAAACCAACGTACCCAGCGGCCAGCAGCGGCGCACCATCGGGCTAGCCAACGTACCCAGCGGGCAGTATGTGTTGCGCCTGCAAACCGCCGACGGGGTTAAAAGCACGGCGGTGGTGAAGTAAGAAGGTCGCCCTTTCTGGTTTGCTATCTGACGGTACTCGCCGGCTTATACGCGCCGGGTGACGATAACCGTTAGACATCAAACGCAACAGAGCATCATGCGCTTCCTTCTTCCTCTTCTGCTGCTTGCCCAACTGGCCGTCGCCCAGGATAAACTGGGTGTTGTGGGCCACAACCATATGGCGCTGCACGTGAAAGACATGGCCGTCAGCACGGCCTTTTTCCGCGACGTGATGGGCTTCAAACCCATCCCCGTGCCCGAAAACCTGAAAGCCATCCGTTCGTGGTTCGATCTGGGCAACGGCCAGCAACTGCACCTGATGGCGGGCCGCCCCGATACCGAACAGATTATTCACGACAAAAACGCCAGCCACTTTGCCCTGTTCGTCGATGACATCGCCAAGTCGGAAGCGTACCTGAAGTCAAAGAATATCACCTACCATAAGCAGGTACGGTTCGATGGCGTCACCCAAATCTATTTCCCCGACCCCGACGGTTATCTGTGGGAGCTGAACCAGGGAAAGGTGATCCCCAAAGCCTATTAATACCTGCCCGACAGGGTTGCTTGTATACCTAAAGCCTTATGCGAATCCTGCGCATAAGGCTTTTTTAGTGGGGTGAATGTCAGTCAGCCGCCAGTGGTAGATCGGCTGGCTTCGGCTTTGAGGCGGGTTAACTCCCCGAGTAGCTGGGTACGTATAGCCAGCTCGGGCTTGCCTAGCCGATGGGCAAGGCGGGCCACTTCCAGATTTAACGTGCCGATTTCCGTCTCGCGCCCCTGATTAATATCGACCAGGGTGGAAATGAGTTGACCGTCAGAGCGTTGACTGATTTGTAGTAGCCGTTGCTCGACTGCCTGACTATCCAGCGTAATACCCGCTTCTCCCGCCACAACCACACATTCGCTGATCACCTCACGAGCCAATGCCAGCACCGATGCATTCCGGTGGAAGATACCGTTGTCGACGCCCAGCAGCGGACAGATGGCGTTGAACACACAGTTCGTAACAACCTTCTCCCAGATCGCGACCTGAATGTTCTTTTCGGCCCGGAACGGAAAGTCGGTCGTCGTGATCTGCTCGACCAGCGCAGCCAGCCCCGACGCATCTCCCCGGATAACACCCACCGGTGACGCCGCCACGGGCTTGTAACTGACCATGTATGGGGTACGTACCTGACTGGTAGCCAGCAACACACAGCGGTAAACCTGCGGGAAACCCGCTTCCAGATAGGGTTGCTCGATAGCCAGTCCGTTCTGAAGAAGGATAAGCGGGGAGTCGCCCGTTTTGCCCCGTAACCGCCGGGCCAGTTCAGCGTTACCGAACGATTTGTTCGTCAGCAAAACAAGGCCGTGCAGGCGGTCTATGTCGTCCAGCGTGCCGATGGGGAGCCGGGCTGTCTGGCTGGTTCCGTCGTTGAATTCGACGGTGATGAGCACGTCGGCTTCTGCCTGACTCGTCGGGCGACTCCGTAGTAAGACGACGTTTTTGCCCGCCTGCCGCAGCAGAACGGCCAGGGTCATCCCAATGGCCCCCGCCCCGACAATGTAAATCGGTGTTTGCATAATTTAAGGGAGAAGGGTTACCTCGATAGCCGAACGGCCATAGACTCGATGCCGAGCCGACCGGAAATCGGTTGGTTTGGCTTTGTAGATCGAGTTGACGAACGTTTGTGGGTTGCGGTCAATCAGCGGAAACCAACTGCTCTGCACCTGTATCATAACACGATGCCCCTTTTTGAACGTATGCAGTACGTCGGGCAGGCGAAACGTTACATCGGTGACCCGATTGGGCGTCAATGGTTCGGGCTTCTCGAAACTCCGGCGAAACCGGCTGCGTTGCACATCAGCTCGGACCAACTGCTGGTAGTTGGCCAACTGGGTTTGGGGGTTGGGCAGGTAAGGATGGTTCGGCTCGTTGGGCGGGTACACGTCGATGAGTTTCACCACCCAGTCAGCATCGGTACCGGTACTACTGACCTGTAACCGAACCGTGATTTCGCCCCCCACGGTCAGGTTGTCGGATAAGGTATCGGTCTGAAACGTAAGCACATCCGGTCGGGCGCTGGCAAACCGCTGATCGGCCGACATATAACTAAACAACGCACTGAAATCCGGCTCGGCGGTCAGGGACGCTTCGGAGTACGGTACAGGATTGGCCGGATCGCTGACATACTCCCGAAAACGGACTGAATCGCTAGCCGAATCGCTGGTTGAGCCGGGGAACGCTGTTGTCAATCGGCCGCTCGGGTCTAAGTGCCAGCGCAGGCGGCGGGAGGTAGCCAACGTCCACTGGTCAAAGGCTTGCCAGCGCTTCAGTCCTGTATCGTACAGGCAGATCTTGGGTAGGCCGGTTTGGCCGTCGCCCGCGCCTTTCAGGTAATGGTGGAAAAAAGGCGCTTCCAGCGTGCGTTGGTAGTAGGTAGCCAGGCTATCACCGAAGTACAGGTCATTGTGGAGCGTATGGCCAGTCTCCTGCGACCAGCCCCGGTGCCCAAATGGTCCCATCACCAGCATTGGCCGGGCCTGTGGGCTGTGTCTGGCTAGTGTTTTGTAGATACTCAGCGGCCCGTACAGGTTTTCGGCGTCGAACCAGCCCCCAACCACCAGCACGGCGGGCCGGATCTGGTGCAGGTGAGGTAACAGATTTCGCCGCTGCCAGAACGCATCGTAGTTGGGATGGGCCACTGTCTGCTGCCAGAACGTATTTCGGGCCAGATACCGCTGCGCGTTGGTTAGCGGCCCCAGCTTCTTGTGCCAGCCGAACTCGGTTTGGGTGCCCGTTTCAATGAGCGCATCGGCAAACCACGGCTTGGTGGTTGGCCGGGGTGGGCTTTCGCCAAAGAGTGGGTAAGCCAGCAACGCCAGTTGGGTAAAGGCCCCGTTATGGTGCATATCTTCCCGAAAGAAGTCGGCGATGGGGGCCTGCGGCGAGGTCGCTTTCAGCGCGGGATGCGCGTTAACGGCACCCGCCATCGCGTAAAAACCGGCGTAACTCGCGCCCCAAAGCCCAACCCGCCCGTTGTGGTGTTTGAGGTGCCTCAACAGCCAGTCGATGGTATCGTAGGTATCGGTGCTTTCATCAACCGGGGGCTGACCGTTAGGCAACGGTTTTGTACTGGTGACGAAAGGGGTCATGTTGGTCCAGCGCCCCTCCGACGCCCAGCGCCCCCGCACATCCTGATACACGAATATGTACCCGTCGACCTGTAGGGTAGGGGATGGCCCCAGATCCTCTCTGTACTGGTCGGGGCCATAAGGTGCCGACCCGAAGCAGGTACGTTGCATCAGCAGCGGGTAGGTACGTTGGGCCGAAGCATCGCGGGGAACATAGACCGCCGTGTAGAGCTTTACCCCGTCGCGCATGGGTACGTTGTACTCAAACTTTTGGTACTGCTCCCGCACCGGGGGCGTATCTGCCGGGGTGGCCCGTAGCCAGAGCAAACTCAGCAGGACGGTGAAAACAGCGTTTAGCCGGCTCTGTTTGCCGATCTGTAGGTGTCGAGTCATCGGGCTACTTGTTGGTGGATGCAGTGGCCAATCTGGCGCAGGCCCCATTCGACCCGCTCATTAAAAGGCAGGCCGTAGCTGAGCCGCATGCAGTTGGTGTACTGGGGCTGAAGGCTAAACAGCTGACCGGGCATGATGCTGATCTGAAACGGAGCCAGTTTATCGGCCAGCGCGATCGTGTCGACAGCCGGGTCCACTTCAACCCATAGGGTGAATCCGCCCTGTGGTTCGCTGATGCGGGTGCCTTTGGGGAAGTAAGTCCGAATGGCGAGCTGATAGCGTTGGCAATTACTCGTCAGCGTCCGACGGAGCCGCCGAAGGTGCAGTTCATAACGATCGTTGGCCAGAAACGTAGCGATGCCCTGCTGGGTGATACCCGGTGAAAAACCGGCCTGATACCGCTTGATCTGGAGCAGTGCGTGGTAATATCGCCCCGGCGCTACCCAGCCAACCCGGTAACCGGGAGCCAGCGTTTTGCTGAACGAACCACACCAGAGCACCCACCCTTGTTCGTCGTAGGCTTTGCAGGGGCGTGGGCGGTAGGCCGAAAAATGCAGATCGCCGTAGAGGTCGTCTTCGATAAGGGGCAGTTGATGCCTTTCAAGCAACCGAACAAGCCGCTGCTTGTGCGCGTCGGGCATACAACTGCCCAGCGGATTGCTGAAGTTAGGCACCAACAAACAGGCCTGCACCTGCCCCGCCTGCATATGCGTTTCGAGTACGTCGAGATCGATGCCCGTCAGGGGGTCGGTGGGTAGTTCGAGTACGTTTAACCCTAGCGAAAGAATACTCTGGAGAATACCGAAGTAGATGGGGCTCTCCACAGCGACGGTATCGCCCGGCTGGGTGACGGTCTTCAGGCACAGCGTCATGGCTCCCGTGCAGCCTTCCGTCGTGATAATCTCCTCGTCGGTGAGCTGCCCACCCCAGAACAGGGCATGGCGGGCAATCTGCCGCCGTAAGGCTGCATTCCCTTCCATCAGCTCATACCCAATACCGGCATGAGGCATGTTGCGTTGCGCCTGCTGGAAAGCCCTGGTCAGCTTTGGGATAGGTAATAGGCTGGGGGCTGGCACACTCATGGAAAAAGGAAGCCAGTCGGCCTCGCGCTGTTGTCGCATCAGCCGTAGCAGAATCGACTCCAGATCCAACGGGCTCCCTTGCTGTGGCAAGGCCTGCGGCGCCGATCGGCGTGGTACGCGCTGCTGCCGTTGGCCCTGCGTGCGGGCGTAATAGCCCGACTGCGGGCGGGCTTCTACCAGTCCTTCGGCTTCCAGGTAGTAATAGGCCTGCTGCACCGTATTGATGCTGACACCTAGTTCCTGGCTGAGCGTACGGACGGAGGGGAGCTTGTCGCCCTCGGCCAGCAAGCCCAGTCGGAGTTTATCGCCAAGCTGACGGGCCACCTGCTGGTATTTAGGGATGAAGACAACCATTGGCTTGCTGTTAGCGACTGTCGAGTCGATGCTGGGCAAAAGTAAGCGGGCTTACTGTACGCTTTACCATACACTTTTCACCTAAAAAAGCCATACAGTTGGTTGGCGTTCCGGCAGGCGTAAGGCGGCCAACTGTATGCCGGTAAATGGAGCAAAGTGCCTCTGTTCAGGAACGTACCTGCTGCCTTCTTTTGCCCTAGTTAGCGCCAGTTTACCGCTGGGCTGCATAAAAGCGTAGCTTGAGGGACTCGCTTCCCCGTGTCGGCGAAGAACAACTCGCCAAGGTTGTCAGGGGTTGCCTCCAACAAGATAGTGCTGATGGTTTACTAAACGCCATACGTTATGCCGAATGACACCTTACAGGATCTGATTAACCAATTCGAGTATTACAAACAACTGGGCGAAAAGGCGTTGGCCCAGATTCCCGACGATAAACTGAACTGGCAGTATAACCCGACCTGCAACAGTGCGGCCACCGTCGTCAAACACCTGTGGGGAAATATGCTGAGCCGGTGGACGGATTTTCTGACGACCGATGGCGAAAAAACATGGCGCGATCGGGAGGCTGAGTTTGACAACGACGGCTGGTCGCGCGATGAGTTGCTACAGCGTTGGAACGAGGGCTGGCACGTGTTGCTGAGCACCCTCCGCGCCCTGAAAGAAGAGGATCTGACTAAAACGGTTTACATCCGTAATCAGGGGCATTCTGTTCGGGAAGCCATCAACCGGCAACTGGCGCATTACCCCTACCATGTTGGGCAGATTGTGCTGTTGGGTAAGATGCTGGCCACCAACTGGACGTCGTTGTCTATTCCGAGAGGGGCATCCCGGCAATTCAATCAGGACAAGTTCGCCCAGCCGAAACACAACGAACATTACACGGCTGAATTCCTAGGAAACAATGAATCAAAACCAGATGAACGATGATGACGTCGGAACAAGCCAACCACTTTGCCAATGATTGGATCACTGCCTTCAATGCCCACGACCTAGAGGCCATTCTGGCGCATTATACGGAGGACGTCGTATTTTATTCCCCTTTCATTCCGCTGTTGCAGGTCAACGAATCAGGCTGCGTAACCGGCAAACAGGCGTTGAAGCGGTATTTTCAGCTTGGGCTGGCCACCTATCCTGACCTGCACTTTACGCTGCATCACGTTTTTGTGGGCATCAATACACTGGTTATTCACTATACATCGGTGAATGGCCGGCTTGCCTCGGAGGTCTTTCAACTGGATGAAGACGGCAAAGCCCGGCAGGTTTTCTGCCATTATACCATGCCCTAACCTGTTGAAAACGAATATGGTACTTCATCGCCCGCCAAGAGAATTATGACGATCACTCGCCCTGGCCCTGCCGAATACAGCCCCTATCACATCCCTTATCTGCGGTTTGTGCCGGAAGGAACAGACCCGCTTGTCCTGCTTCAGCGACAGCCCGACGACGTAAGGGCGTTACTCGGTTCGCTGACCGATCAGCAGGCGTTGACTCGGTATGCGCCGGGAAAATGGAGCATCAAGGAAGCGTTGGTTCACCTGATCGACACCGAGCGAATTTTTGCCTATCGTGCGCTTCGCATAGCCCGCGGCGACCAGACGCCCCTGCCGGGTTTCGAGCAGGATGACTACGTACCCAACTCCGGAGCCGATGCCCGTTTGCTTACCGACATTTGGGCGGAGTATGAGGCTGTCCGAACGGCTACTCTGCTTTTACTCAATAGCCTCACCGAATCGGCGCTAGCTCGGGTGGGTGTAGTTAATGGGAATGTGTTGAGCGTGCGGGCACTGATTCACGTGCTGGCCGGCCATGAAGCCCACCACATACAGCTTTTCAAAGAGAAATATCTGGCATGCATTAACACGAAGAAAGCCACCGACTAGCAGTGGCTTTCTTCGTGTTAATGCATGCCATAGCAGAATGACGCCGTATTAACTTACATCGGAATCAAATGGATTTAGGATACTGACCTGATCATCCAATCCCACAAAATCAGTCACGTTTCGCGTAATTAATTGGCAGCCGTGTTCGCGGGCTGTAGCCAGAATAATGGCATCTGGTAATTTTATCTTTCTTGTTTTCCGATAGGCTACAACCCGCTCAGCAATAGCTTGCGTAATAGGTAATGGAGCCAACAGCGAAAAAAGCGTTTTCGTAAACGCCTCTTCACTGGCGTCAGCGAACGGATAGCCGACGACCTCCATATAGGTGATCAGCGAAACCAGTAACTCATCATCTGGACGAGAAAAGTCACTGACTAGCAGTGACTTTTTCGACAAATAGATTACAATGTTACTGTCCAATAACAGTCTATTCCCACTCATCACGGAGCCGTTTTTGCCACTCTGCTGGTTCGTCAATAGCGCTGAAGAACGCCGAAGAGGCTGATTGGTCCAAGAATTGGGCAAGGCGATGAGCATTGCCGTCTGTTGCCGGAGGCAATTCGCGAACGGTTATCTCCACCTCTTTGCCCAATAGGTCATCTACGTCCGCTAATCGAACGAACGGGCTATCCAGATGAAGCCGATAGGTGTGAGCGATCATGACAAAGACTATTTTCTGACTGAATATACGAAAAATTACACGGCGTCGGAGAGGCTGCTGAAGGTGAACTCGCGAATCTTCATCGGCGGAATCAGGTAGTTGCTATCCGATTCGGTGCTGACGACGCGCTCCGGTTTGCCCAGCGTTTCGAGGTTGTTGAGCATGATGACCGGGCTTTCGTTAAAGCGGAAATTCTTGACCGCGTGCTTGATCTTGCCATTTTCGATCAGGAACGTTCCATCGCGGGTAAGGCCCGTGAGCAACAGCGTCTGCGGGTCGACCGAGCGGATGTACCAGAGTTTGGTAACTAGAATCCCCCGCTGCGTGCCTTTGATCAGATCGGCCAGCGACGCCGTGCCACCCGCCATGATCAGGTTGTTCGGAAACGGTACGGGCTGCTTGCCCTGCTTCTGCGCCCAATAGCGCGAATAGGCCATATTCCTGACCACGCCTTTGTCGATCCAGACGTTTTTGGGCTGCGGCAGGCCGTCGCCAGACCAGGGTGCGGCGGGCAGCTCGGCGTTGGTCGGGTCGGAGTAGATCGTCACGCGCGAGTCGACGATCTTTTCGCCCAGCTTGGTCTTGCCACCCGGTTTGCTCAGGAACGAGCGGCCTTCGTCAGCCGAACGGGCATCCATGCTGAAAAACAACTGTTCGAGCATAACGGCGGCGGCGGTTGGCTCCAGAATAACGGTGTATTTGCCTGGTTCGAGCGCCTTCGCATCGGCCGAGGCGGCGGCTTTCTGCATGGCGATGCGCGTGGCGGCGGCCGTGTCGAGTTTCGCAACGTCGCTATACCCCTTGGCAACGTACCCAGACCCTTTGCCGTCGGCGGTGCGCACGGTGAGCGAGAAATTGACGTTCGTGCTGGGGTAGTAAGCAAACAGCCCTTTCGAGTTCATCATGGCCTGATACCCCCGGAAGTCGTCCATAAAGCCGGCGGCGGTCAGGTTGGCAGCGCGGGTCAGTTCGAGGCTTTTGGCCACGGCTTCGGCGCGGGCAGCGGGCGTCAGGTTGGCCGTGCTGGGGAAAAAGCCATTCGCTTTCAGGTACGTTTGCGGCCCCAGTACGCTCACGTACTCGGGGTTCTCGGGTGCCAGCCGGGCCAACTCTTCAGCCCGGCGCACCACTTTCTGGAGCGAAGCGTCGTCAAACTCGTCGATGGTCGCCGTACCCACTTTTTTGCCAAACGCCGACTGCACCACCAGGTTCTGATTGGTTCGGCTGCCGCTGGTCGATACTTCGTTGCGGGCGTAGCGGATGTTGCCGCGTTCTTCGCCCGATATATTTACCTCACACTCGTCGGCTTTTGAGTAACTGAGGACTTTGGTCAGCAGCGCTTTCGCTTCTGCTTCGGAAAGAATGGTAGCCATTGAAGAAAGTAATTTGTGGTCAGTTGGCTTCGCCGTCATTGATGGTCATTGGTAGTCATTCATTGTATCGGCTACAAATGACAATGAATGACCACCAATGACGGCGAAGCCAACTGACCTCCCTTATATTTTCCGTGCTGTATTGATCACATTGACGCCGTTGAAGCGCGTGGTGGCCGAGCCGTGCGATACCGAGCTCGACTGGCTGGGTTGCCCTTTGCCGTCGAAGAAGGAACCGCCGAGGCGATAGTCGCGCTCGTCGCAGATGGCCGCGCACGAATTCCAGAATTCCTGCGTGTTCGATTGGTAGGCCACGTCTTTCAGCATCCCTGCGATTTCGCCATTCTTGATTTCGTAGAACAACTGCCCGCCAAACTGGAAGTTATACCGCTGCTGATCAATCGAGAACGAACCGTCGCCCACGATGTAGATGCCCTTTTTCACATCCTTGATCATGTCCTGTACCGACAGCGGCGTTTTACCGGCGGCCAGCGAGACATTGGGCATTCGCTGAAACTGCACCGTACCCCACGAATCGGCGTAGCAGCAGCCGTGCGATTCCTTTTCGCCGATAATCGCGGCCTGATCGCGGATGGCCTGGTAGTTGACCAGCACGCCATCCTTCACCAGGTCCCATTGTTTGGTTTTGACGCCCTCGTCGTCGTAGCCCACGGCACCAAGCGAACCGGGTTGCAGCTTATCGGCGAAGAGGTTGACGATCTTGCTCCCGTAGTTGAAATTCTTCGATTGCCACTTATCAAGCGTGGCGAACGACGTACCTGCGAAGTTCGCCTCGTAGCCCAGCACGCGGTCGAGCTCAAGCGGGTGGCCCACCGACTCGTGAATGGTTAGCCACAGATTGCTCGGGTCGAGCACCAGATCGTATTTGCCCGCCTCGACCGATTTGGCCGACAGCTTCTCTTTGGTCTGCTGGGCGGCGGCAATCACGTCTTCGAGCATGTCGTAGCCCTTGTTGTAGCGGGTGGTCACGCCCGTGACTTTGTCGGCGGGGTTGGTTTGGACGTATTCGTAGCCCATCCCCGACGGCGCGCTCAGCGCCTGCCGCGTCTCGAACTTACCCGATTTCTGGTCGATGCTGGTTACGTTGAAAATGGGCCAGATCCGGTGCACGTCCTGGTCGGCGTAAGTGCCGTCACTGGTGGCGATGTACTTCTGCTCATTGACCAGAAACATGACCGAATTGACGTAGTTGGCCCCGTTTTTCATGGCGGCGGCGTTCACGCCCAGCAGCAAATCGACTTTCTCGGCAATGGGCACTTCGAAGGCGTTTTTCTGGATGGGCGTTTTCCAGTTCACCTCGCCATAGCCCTGTTGCGGCGCCAGTTGCACCGGCTGCTTGAGCAGGCGGGCGTTGGCCTTGGCAATGGCAACGGCCTGTTCGGCAGCGCGGGCCATGTCGGCTTCCGTTTTGGCGTCGACGATGGCGGCAAAACCCCAGCAGCCATCGGCAATCACCCGCACCCCAATGCCGTAGCTTTCGGTGTTGACAATGTTCTGCACCTTGTCTTCGCGGGTAACCACAAACTGGTTGAGGTAGCGGCCAATACGCACGTCGGTGTAGGTGGCTCCTTTGGCTTTAGCCGTGTTGAGGGCAGCATCGGCGAGTCGTTTTTTTACGGCCACGTCGAGCCCTCGTTCGAGCAGGACGGCCGCATCAACGGGGCGGCCAAGGGTAGGAATGGCGGCGGCCAACTGGCTGGGAAGAAACAGGCCGGCTGTTCCCATGCCCATAAGATTGGCAAAATGTCGGCGGTTCATGTGTTGGGAAGTGAGTTAGCGAATACTAGTGAATAGGGCTATCAGGTAAATCAGGGCGATTTTTGCCCATCTGCTGTTGATAGCGGGCTCTGATTTCGTCAATGGATGCAGGTGTAGCAGGCAACGTTGCATCACTACCGGCGTTGGTCATATGGTCGGCCAGGTTGAGGAGCACCCAGTTGGGTTGCGGCGTTTGTTGAATAGTGACTTCACCGTCGATACGCTGATACACGACCTGTAGCTGGTCAGAAGCGTCAAGGAGCGTAAGGTTGTCAGGTGTCGCAAAGAAGTGGTTGAGCAAGGAAAGCCCCGCTGCATATCGGCCGCGAATGACATCGTCCCGAACGAAATGCCCACCCTGTACATGACGATTGATGACGCGCTGATAGAGAATCGGGAGATCGTCAAGGCAAATAAAAAGTAACCGGAATTCGTAACCGGTCTGTTGCAGTGCCTTGAAATACTGCCACGTTTCGGCGTCGTGTAGGTTGGTTTCTACGGCAAACGGCTCACGCTTCGACAGGTGCTGCTGAATCCGCGCCTGGGCTGCTTCGTTGGTGAGCCGTTGAATGACCTCCTGGTGCGTTTGCTGTTGCCGAATTTGCCGGGCGATGTCATCGGAGTTGATTAGCTCTACCCCAGCGGGCAAATACTGAAATGAAGCCGTCGATTTACCAACTCCGTTAGGGCCTGCCACAACGTAGAAGAACGGTTTCATGAAGGCAAAGGCTCAGTATGCCCATCCGCGTATTCTTTGAGGAGCTGGCCGTTACGCTTGATGATAACCGGCAATCCCCGGCTGAAAGCCGCTTCACGCACTTTCCGGTAGACCTGAGACGCCGCCTCTTCCAACTCATCGACCGTCATTTTCTCCAGTGGCTTTTCAGCCCCGCCATAAAGCGGAAGAATGGACTGGGCCGGTTTTTCATCCAGAAGCGGAGCGTTGAAGCTATTCATGGTGACCTGCTTTGGATCGCCAACTTGACGGGTAGCCCGGCTGAGTTTGTCGAACGACTAATCAAGTTGGCGATTCGGTATCATAGGCCTATTCGTAGGCCAGAAGCTGACAAAAATACGTACCTACCGTATCTGTTAAGTAATACTGGTACGTAAATCAAAACTACACGGCGTCGCTCAGGCTGCTGAACGTGAAGTCCCGAATCTTCATGGGGGGAATCAGGTTGCCGTTGGCGCGGACGGGTTTACCCAGCGCCTCCACGTTGTTGAGCATGATAACGGGGCTTTCGTTGAAGCGGAAATTCTTCACCGGGAACTTCAACTGCCCGTTTTCGATGTAGAAGGTTCCGTCGCGGGTGAGGCCCGTGTACAGCAGCGTTTGCGGGTCGACCGAGCGGATATACCAGAACCGGGTGACCAGAATCCCTTTCTCGGTGCTCTTGATGAGGTCGGCCAGCGAGGCCGAGCCGCCTGCCATGATGATGTTAGACGGGGGCGGGGTAGCCGTTACGCCTTTCTTCTCGGCCCAGTACCGTGAATACGACATGTTCTTGACCACGCCTTTCTCGACCCACGTTGTTTTGACCTGCGGTCGACCGTCGGGGCCACCGCCGCCGAAGCGACCGCCGCCTCCGCCACCACCACCGCCCGCACTAAAAGGCGAGCCGGGTACGTCGAGATTTTGCGGATCGGTGTAGATGGTGACGCGCTCATCGAAAAGCTTTTCGCCTAGCCGCGTGCCGCCCCCCTTTTTGCTTAGGAACGAGCGCCCCTCGTCGGCGTTGCGGGCGTCGAGGGCGAAGAAAAGTCCGTTGAGTAAATCAGACGCGGCCGTCGGTTCCAGAATCACGGTATACTTGCCCGGTTCGAGCGCCCGCGCATTGACCGATGCGGCGGCCTTTTGCATGGCAATTTCGGTGGCCTGCTTTGCGCTGAACTGACTCACGTCGTTGTAGTCCCGGATCACGTACCCAGACCCCAACCCATCAGCCGTACGCACCGTCACCGAGAAATCGGCACTGGTGGCACGGTTGTAGCCAAACAGGCCTTTGCTGTTGGCGATGGCCGTAAACCCGGTTGTATCCTCCAGGTAACCCGCCGCCGTGAGGTTTTTCTTGGCGCAGGGCTCGATGCTGTCGATGGCCACTTGTGCCCGGTACGTTGGGTCAATTTTGGCGGTGCTTTCGGCGTACGACTTGGTGTCCAGGTACGTCTGCGGCCCCAGCATCGGCATGTATTCCGGGTTTTCGGGCGCCAGCAGGGCAATCTCTTCGGCCCGGCGAACGGTTTTTTCCAGCGAGGCGTCGTCAAACTCGTTGATGGTGGCCGTCCCCGACCGCTTGCCATACACCGACGTGACGGCCAGACTCATGTTGTTCGACTCCCCCGAGGTCGACACCGTATTGCGGGCGTACCGGATGTTCCCCGTGCGCCCACCGCTCAACGTCACCGCGGTTTCGTCGGCTTTGGCAAACGAGAGCACCTTGTCGGTGATGCGTTTAGCTTCTTCTTTGGTTAGTATAGCCATTTGCTTCGCGTCAGTTGTGGTCATTTGGCTTCGCGTCATTTATAGTCATTCATTGTCATTCGTCGCAGATACAAAGAATGACAATGAATGACTATAAATGACCACCAATGACCTTTCTTATATCTTCCGTGCCGTGTTGATTACGTTGACGCCGTTGAAACGGGCGGTGGCTGAGCCGTGTGAAACGGCGCTCGACTGGCTGGGTTGCCCTTTGCCATCGTTGAACGCGCCGCCCAGGCGGTAGTCGCGCTCGTCGCAAACTGCTACGCACGAGTTCCAGAATTCCTGGGTGTTGGCCTGATACGCCACGTCTTTCAGCATGCCCACGATCTCGCCATTCTGAATTTCGTAGAACAATTGCCCGCCAAACTGGAAGTTATACCGTTGCTGATCGATCGAGAACGAGCCATCACCGATGATGTAGATGCCTTTCTTGACGTCTTTGATCATCTGCTCGACCGACAGCGGCGTTTTGCCCGCTTCGAGCGATACATTGGGCATGCGCTGGAACTGCACCGAACTCCAGTTGTCGGCGTAGCAGCAGCCGTGCGATTCCTTTTCGCCGATAATGGCCGCCTGATCGCGAATGGCCTGGAAATTGACCAGCGTTCCGTCCCGCACCAGATCCCATTTTTTGGTCGCTACGCCTTCGTCGTCGTAGCCCACTGCGCCCAGTGAACCCGGCTGCAATTTGTCGGCAACCAGATTGACTTGCTTCGAACCGTAGTTAAAATTCTTTGATTTCAGCTTGTCGAGGGTGGCGAAGGACGTACCCGCGTAGTTGGCTTCGTAGCCCAGCACGCGGTCGAGCTCAAGCGGGTGACCCACCGACTCGTGGATGGTCAGCCAGAGGTGGCTCGGGTCGAGCACAAGGTCGTACTTACCAGCTTCGACTGACTTGGCATTCAGCTTTTCTTTGGCCTGTTTCGCCGCCGCCGTAATGTCTTCGAGCATGTCATAACCCATTTTATACCGGGTCGTGATGCCGCCAACTTTATCGGCCGGATTGACTTGCAGGTAGTCGTAGCCCATGCCCATCGGGGCGCTCAGCGAATTGCGGGTCGAGAACTTGCCATTCTTCGGATCGACGGCCGTTACCGTGAAGTTAGGCCCGATGCGGTGAATGTCCTGATCTGAATACGTGCCATCAGTCGAGGCGAAGTACTTCTGTTCGTTGACCTGAAACAACACGTTGTTCACGAAGTTGGCTCCATTCTGCATGGCAGCGGCATTGGCCGCCAGCAGCAGGTCGACTTTCTCCTTGATGGGCACCTCGAAGGCGTTCTTTTTGATGGGTGCTTTCCAGCTTACGTCGCCGTAGCCTTTTTGTGGGGCCAACTGCACAGGTTCGGTCTGAATCCGGGCGTTGGCTTTGGCAATAGCCACGGCCGTTTGGGCGGCTTTGGCTACGGTAGCCTCATCTTTCGGGTTGGCTACGGCCGCAAAACCCCAGCAACCGTCGGCGATCACGCGGATACCCACCCCGTAGGATTCGGTGTTGACGATGCCCTGCACGCGGTTTTCGCGGGTAATGACAAACTGATTGAGGTAACGCCCGATGCGCACGTCGGCATAGGTGGCGCCGCGCGCTTTGGCCGCGTTCAGCCCGGCATCGGCCAGGCGTTTCTTCGTGGCCACGTCGACACCCGGCTCCAAGAGGGCTTCCGGGCTAACGGTATGTGAAAAGGCGGGTAGGGTGGGCATCAGTATGCCGGCCGCCCCCAGGCCCAACATTTGGTTAAAGTCTCTGCGATTCATGGAAAGTTTTTGAGAAAGGATGGGAACGCGGATGACGCGGATCAGAAGGATTCACACGTATTTTTAAATTGTTTCGATGAAATCCACTTAAGAATCATTTATAAAAATACGTGTGAATCCTTCTGATCAGTGGCTTCCGCGTTCCTCTTGTTTTACACAGCGTCAGAAAGCGATGAGAAGGTGAAGTCTCTGATTTTCAGAGGCGGTACCAGGCTGCCCCCGACGCGGACGGGCTTACCCATCGCTTCGAGGTTGTTGAGCATGATGACCGGGCTCTCGTTGAAGCGGAAATTCTTCACCGGGAATTTGATCTGCCCGTTCTCGATGTAGAAGGTTCCGTCGCGGGTGAGGCCCGTGTACAATAGCGTCTGTGGATCGACGGGGCGGATGTACCACAGGCGCGTCACCAGAATGCCTTTCTCGGTGTTCTTGATCATGTCGGCCAGTGACGCCGTACCACCTTCCATGATGAAGTTGCCGCCGGGCGGGATGGCCTCGACGCCTTTCTTTTCAGCCCAGTAGCGTGAATACGACATGTTTTTGACCACGCCCTTCTCCACCCAGGTGACGCGCTTCTGCGCCCGACCGTCACCCGTCCAGGCGGCCGTGGGTACGTCGAGGTTCTGCGGGTCGGAGTAGATGGTGACACGTTCGTCGAAGAGCTTCTCGCCCAGGCGGGTGCCGCCCCCTTTCTTGCTCAGGAACGAACGCCCTTCGTCGGCGTTGCGGGCATCCATCGACCGAACCATCGCCGCCAGCAGCGACGCATCGGTGTTGGAGACCAGCGCGGCCGGTTCTAGAATGACGGTGTATTTACCCGGTTCCAGGGCGCGCGCGTTTACCGACGCGGCCGCTTTCTGCATGGCGATATCGGTGGCTTCGCGGGTGTTCAGCTTCGACACGTCTGTTACGTCGCGGGTGGCGTAGCCCGAACCCAGCCCGTCGGCGGTACGGACCGTCACCGAAAATTCAGCGGAGGTTTCGCGGTTGTAGGCCGAGAGCCCTTTGCTGTTGCCAATGGCGTTGAAGCCCGTCGAATCTTCGAGGTACCCGGCGGCGGTCAGGTTCTTTTTGCGGCAGGGGTCCAGGCTGTCGAATGCGGCCTGCGCCCGGTAGGCCGGGTCGATTTTGGCGGTGCTTTCGGCGTAGGGGTTGGTCTTCAGGTACGTTTGCGGCCCCAGCATGGGTACGTACTCCGGGTTTTCGGGCGCGAGCCGGGCGATTTCTTCGGCCCGACGAACCGTTTTCTCCAGCGAAGCGTCGTCAAGTTCGTTGATGGTGGCCGTCCCTGACCGTTTGCCATACACCGACGTGACCGCCAGTGAAATGTTGTTGCTTTCGCCGCTGGTCGACACCGAGTTACGGGCGTACCGGATGTTACCCCGCCGCCCGCCGTTCAGGCTCACGGCCGTCTCGTCGGCCTTGGCGTAGCTCAAGACTTTGTCGATGATGCGTTTTGCTTCTTCTTGTGAGAGAATTGCCATTGTGAAGTGATTTTTGGTCATTAGGCTTCGCCGTCATTGGTGGTCATTCGGAGTCATTCATTGTCATTCGTCGCAGAAATAGCAACTGGCGATAAATGACGCGGAGCAAATGACTACCAATGACGGCGCAGCCAACTGGCCTTCTTTATATTTTCCGTCCTGTATTGATTACGTTGACGCCGTTGAAGCGTGTGGTGGCCGAGCCATGCGATACGGCGCTGACTTGACTGGGTTGCCCCTTGCCATCGAAGAACGAGCCGAAGGTGCGGTAGTCGTCCTGATCGCAGAGTTGGGCGCAGGAGTTCCAGAACTCCTGGGTGTTCGACTGGTAAGCCACGTCGTTGAGCATCCCGGCCAGCTGACCGTTCTTGATTTCGTAGAAGAGCTGACCGCCAAACTGGAAGTTATAACGCTGCTGATCAATGGAATACGAGCCGCGACCGATGATGTAGATACCTTTCTCGACGTCCTTGATCATGTCGTTGACCGACCGTTTTTCGGTACCGGCTTTCAGCGACACGTTGGGCATGCGCTGGAATTGTACCGAGCTCCAGTTGTCGGCGTAGCAGCAGCCGTGTGAGGCTTTTTCGCCGATAATCGCGGCCTGATCGCGGATCGCCTGGTAGTTCACCAGTACGCCGTCTTTAATGAGATCCCACTGCTTGGCTGGCACGCCTTCGTCGTCGTAGCCAACCGTACCAAGCGTGTAGGGCTGGGTTTTATCCGCGACGATGTTGACCAGCTTGGAGCCGTAGTTGAAGCTTTTGGTTTTCCACTTATCGAGGGTGGCGAAGGACGTACCCGCGTAGTTGGCTTCGTAGCCCAGCACCCGGTCGAGTTCGGTGGGGTGGCCTACCGATTCGTGGATCGTCAGGCCGAGGTGGTTCGGGTCGAGTACCAGATCATATTTACCCGCCTGCACGGTGCGGGCCGTGAGCTTTTCCTTTGCCTGTTTGGCGGCCATGATGGCGTCTTCCACCATGTCGTAGCCGTTGCGGTAGCCAACGAGCCCGTTGGGGCCAGGAATTTTCTCCGACGCCGACCCGTCGAGGTATTCATAGCCCATACCCATCGGCGAGCTGATGGCGTCGCGGGTCTGGAACTTGCCCGCCTGCCGGTCGGTAGCGGTGGCGGTAAACGTTGGCCAGATCCGGTGAATGTCCTGGTCGATGTACGAGCCGTCGGTGGAGGCGAAATACTTTTGTTCGTTGATAAAAAAGAGGTTGGACTGCATGAAGGCGGCCCCGTTTTTCATGGCCTCCCCGTTGACTTTCAGCAGCAAATCGACTTTCTCCTGCACAGGCACCTCAAAGGCGTTGCGCTTGATGGGTGTTTTCCAGCTCACATCGCCCACACCCGCCTGTGGCGCCAGTTGCACGGGTTCTTTCTGCAACCGGGCGTTGGCCTTGGCGATGGCGACGGCCGTTTGGGCGGCTTTGGCAATGCCGTCGGGCGTTACGTCGGAGGTGGCCGCGAAGCCCCAGGTGCCGTTGGCAATTACCCTCACCCCCACGCCGAAGCTCTCAGCATTGGTCACGCTCTGCACACGATTCTCGCGGGTAAACAGGTACTGCTGTAAGTAACGGCCGATGCGCACGTCGGCGTAGGTCGCGCCTTTGCTCTTGGCGGCATTCAGGGCTACGTCGGACAGGCGCTTTTTGGCAGCCACATCAATGCCGGGTTCGAGTAGCCGTTCGGGCGAAACGGCGTAACCCATCACCGGGATGCCGGCCACAGGTACGTTAGCCAGCGACAAGGCCCCCAATCCGAGCCCTGCCTGTTGAATGAAGTGTCGTCTATTCATGCACAGTCTTTTGAGTTTCCGTTAAAAATACGGCCAAACGCCGCACACGGCAACAGATTGTGATGAATGGAGTGGATTTTACCACCCGATATAAACCCCAACGAACCAGAAGGCAGAAGAATCATGAAATTGTTCATGATTCCCATACAAGCAGGGCAGGGCATGATAGGCGACACCACTTAATTGGCTCGCATCGGCGCAAAATAGCGGATGGTGTAGGCAAACGTCAGCATGACGTAGCGGCGCAGCACCAGACTCTGCGTGTCTTCCACATACGTCTCGCTGGTGTTGCGCGTGATGCTGCGGTTCTGGTTTAGCAGGTCGTAGCCCGTCAGGCGCCACTCGCCCTGTTTGTTGCGGAACAGGTATTGCCCCACGCTGGCATTCAGTAACACAAACTGCTGGTTATAGCCCGCCGCCCGGCCGGCGTTGGCAATAAAATAGGCGTCCGTCTGGGCAAAGAAGCGCTGCCCAAACCGGTGAAAGCCCCGGAAGTTGCCGGTCGTGGTCAGGTAACGTGCGTTCTGCTGCGGTTGAGCCGAGTAGTTGGCGATGGAGTAGGTGACGTTGCCCGACAGCAACAGGTCGGTTTTCTCGTTCAGGTTGGTGTTCAGGTTCAACCCCTGGCCAAAGCCAACCGTCAGTGACCGGTTGAGCAGTTGGTTGACGTAGCTGATTCCCCGTGAGCCGTTGATATTGGTGGTCAGGTTGATGTTGACGCGTTGCCCGCCCCAGGTGGCTGGCTTGCCGTAGCTGACAAACCCGAAGAACGAATAAAACCCATCCGCATTCACCGGCTGAATGATCTGCGCCCCGGCGGGGGAGATGGTCGTCGCATTGACGATGCGGTTGTACGTATTGGTGAGGCTCACCGACGCCACGAAATTCTGGAAGGTACTCTGGTTGAAGGTGCGGTAGTTAAGGTTCAGCGAGTGCGTGTACTCGGGCCGAAGTTCGGGGTTGCCCTGCCGGATATAGAGCGGATTGCTGTTGTCGATTACGGGCTGTAGCTGCGTGACCGACGGCGCGTTGACGCGGGTGCGGTAGTCGGCAGTGAAGTTGCGATTGCGGCCCAGGTTGTATTGGAATCGGGCGTTGGGCAGCATGTTGAAAAACGACTTGCTGATCCGGGTGTCTTTGCTAAGGTTGTCGGATTGCAGGGAGGCTTCCTGAGCGTCGAAACCCAGGGTATATTGGTATTTTACGCGCCGAAACTGGTACGAAATCCCCGCCCGGTTGGTTAGAAACAGGTTGTTGAAGCGGTTGGTCAAGTTTGTGTTGACGCGGTCATACTGCCCCGTCGCTTCGTTGAAATCGTCTACCCGCCGGTCCGACTCGTTGTTGCTGCTGCTGAGCGAATACCGAAACTCTAGCGTTTTGGCCAGCGACAGCGGCTCGGTATACGACAGCGTTACGTTGTTAGTGATCGCGTCGGTGATCTGGCGGTTCTGCTGGTTGATGTTGGTGGCGAACGGCCCCGTTCCCGACGTACCCGGCGTGACGGTGCTGCTGCCAGGCACGCTCGTCAGGCTGCCCACGTCCGTTGAGCGCGCAAACTCGTTTCTTGACTGATTCAGCCCCGTGCTGTTCTGGTCGTTGATCGTCGTGGCCAGGTTGGCCGAGAAAGTGCGCCCCCGCCGCTTGAACTTGTGCATCCACAACAGCACATTCGTCCCCGACAGGTTGCGGCCCTCGTTGCGGAACGTACCCACGCTGCTGTTGAGCAGGTTCCCGGCGGCGTCGGTGGTACGGCTGTTATTGGCACTGTTCGACACGTTGGGCGAATAAGTCAGGTTCGGGATTACGCGCAACGAGTTCATCGAGTCGAGGCGCCAGTTGAGCTGCACGTTGAACCGGTGCGAGGTGTAGGTGTTGTCGCTTTCGTTGTGGCTGTTGGTCAGGTTCACCGTCGGTGCGCCCCCGTTTCGGCCCGGAATCGTCGTTTCGCGGAAATTGGTTTGCAGGTTGCGCGTGTTGGTCTGGTTCAGGAAGTAACTGCTGCTCAGGTCGACTTTGGTCCCCAGCGCATCGGAGAAATTGAGCCCGCCCGCCAGCGCCCGCGTGATGCCGGTTGGCCCCAGCCCGTTGCTGCCCGACGAACTACCCCCACCAGTGTTAGTGATGGTTTGCCGCCCGCCGCCACCGCCACCGTTGCCACCCTGACCGCCGCCCCCAAATTGCCCGCCGCCTGTACTCAGGCCTTCGCCCGTGAAACCCTGCTGGTTGATGTTGTTGAACTGCCCGATGGCCGATAGCTGCTGCCCGTTGTTGAAGCGGTTTACACCCAACCGTACCTGATAGCGCGGATCGTTGGCCTCATCGGCCCCGTAGCCCGCTGCATTCTGCCCGAAGACACCCCGCCGCCGGTCGCGCTTGGTGACGATGTTGATGGTGCGGTCGCGCTCGCCATCATCGACGCCCGAAAACTGTGACTGATCCGACTGCCGGTCGAACACCTGTACCCGCTCCACCATATCGGCGGGGAGGTTGCGGGTCGCCATCTTGGGGTCATTCCCGAAGAACGGTTTACCATCCACCAACACCCGCTTCACATCCTGCCCCTGCGCCTTGACGTTCCCGTCGCGGTCGACCTCCATGCCCGGTAGCTTCCGAATCAGGTCCTCCACCTGCGCATTGGGTTGCGTCTTGAACGAGCCGGCGTTGAACTCGAGCGTATCACCCTTCACGCTCACCGGCGCCCGTTCGGCCTTCACGGCTACTTCGCCCAGCGTTTGGGTCTGGGGCTGAAGCAGCAACGTACCCAGCGCCACGTCGGGCCGGTCGGCGGTGATGGTCACGCGTACCGCTTTTGATTCGTACCCCACAAAGGTTACCAGCACCCGGTACGTACCTGCCGCTATGTTATGGAGCCTGAAATCGCCGTCGCCACCCGTGCTCTGCACCTGCACGAACGACGAATCCCGCGCCGAGAGCAGCGAGACGTTGGCTTCGAGCAGCGGTTTGCGGGTGGCGGAGTCGAGCACGACCCCCTGCACCGTGCCAATCCGCGGCGACGTTTTCTGGGCCAACAAAGAAACCGGCAGGAGCAGCAGAGCCAAGAGAAGTTGACGCATAGCGTGAGTGGGTAAGGCCAGCCCGAGACGTCTCGGGCTGGTTAAATTTTATTCCCGATTGGGCATCGGCATGTTCATGCCACGCTGCTGCCGGAAATTGGCCATCGCTTTACGACGCACCTCGCGCAGTTCGTCGGCAGAAACGGTTTTAGCATCGGCGCTCGGTAGTAGCGTGGCGGCATCGACCGGACCCGCGTTGAGCCTGGTGGCGCGGTAGGTCAGGTCGTCGCTTTCAATGGCCAGGACCACGCCTTTGTCGGGCGTAAACTGCGGAGCGGGCGAAAACGTATAGGGCAACTCGGTGGTGACCCAGACAGCGCAGGGTTGCTCCTTGATCGTGCAGGTGATTTTCTGGCACGTGTATCCCAGCAACTTCTTGGTTTTGCTGGTAACCTGCCAATCGGCGGGGCGGGTAACCGGCGTTTCCGAACGGTACGATTCCTTGTGCAGCGAATCGGCCGTGATGGTCATGATCTGCACCGTTTTGCCCGTCGCCAGGTCGGTATACTGCGTTTCCTCAAACGGGGGGCGGAAGTTGCGCATCTGTTCCATCCGGCGCATCTGTTCGGGCGTCAGGGTCGGCGGAGGCGTGTTGCCATTGCCGTCGCCACCACCCGGGCCCCGCATCATAAACGTTCGGTTGCCGCCCCGGGCCATCGGGTTGCGCTTGGCCCACCCACCCCCAAACTGAAAGCTTTCTTCGCCCTCCATCGTTTCGGGCGGGTTGAAGGTGGCGCCGTTAGGCATGGTGCCGCCGGGCCGGATCTCCTGCCCGTTGATGTTGATGCGCATATTGGCCGGGTCGAACCGGCGCATGGTTTCGTAGGTAATGGTGCCCGAATTGGGAGCCGTTTGGGCAACTACCGTCCCGACCGTCAGCAGCATCGCCGCTAAAAAGGTGTAACGAGGTGAGTTCATGTTGGTATAGACGTGATTGGCCGAAGCAGCGTTGCATCGTTGCTGACGCCAAGATATGGCCTGTTGGGCATGAACTATCCCGCTAGCCGGGTGCTGTGCCGACATATACCTTATCTGTGCCGACTTAGGCCGCTAGTGAACCGACGAAACGAGATGTGGGCCAACGGACCGTTGGGTACGTAGGGCGAAGCTGAAAAATATAGTGGTGGCTATCGGGCGCTTTGGTGCCCCACTGCGTTTACTTTGGCAAGACAACGAGCATACCCTATGAGCCTAGCGCCCCAACCGCGCCTTGTTTCGCTGGTGCCGTCGCAGACCGAACTTCTTTTCGATCTGGGGCTTGATGAGGAGGTGGTGGGCATCACCAAATTCTGCATTCATCCTGCCGATAAAGTAGCCCGGAAGCCACAGGTCGGCGGTACTAAAAACGTTCAGATCGAGCAGGTACGGGCTTTACAGCCCACGCTGATCATTGCCAACAAGGAAGAAAACACCCGGGCCGACGTCGACGCCCTGCGGGCCATTGCCCCCGTGCACGTAACCGACGTAGTAACCTTGCCCGACGCCTACGCCATGATCCGTGAGGTAGGCCAGTTGGTTGGCCGAAGCGCCCAGGCCAATCAACTGGCCGAGCAGATTGAAGCGTCGTTGGAAGGGCTTGCCCGCAACGTACCCAACGGCCGAAGGCCGCGCGTAACGTACCTGATCTGGCGCAAGCCCTGGATGGTGGCCACCGCCGATACGTTCATCGACGCCATGCTTTCCCAGGCCGGCTGCGACAATGCCTTTGCCAGCCAAACGCGCTACCCCGTTGTGTCGGCCGACGAACTGGCTGCCGCTCAGCCCGATTGGGTCTTTCTGTCGTCGGAACCGTACCCGTTTAAAGAAAAACACATTATTGAGTTAAAGGCGATTTGCCCAATGGCGCGTATCAGGCTGGTTGATGGCGAACTTTTTAGCTGGTACGGAAGTCGGCTGCTGGAATCGGCAACGTACCTTTCCTCTTTCTTCCCTTACTTTACAGAATAAATCGATTGCCGACTGTATTTTTCACCGCATGACTAAGTTTTCGCTAACCGTACTTACCCTATCCGCCCTTTGGTTCAGCCTTGGGTGCCAGTCAAACGCCGCTAAAGACCGGACAGACACCGACTCCACCGCTGCGGCCGCTCCCGAAACGGCCGCCAGTACCTCCGCCACTACCGCCTCCGTCGCCCCCGATAGCACGACCACAACCGATACGACCGCAACCGCCCCCGGGAAAGAGCTGTCTCCCCTCGATTCGCTGGGCATGATTGGCCCTAAAATTACGGAGGCTATTCTGCCGAAAAAGCGAATTCTGGCCTACTACGGCAATCCGCATTCGAAGAAAATGGGGATTCTGGGTGAATACCCGAAAGACGAGATGTTGAGTCGCCTCGATAAGCAGGCGGTCGCCTGGGTAGAGCAGGATTCGGCCAAAACACCGGTTCAGAAAGCGTTGCACCTCGTCGCGATCTCGGCACAGGGGGCTCCCGGCAAAGATGGCAAATACCGCATGCGTATGTCCGACAAAACCATTCGGAAGGTGATTCGCTGGGCAGCCGAGCACAACTCAATATGCTTTCTGGATATTCAGGTGGGTTTAGCCCCGCTCGGGCCCGAAATGGAATTTCTGGAGCCGTACCTGAAACTGCCCTACGTACACCTGGGTATCGACCCCGAGTTCTCGATGAAAACGGGTGCCCGGCCCGGCACAAAAATCGGTACGTACGATGCCGCCGACATCAATCAGGCGGTGCAGTTCGTCAGCCGCGTGGTTCGCGAAAACAAGTTACCGCCCAAAGTGCTGGTGGTTCACCGTTTCACCAACCGGATGGTCACGAACTACAAGAACATCAAGCTCGACCCCAACGTACAGATTGTCATGAACATGGATGGCTGGGGCCCGCCTTCGCTCAAGCGCGACACGTACCACGACTACATCCAGACGCAGCCGGTGCAGTATACTGGGTTTAAGCTGTTCTACCACAACGATTTGAAAAAAGTAGATATGCGCTCGAAGCACAAGGTGCCACACCTGATGGAACCTTCGGAAGTGCTGTCGCTGAATCCAAAACCGATGTACATTCAGTATCAGTAAAAGCATGTATAGTGTATCGTGTAAAATGCATAATGGGCTGGCGCACCTTGATTTAGCGCCAGCCCATTATGCATTTTATACGATACACTATACACTCTTCCTACTCCAGCTTCGTAATCACCCGGTCGTATTTCTCGCGATGGTGTTTCCAGCGCTTGTGCGACCAAAGCCAGTCGGCCGGGTGCTTTTCCAGCGTGTTGGTGAGGGCATCCCGGTAGCGTTCGATCAGCTCGCCAGTAGCCAATTCACTGTAGGGCGGCGTGCCAATTTGCGTAAACGTAGCCGTGTAATAGCCCCGACGTACCCGGACCATCTCAATGTAAAAAACAGGGAGCTGCTGCCCCCGCGCCAACCGCTCAAGGCCGGGGTAGAATGGTGTATTGCGGTTCATGAAATCGGTCCAATAGGCGTTTTCGGGGCGGTCGGGCATTTGATCGGCCACCAGCGCGATAATGCGCGGTCGATTACGGTCGATGGCCATTTGCCGGGGGAGCTTGCCCATCGGAACCGGCAAGGGCCCAAACGTTGACCGAATCCGAACCATGAGCTGCTCAAAAAAAGCATTGTGCAGCGGTTTGTACACACTGTCGACCGGCATGCCATACAACGTGGCGGCGGCCGGTAGCCACTCCCAGTTGCAATGGTGCGATGCCAAACCGATCACCGGTTTGCCTGCCTCCAGGCTAGCCCGTACAAGCTCAGGGTTAGTGTAGTGCACCCGCCGCCGCAGTTCGTCGGCCGACAGGCCCGGTAACTTGATGATTTCGACCAGTAGATCGCAGAAGTTGCGGTAGAAGCCGCGCCGCAGCCGGGCGATGTCGGCATCGGACCGATCGGGAAAAGACTGACGAAGGTTATCGGTAATGACCGCGCGTCGATACCGGATAACGTAGGCGATCAGCCCGTACAAAACATCCGATAATCGGTAAAGAAACCACAGCGGTAACTTAGCCAGTAAATTGACAATGACCATAAAACAAAGATAATAGATCGGCCCTTGTTATCTGTTTTACTGAATTTGGTGAAATAAGCATATATACTTACTTTTTAGATAGTAGTCAATCGAGGAATTTATTATTTTTTTAACCCATTATTGCTTGATAGATAGCCCATTGATACCTTTGCACTGCTTTTTTACAAAAGCATAACGGCTGGGTCATATGAGTAATTCTATGGCCTCGCTTTAATGGTGTGGATATAGTCGGAAAGCTATTCAGGAGTCCTGAGTAGCTTTTTTCATACCGGTTAAGCAATTGAAGAAAAAATAAAGCCGCCCCCCTTGCCCCGGTACAGCATTCATTAAAGACGGTTGTTACCTTTACGCGCTCGTCGGACCCGGTCTGGCGGGCTACTACCGTACTTGATATGAAACGTAATGGGAAAATGGTTATCCTCATCGCCGATGATGATGATGATGACCGTGTGTTGTTGCGTCAGGCCTTGATGAGCGCCTCGTTTGATGGCATCATCGAGTTTGTTGAAAATGGCGAGCAACTCATCCAATACCTCGATGCCTGTTTGCGGGGCGAACCAGATGCCCCACCAGCTCCGGCTCTCCTGTTGGTCGACCTGAACATGCCCATTGTGAATGGGTTGGAAGCCTTAAAGCAAATCAAGTCGTCGGCCCATTATCGGCATTTGCCCGTGGTGATCCTGACGACGTCATCAGCCGAGCAGGATATTCGGGAGAGCTACAATTTGGGAGCCGCTTCATTCGTTACTAAACCGATTACGTTCTCACAATTGGTAGAAACCATGAACGCGCTACAGTCCTATTGGCTGGGCACCGTTCGGCTACCGAGGCAGTTCTAAGCAAATTCTCATCATTTTTTAACCAGGTTGATGAGCATAGCTTTGCCGAAACAGCGTTATCGTTACAAGCAGGTGTCACAGCCGCTTTCTGAACAACGACATACACGTGGTAGGGGCAAACGCCACCGCTGCTTTGTATAAAGATCCTTTACAAAGGGAAGGTTGAACATCAGAGGCCGGTAACCGCAACCCTGTTGCGGCACGACCACCTCTGAAATGGTGTGGATAGAAGCGGAAAGCCGCCGGAGATTCTCCGACGGCTTTTTTGTGGCTTCACCGTAGGATAAATCTATTTTATTAGTAGATTAATTCGTGTTTTTTAAGAAACTAATTTCGATACCCTAACCGTTTACAGCTCAGCACGGTTAAACTCATCACATGGCCCTTATTAGTAAAACCCTACTTTGCTTATTGCTCTGCTTTGTGGTCACGACGGCAGGTCAATCGACCGACGCCGGTGCTGATCGGATTCTGGGTCGTTGGCTGTTTCCCAAGAAACAAACCTGTGTTGAGATTTACCGCGAAAACGGCCGCTACTACGGGCGGATGGCAGAAGTAAGTGCCAGTGCGGCTGCCAACTATGGCAACATTCGCAACAAAATTGTGCTGACCGATCTCTCCTACGTGAATAACGAGTGGAAGGGGGGGAGCATGATTCATCCCTCGTCGGGGGCCCGGTTCGACGTGGTTATGCACTTGACCGATGCCAACACGCTGGTTGCGACCGTATATAAGGGCGTTCGTTTTATCAGTAAAGATTTGATTCTGACCCGGCAGGCGCAGGCCGGGCAGTAACCATATAGCCAACAAAAAAGCTGGGTACGTATCATGCGATACGTACCCAGCTTTTTTGTTGGCTAGAAAACAACCCCTAGAGCAGGTCAGTCAGGCGGCGGCCTTCACGCCCCGTAATGGCGTTCTGAAACTCACGCCGTAGCGCCGCCATCCGCCGACGTGGGTGAGTCGACATGTAGACCGCCCGCATCTTGAGCAGGGAGCCGATGAGCAGGTAAGCAAAAAAGGACGCTACCAGAATAATCAGCGAGGCCGTATTGGAGATGTTGCGGTGCAGGAACAGAAACAGCACCGTGTTGACAAGCGACGCGCCGCAAAGCACCGCCGTTGCGGCCGCGTGCGACAGACCGTTGTCGAGCAGGATGTGGTGCATGTGATTGCGATCGGCCGAGAAGGGCGACTTGCCGTTGAGCACCCGCACCATGAACACGCGCAACGTGTCGAAGATCGGCACGATCAGGACCACGATAGCGATGATGGGCGCGTTGAAGAAGCTGCGCGGGTCGAAGCGATACGAGGCGTTCAGGTTGACGAAGCGTACGGCAAAAAAGGCCAGAAAAAAGCCAATGAGCAGCGAGCCCGTGTTACCCATGAAGATCTTGCTGGTTCGCGAGAAGTTGAACCGGAGAAAGCCGACCAGGCCACCCGCCAGCGCAAAGGCCATCGTGGCCATGGCGTAGTGTTCCGACAACAGAAACCAGCTGCCAAACGTCAGGCTGGCGATCGTAGCGATGCCGCCCGCCAGGCCGTCGATACCATCGATGAGGTTGATGGCATTGGTGAGGGCGATAAACACGAAGCAGGTCAGCAGAATGCTCACCACATCCGTGATGTGATGGAACCCCATGATGCCGTAGAGGTAGTCGAGCTTCAGATTGCCCAGGAAAATAAGGCTGCTGGCGCTCAACAACTGAAAGAGAATCTTCTTGTTCGGGTCGATGCCGACCAGATCATCTTTCATGCCAATAAAGAACAGGATGGCGGCGCCCACAATCGACAGGTTCGTGCAATACAGATCGGTAGGGTCGCCGTTGATTGGCCAGATAAAATAGCTGATGAGCACCGCCGCGAATATGGCGACACCACCAAACGTGGGCGTTGGTACGGTATGCGACCGGCGTTCGCCCGGTTTTTCCATCAAGGCCTTCAGTTCCGTGATTTTGATCACGACTGGTACCGAAACGATTGCTACAAAGCAGGCCACCAGAAAGGCCATAATCGCATAGTAGAGGCCCTGCTGGAAGACGGACTCACCTAGCTTTTGCTGAATGTAGGCAATCAGTAGATCAGGATTCATAGACAGATCGGTTTCCCGTTTTCCAAGTGGTTGAGCGGCGTGAACTCACAAGTGGGTTACAAAAATTGTGCTTTTAAACGAAACGGCAAGACCAAATACTCATTAACTGGTTGGGCTTATTGAGCGGTAAAACTGCCCAATTTTACGTAATGGTTTGAGCCACAGTGTAAACCAACTAGGTTTCAATTGATTCAATTGCCATGCCAACCGGTCTTCCCGATTAGCTCGAATGCGATTTTGCAGGCTACTGTTACTAACCCCGCCCATGCGCATCACCACCGTTACCTCTTTCAGATAAGCCACGCGTATCTGATGTTTGTGAATCAGGCGAAGCATCAATTCGTAATCGGCAGCGGAGCGTAATTCCGTGGAAAAATAACCGTACTGCCGGTACACCGTTGCCCGAACAAAGAACGTGGGGTGCGGCGGCATCCAGCCACGCAGAAACGCACCGGGCGTGTAATCGCCCGCTTGCCAGTAGCGGGTAACCCGGTCAGGGTTCGTCCGATCGGCATACACCAGATCAGCATAAACGGCATCGGCTCCCGACTGGGCAAACGTCTCGACAACCCGGCTGATCACGTCAGGGTGGCGGTACAGATCATCGGCGTTCAGAATGCCGATCACATCGCCCGTGGCCATCCGGACCCCTTTATTCATGGCGTCATACAGACCTTCGTCTGGTTCCGACACAAACCGGCTAATGCGGTCACCATAACCCGCCACAATGGCTTGCGTGCCGTCGGTTGAGCCGCCATCCACGACAATGTATTCGATGGCCGGGTACGTTTGCGCCAGCACCGAGTCGATGGCTTCGGCGATGGTGTCGGCACCGTTGTAGACGACCGTGATAATAGAGACGTTCATGGTTACTGAATTTCCCGTTTCCGTACCGCCACTGCCGGGTTGCCCTGGTAGATCGTATACGGATCGAGGTTCCGGGTGGCTACCGAATTCACCGCCAGAATGGCGTGTGAGCCGACGTGTACACCCGGGCAAACGGTTGCTTTGGCCCCGATCCAGGCGCCCGCCTCCAGCGTGACAGCCCCAACGATCAGGTCAAATGTTGATACTTTGTAATTGTGGTTGCCGGTCAGCAACATGGCGCCCTGTGAGAGGCAGACATGATCGCCCAGCGTGACCTGGGTGAGGTTATCGATCCAGACGTTTTCACCAATCCAGACGTGGTTGCCAATGGTCAGCAGCCACGGGTATTTGATGTTGACGGCCGGCTTGATCAACACGCCCTGCCCCACGGTAGCCCCAAACCAGCGCAGCAGGCGCACTTTGAGCCCAGCTGGTAGGGGGGCATATGAGTTAAACAACCAGGCGTTGATAAAGTGCCATGTCAGGATTTTCCAGCGCGGGCCGGGGTTGTACCAGCTGTTGTCGTAACGCGCCAGATCGGTACGGCCGCTGCTGCCGCTAGGTACGTTAGCCCCGGATGCCAGCGGTGAGGTCTTTTCCATGTTCCCGTTTGAAATAGTCGATCAGGTCGGCTTTGTCGCGGCCCGCCCGGTTATAGACGTCCATGAGCTTGGCATCGACCAGAAAGCGATACCACAAGCCTTGCAGGAAATGCCACACAAACCCCTTGCGGCCATCCAGAAAACCCAACTGCCCGATGTAGCGAAACAGGAAATAAGCGATCGGACGAGTGAAGAGGGGCAGCGAGGCGTATTTCTCTTTCAGGTAGCGCTTGCGTTGTTCCTGCGTACCAAACAGCTTGGGCGTAACCCGAACCGTCTGGTCGAAGTTGTAGCGGATGTTCAGCAGGTCGATGACCTCACGGGTAGCGTAATGGTTGTGCTTGTTGGTCCACCAGGTGAGGTCGTTCAGGTTATGATCGACCAGATCGTGCGCAAACTGGATTGTTTTGGCGGGCTCCTTGTTAGGGCCGTCGGTGAGGCGGATGTGCTCGTCCATCCAGGTCTGTTCGCAGATACCCTGTCCCTGCCGCCACAGCCGCAACAGCCAGATGGGGTAGTAGCCGCCGTGCCGGATCCAGCGATCCATAAACATAACCCGCCGTTTCACATACACCCCGCTGACGTCGGTCGGGAGCGTAGACAGCCGCTGATTGATCTCGTCGGCCAGTTCCGGCAACACATACTCGTCGGCATCCATGCGCATCAGCCAGGTGCCTTTAAACGGCGTGTGGGTGATACCGTAGTTGAACTGAACGGCGTAGGTCGTCCAGGGGTTTTGCACAACCGTAGCCCCCATCGACCGGGCAATCTCCACGGTTCGGTCGGTCGAGAACGAGTCGACGATGAAGATATCGGTGGTCAGGGGCCGCAGGCTGTCTAGGCAGCGGCCGATGTGCTTTTCTTCGTTGTGGGTAAGTATGATTACGGACAAGCCGTTCATGATGGACGTGTTTTGGGAAGTAGGCGGGCGGTAAGCGAACGCATCAGCGGCTTTTCGATCCAGCGGTGAATACCAATGCTCAGCAGCGTAATACCAACCACAAAGGAAAGGCACAGCAGCGAAACCGTTGGTGTGTAGGCCGGAAACAGCCGTACAATCAGGCGGCTGAAAAACAGCATGGCCGGTAGATGGACTAGGTAGATGACGTACGAGGCGTCGCCAGTAAGGACCATCCAGCGGGGCAATTTGAGCGTAAAGGCATGTTCGAGCGTGAGCAGACCCGTTAGCAGCAGGAAGCTGGCTATACCGTAATGGCCGAGCCGCTGCGACAGGTATTCGTTGAGGGTATTGGGCAGGGCGAAAAGCCACACCAGCCCCAGCGTACCCAGCAACGTACCCAGCCACAACTGCGGCGGGCGGCGCGTAAACCAAACGCCCACGATGGCCCCCAGCGCAAACTCGACGTTGAGCGGGCTAAACCAGAAATAACGGATCACCGGCGTCTCGCCCGGCACGAAATACGACTGCGTGACGGTGACGTAGAGGCTACCCAACAGGAATAGCACCGGCACCACCCACAGCCGCCGCGACACGATCAGGCAGGCGAAAAGCAGGTAAAAGAAGAGTTCGTAGCTCAGGCTCCAACTGACGCCGTTGAGGATTTTGTGGTAGGGCGTGAGCAGGAACGTGGTGAGGTTGGGCCATTGGCTATCAATGCTGTTACGGACCGCCGGCCCGCCCGCCAGATAGCTAAGCACCATCAGGGCCGTCATGCCCAACACTGACAGCCAGTACATGGGATAAACGCGCACGAACCGCTTGGTCAGGTAGGTACGTAGCTGACCGGGCCGATCGATGTACTCCTGACTGGTATAGACGATGACGAAGCCGCTGATCACGAAGAACAAGTCTACCCCGGCGAAGCCGCGCTCGAATAAGCTTCCCCAAAGCGCGGTTTTGGCGTATGATTCGCTCACGAACATGGTCAGGTGAAACGCCACGACCGTCTGCGCTGCCACGCCCCGCGCCGCCTGAATGGTTTGCAATTGCCGCCGATTGGCACCCACCCGAACGCCCGTGTGGGCCTGCGCGGGGGTGATGGGTGTCGAGGAAGAAAGGGGCGCGTCGGGCATTGGTAAACGGACTGATGAAGTGGGGGACGATTCGGGCCAGGTACGTTGACTGTGTACGTTATGGGTGGGTTAGTTGCGGTTTAGGGGCCAGAACGGAGGCGTAAGCAGCCAGTAACTGGTTGGCTACGATGCTGATGTCGTACCGCTGGCGAACCAGTTGCTGCCCATTCTGGGCAAGTTGCCGCCGGTAGGTAGCGTCACTCAGCACCTTATCGAGGTTTTGGGCAACGGCCTCGGCGGTCGTGTCGGTGAGGCAGGCAGCGTTGGTCTCGCGAATGGCCTGCTCGAAGCCTACGCGGTCAGACACCAGGCAGGCCACACCCGCCGCCATGGCTTCCAGCACCGCCATCGAAAACCCTTCCGAATAAGAGGGCAGCACAAACAGATCGGCGTCGGCCAGCGCGGCTTTCTTAGTCTCGCCCGTCAGCATCCCGACAACCTTAACCTGATTGTCCAACTGATGTTCCCGAATAAACGCCTCAGCGGTAGCCTGATAGCTATCGTCGGGACCCGCCAGTATCAACTGCACGTCGGGGTGTTGGCGGGCGTATCGGGCAAAGCCATCGAGCAGAATGTCGAGTCCTTTTTTGACGTGCAACCGGCTCATAAACAGCACCATCGGTCGCTCGGCGGTCAGGCCAACCTGCCGGCGGAACGTACCCCGGGGCGGCAACTGCGCAAAATCGGCGGTGGGGATGCCGTTTGGAATCAGCGCCACGCGCGGGTGACGATGCCCCAGGTACCGCAGCAGGTCGTCCTGTTCGTCGGGGCTGATGAGGTGAATCAGATCGGCGCGTTCGAGCAGGCGTTTCTGCATCAGCACGTCCATGATCGTCTTTTTCCACTGATTATGCTGCACGGCCCAGCGGTCGAGCACGCCATGAATGGTAACCACCTTGGCCACGCGCTTGTCGAGTAGAAAGGGTGCAATGCTCCCGAAATGCCAGAGGCCGTGGCAGTGAATCAGGTCGTATTCGTGCAGATGCGCTTTGAGAAACCGATACAAGTCGACCGAAAACTCCCGGAAGAACCGGCTGACGGGCGGCGTCCGGTACACGGGAAATACCCGCACCCCATCCGGTGCGGGGTACGACTTATCGTCTGGCGACTGTGGGCTTAAAATGTCGATCTGATGCCCCTGCACCACGGCTACGGCCGCGTGGTCGTAGATGACGCGGGCAGGGCCACCAATCGACCAGGTATAGGCACAGATGTGTAGAATTCTCATGCGGGATCGGTCAACGGCACTAACGGCCACTGACTTGTTTTAAGGCGTCATACATCGCCCTGCCGACGCGGTCGGGGTCGAAAGGTGCCACCAATCGGACTGATTCACGCCCCATCCGGTCACGTTCGTCGGTCGAGGCGGCGAGCAACTGCCTAAGCCGTTCGGGAAGCTGCTCAGGTACGTCGGGTGCAAAGGTATAGCCGTTTTGGCCGTCGCGCACCAGATCGACCGCGCAGCCGCACCGGTCCGACACCAGCACCGGCAGGCCGCAGGCCATCGCCTCGTTGACGACCAACCCCCAGGGCTCCGATAGGCTGGGCAGCACAAATACATCGGCCAGCGCCAGGTAGCGGGGTACGTCGCGCCAGTCGCAGCCGGGCAGAAAAACGACGCGTTCGGCCAGCCCCAGTTGGGCAGCCTGCGCCTGTAAAAGGGCTTTCTGATCGCCTTCGCCCAGCAGGATCAGCCCCCACTCGTCGGCCATGTCTGATGGGATGGTCTGGTGAGCGGCGGCAAAGGCGTTGAGCAAGGCTGCCAGGTTCTTGATATCGATGAGCCGACCCACGTAGATCAGGTTGCGGGGCTTCAAGCCCAGGGCTGTCTGTTGCGCCTGCCGTTGTGGCAAACTGGCGGCGTGGGTTTGAGCAAGCAACTGATTGTCGACTACGGCATTGTTGCGCACTAGAATCCGGCGCGGGTCGGCCCCGAGTTGGATCATATAATCGGCGGCACGGGTGCCGAAGCAAAAGATACCGTCACAACGGCGTATGAAAGCGGCTTTGAGCTGTTCGCGCCAGCCCGTACGGGGGTTGTCGAGCGCCGTGGATTCGTTTTGCAATACCACCCGGCAGCCACGCAGTTTCAGCAACGTACCCAGCAGGAGTTGGGCCGGGTCGTAGTACCCCGTCAGCAACACCACATCGGGGCGGAAGGCAAAGGCCGCTTTGATAAGACGACTGATGCGCTGCGTCAACGGTAGTTCGTCGAGTGAGCCATTGTGCAACACCTGAAACGGGTAGCCTACCGACGTGGCGTCGGGCATACCCAGCCCTTTCCGATGCCCTTCGGTGAGGGCCAGTTGAATGACCAGCAACGTGTCTTCAGCCCCGAACTGCTGCGCAAGGCGGCCGAACAGCAGCGACTTATAATGCGCCCACAAAATGTTATGAACAATCAGTACCCGCATGGTGGCATCAGGCGGGTTGAAGGGCTACCGCCGTGTCGGGCTCGTCGATGGCTACGGGTGGCTGATCGGTGTAGCCGGGCGCCAGTTCGGGCGGATAATAGATGTTGACGAACCGGGCAAAGAGACACAACGGGTGGAATACGGCCATTTCGTAAGGCCGCCCCGCAAACAGGTAGCTGGCAAAGAAGAGGAAAAAGCAGTAGGCCCACAGCGACTCTACATCATTCTGCCCACCCCGATAAGCCACCGTCAGGCAGTCTTTCCAAAGGCGATAGAAGACGAATGCGTAGATCAGGAACGGAAAAATACCCTGATTGATCAACGCTTCGAGCAGCGGTACGTCCATGTAAAACGTTTTGTAGCCGAAGCCCAGCAGCAACTTGTAGGGCACATCAGTGATAACGTTGATCGTATAATCGACGCTGAGCGCCCGGTTGGCTGATGATACGTCTAGCTCGGCCGCGCCGCCTGCGGCTTCTGATTCCAGCCCCAGCAAGGCCAGGATATTCTCGCTGAACCGCTCGTAAATCATGTCTCCGTAGGCCAGGATAATGTCCCAGATGTCGGGCCGCATCGAGATAAAGACAAAGAAACCGACAAAGGGCAGGGCCAGGATGATCAGCGACGTGGGGCTAATCAGTACCTGCATCACTTTGCGCGGGCTGGTGCGGTGCAGATTGGCCGCCATGTAAATGACGGCAGTCATGGTGGTGGCCAGAATGGCCGCTTTACTGAACGTCAGCATGATAATGATGACGTTGAAGATGACCAACCCAATGCCCAGAATCTTAAAAATGGCGTTCTGGTTGGGTCGGTAGGCCCACAGCAGCGAGCACACAATCCCGATCTGTGCATTTCGGGCAAAAACGTGGGGGTTACCCGTCCGCATGCCCGGCTCGCCGTATTGAATGGCGGCCCGTTGGCCGATGGTCCATTCGGGATCGACAATGAGCGAATAAACCAGCGCCAGGTTAGACACCAGCGTAAACATGGCGCCCACAAAGGCCACTTCGCGGGCGACTTCGTTGGGCAGACAGATCAGCAGAAACATATAGCCGATCACGAAGGCGTAATAGACCATGTCTTTGTTACGCTCCGCTAAACCTACTTCATTGAACATGAAGGCATAAAGCAGACACGTACCCAGAAAGGCCATGACGGCGAAAAAGACGGGCGTGTTGACCCGGTAAAACGTTTTCAGAAACGTTTTGTGCACCATCAGCACCATCCCGAACAGGATGAACCCGGCCGTGAATACCTCTGATGGCAACGGAATCTTGACGACTTCTTTGAAGAAAAAGCCCAACGGGTAGGAGTCGAGTACGATAAACATACCCAGCGCCAGCCGCATCAGGTCCAGTCGTTTCAGAAAATCCTTCATAGTGCTTTGGGCAGTGTAAGTCGATGATAGATGTAGCCAAACTGACCCCGCAGCAGGAACCAGGCCAGCTTGCGTAGCCGACTGTATCGGCGCCAGAATGAACCACTCAGGCGGCTTGGCAACTGCGGCTGGTAACGCTCGCTCACCTGCCGGTGCTCGGCCTCACCAATGGCCGCGATCTGCGACGATTTGGCGTCGGGCTGAATGCGGAAGCCGCCCCAGAAACCAGGTACGTGCCGAAACCGCACGCCCGGCCGCACGCCCAGGCGCGTAACGACCTCGTAGTCCATCACGAACCGGAGCGAGGCGTCGAGCCAGCCGGTCTGGGCCAGCAACTCACGCCGGATAAATAGCGATTGGTTAAACACCTGCATGCCCTCGTGAATCTGGCAACCGGCGCTGAACGACGGTACCCGCAACTCTTCCAGAATAACGTCCTGTTCGTCGATGATGTACATGTCGCCGAAAAAAACGTCGGTCTGCGGGGCCTGTTGCCAGGCTCGGGCCACCTGCCAGAGGGCATCGGGCGCAAATACGTCGTCGGAGTTCTGGTAAGCGACGTAATCGCCGGTTGCCCGCCGAAACCCTTTGTTGATGGCATCGGTCTGGCCTTTGTCGGGCTCGCTGACCCAGTTGGCCAGATAGGGCGCGTACTTTTCAATGATCGCCAGCGAGCCGTCCGTCGAGCCGCCGTCGATGATGATATACTCCAGATTTGGGTACTGCTGGTTCAGTACGCTTAGAATCGTCCGCTCCAAATAGGCGGCCTGATTGTACGACGGAGTCACTACGGTCAACTTCGGAAGCGACTTACCAGTAGCCATTGGCGTGGTGCGGTCGGCTGGTGTGTAAGGTGCAGTAACGAAGTCGTGTAACGTGGGCATTTTGTATTTTTCGTAGAAAAGCGACGCAAAATAGCCAAAAATGATTGATTTATCCGACAAAAAGCCAGAAGGTGAGCGTACGACCCAGCAAACGGATCAGCGGTGAACAGGCCGGACCGGTACTGTGTCGATCCAACGGCTTAATCGACTCAGCCGCTCATGGGCAGCCCGCCGCCAGCTACGCCGCACTACCGGCTCGGGCTGCTGACCATAGGCCGGCACGATTCGGGTAAGGCCTGTTGAGGCTTGTTCGCGTAAGGCCTTCTGGTAATCGTCCAGCAGGTGTTTTCCGTCGGGGCGCTGCCCGAGGTTGAAGCGGGTTTGCTGCTGAAATAACCCCTCGTCGGGGCGCAGCAGGCCCTGGAAATCGGCCGTGAGCAGGGGCGTCGTCTGGCCGTTATGGCTTACTTGCCAGCCCAGCGGCGTGTGGCGGAGGCGGCGCTCGGGTAAATTCCAGAGGGCAACCTGCAAGCCGGGGTCTTTCAGCAAGCCTGTATTGGCGAAGAACGTGGGTACGTGCATCAGCCACGTCTGATCAAGACATTGGCCATGACAAAAGTCGAGATGAGCGTGGTCCTGGACCCGTTCGTGCCACCAGTTGAGCATACGGCTGGTCTCGGGATGACGCCCAAAACCGATGAGGCCACTGCTGTAGAGTCCCACATTTTGCAGGTGCTTTTCGTCGGGCAGCAAGGAGTCGCTAGGGGCCGTCAGCCAATGTGGATTTACTAACAGGCTGTGCGTCGACAGTGTGTTGAACAGGCCCGATAGCGGCGCAAAAACGTAGGCCGACGGATCAGCGTAGAGCATACCCGACTGAAAAAAACGGTCATACGCCGCCCGGATGAAAGCGGGTTTCGTGGCTGCCCGAAATTCGGTGGGTGTGTAACGGGCTGACAGGGCTGCCAGCGCCTCGGGCGAAAAACCCGCGTCGGCCAGCGTAAGCAGCGGAAACGGCGATTGCCAACCCGTTGGCAGGTTGTAGGCGTTGTCGGCCAGCCCAATGATAAACGGCTGGTCGGGGTGATGTTGGTGAAAACTACGGCCCAGGGTTAGCGCCTGGGGGAGTTGAGCGATAGTACTGATGGTAATGAGCATGCCACTGCAAAGGTATGGGCTTCGCTCACATCCAGCCCATCAGTTTCTGAACGGGCTTGTTGAGCAACCGGCGGACGCTCGTGTAGTACAACACGGTGGGGGGCTTGATGTATACGCAGGGGTAGGCCCGGTAGGCTTCGTTGCCGTTGTCGAGCAGGCGTTGGTGGTACAGCCGGAACAGCGGCAACAGGTCGGGGCGTTGGTCGAAGGTGTAGCGGGTCTGGTACTTCGAAATGGCATCAGGCTTGGTCACCCCGTAGCCACTGTAGTGGAAAAACTGGAGTTCGTCGGTGCCATTGACGAGCCACGTATCGCCTTGCTGCGACAGCGTTCGTTCGTGCACGTTCCAATACGCCACGTTGTAGCCGGTATGCTTCTCAATCAGCACATTATCGTGATAAATGGGCGCAAAATTGACCCAGTGCTGATCGACGAACAGACCTTTGCAGAGGTCAATCCGGCACTCATACGTCAGGCGTTGCTGCCACCACAGCACAAACCGGCGGGCGGTGTCGTCGTTGCGCAGGCCGATGAAACCCAGATTGAAAATGCCCGTGTTCAGGTGGTCTTGTTCGTTGGGCGTTTCCCAGTCGGGCGTGGGGGCAATGGTATGGGGCGTAAGCACCAGGCTATGCGTGTCCAGCGCCGTCGACAGCCGGGTAAGGGGTTGAAAAACAATAATATCCGGGTCGAAATAAATGACTTTGTCGGGCTGAGGGCGCGGGGCTGGGGGCGTGGGGATTGGCGTAGCTGTAGCTGGCTCCATACCTCGTGTTTCGTGCCCCAGGCCCTGCATGCCGTGCTCAAAAAAATGGGCAATGAAAAATGGCTTGACGGCGGTGTTTAGCTCCGTGATATCGTAGCGGTCGCACATGCCCGCAAAATCGGGGATGTTGAGCGCAGCCACTTCGAGCATGGGGTAAGCCGGCACCAGTTCAGCCGGTAGGTTGGCCGTGCGCAGGTCATCCACCAAGCCAATCACAAACTGCCAGTCGGGGTTGGTTTGGCGGAGCGAATCGCCGAGGGTGCGGGCCTGAGCGAGGTAATTAACCGAGCAAATGGTGAAGGCAAGCGTCATGCAGTCGTTAGTTGGGTCAGCAGACCGAGCAACTGATCGATGCTTCGGCGGCTGTTGTGTCGTTGGTCGATTTTCTGGCTCAGGCGGTGGCCCTGTTGCTGCCGACGGGCCGGGTCGTTGGCGAGTTGGCGCAGTGCCATTGCCATCGCGTTCAGGTCCAGGTAAGGTACAACGGCGCCGCCATCGGCTTCAACCAGTTCGGGCGCGCCTCCGGCTCCGGCAAAGCAAACAACTGGCAACTGACTGGCCCCCGCCTCAAGCACGACAAGCGGGTAGGGATCTTCGCGCGAGCAAAGCAGAAACACGTCGAATCGGGCCATGTAGCGCAGCACGTCGGACGTTGGCTCGATGAACCGGACGTGATCGGCGAGCCCCGCCTTTTCAACGTCGTGCCAGAGGTCGTCGCGGAGCGTGCTGGGCGGCATACCAACCCAGACGAAATAGACAGGCGCCCCCGGTAACTGATTGACCATGCGGGCCAGCGCCACGAACAGGTCGTTCCCTTTGCGCCACTCGGCATTGCCACAGCCGCCAACGACAACCGCATCCGCCGGTACGTCGAGCAGGGGCGTGCTGTTGGGTTGGCTGGCGTCGGCCACACGTTGACGAATCGTGTCGACGTCGATGAGCGTAAACAGCGAAATGCGCTCGGCGGGCACCTGAAAGCGCGTTTCGTAAAAGTGAGCCGTTGCCTCCGAAACCGTCAGCAGGTGTTGCGCCCGGCTGAACAGATACCGCAGATCATCGGGGCGGGTGTAAAGCTGCACCGACATCGTTAGTTCATGCAAATAGGCAATCACAGGTACGTTGTCGGCGAGGGGCAACTGCCGCAGCCACTGAGCCCCCGACACCGTATTGACCAGCACCGCATCGACCCCCTTGAGCTGTAGTTCCTGCGCAATCGTTCGCTGATGCCGTTTGTCGCGCCGGTTGGCCTGCCGATGCCAAAGCCCCAGCTTGCCCAAGACTTTATCGGCGTTGGGGCTTACCAGGTGGCCGTTGGTCTGGGGCCAGATCGTCACCGGTGCCAGCGCCCGGTAGTCGGCTTCGAGGGGGCCGCCTTCGCCCAGCAGCAAGTGCATGGAAATGCCATCTGCCTTCAGCAGGCGCATCAGGTACAGCAGCACCAATTGAGCCCCCGCCCGATTGGCATCATGACCAATAAGCAGCAACCGCATCAGTATGTCTCGTAGCTAGGCTTGGGTCCTTTTTTGGGCGGATTGCCGATGTAAACGCCCCAGGCTTCCGAGTCTTTGTAAAGAGCCGCCGACATGGCCAGCAGGGTGCCTTCGGCTACCGTGAGGTAATCGCGGATGGTGCTGTTGACGCCAAAGAAACAGTAGGAATGAATGTGGCAATGCCCCGACATTACCACGTGTGAGGTGAAAAAGACGTGGTCGTCGATGCGGCCGTGGTGGCCGATGTGGTTACCGCTCCACAGCACCACGTTGTTGCCGATCGTTGTGAACGGCTGGATGGTGTTGTCTTCGAGGATGAAGCAGTTTTCGCCGATTTCGTTGCCGAACGTAGTGGCTTTCGAGCTGATGTACGAGATGAACTTGTAGCCTTTGGCTTTGGCTTCGTTGTACACCTTCTCCCGGTTGCGGTTCATGTTCCGGCCGGTCATGGGCGCGAAAAATTGGTACTCGCTCGGCGGAAAGAGCGTCTCGACGTCTTCAAACGCCACCACTGGTAGGCCTTTGAATGACGCATCGGTCAGGTATTCCCGGTTGACGGTGAAGGCCACTACCTCATGGTCGGAGTCGTGCGTCAGGTAAAAATGGGCCAGCTCTGCCGTGTCGAGGACCCCGAAAATGATGATTTTAGCCATACGTGGTCATGAGTAACTGAGTGAACGAGCGGATAGATGCTTCTAAAAAGCACTTATTCACTCAATCGCTCATTGGTTATAAGGTCAAACTCAGTGAGCATCGGCCGGATGGCGTCTGCGGTGTTGTTCATCAAAATGTCCAGAATCGACAGCCAGGGGACAAACTCGGCCGCACCGTGCTGTGGGTACGTTACCCGCCGAGCCTGCATAAACGCCAGTTCGCAGCCGATCTGATCGAATCCCGGTTGCGAATATAACTCCGTGCCGCCAATCGGGTTAATGTAGCGGTCGGCGCCTTCCTGTCGGCAAATGTCGATAATGCGTTCCTGGGCTTTCAGCTGGCTGTTCTGGTAAATCCCCGAGGTAGCCACCAGCCGCGTGGTGATGCTCAGGTACGTGGTGAGCTCGGTGAAGCTGTGAAAAATATAATCGGCTACCGAGACGTCGGTCTGGCTACCGGCCTCAAAGTTGATGATCCGCTCGGTCATGGGCATCACCTCGGCAAAGAGCGGCGCTTTGCGGTAGCTTTGCTCGATGGTCCGCAGCAATTTGCCCCGCCATTTCGGATCGTTGGCCAGTGCGATGTCGCGGATGGCTTTGTTCTGGCTGGCGTCTTTCAGCGGCACCGTAAACAGCAACTCCTTGCCACCCACCAAAATCCGATTCCGGTTCACCCAGCCGCGATTGATGAAGGCGACATCGTCGTAAAAAACGAAGGTATCGACAGCATTGAGCAACTGCATGTAGCCGATATACGGCAGAAAATACGGTTGCATGATGGCGAGCGTCATATCGAAGTGTTGGATGATACCCCCCGCCCTAAAGGGAGCCTGCTGGCGCACCATTCGTTGCTTTCGCGTAGCTGCTTGTGCGCCAGCAGACTCCCTTTAGGGCGGGGTATTTTATTTCAGTTTACGTAAATAATAGTCTTCGCCGGGTACAACCACGTAGGGGCTGTTGCGGGCGCTGGTATCGGTGCCGAGGCGAATGTCGCCGGGGCGGGGCTTGATCACGCTCTTGTCGAAGAACAGGTACGTCGCTTCGTTGGGAATGGGCTGCACGCCCTGCTCAAACGGGTTGATCTGAATGAGTCGGCGCGACAGGTTTTTGCCGTAAAGCGGGTACTCGTAGTCGTCATTGATGGTGCCCAGCGCCACGGTGGCGGTGTCGGGTACCATGTCGTCGAAGCGTTTGTAAGGGATGTAGGTGTCGGGTCGGCCGATGGTCATGACGCGCACGCGGTCGGCTTCAAAGACCGAAGGGAAGGGGTAACCATCGGGCGTTGTCCAGGCAAATGGCAGGGCACGGATATTCAGGAAAACGCTAAACAGCGCCGACAACGCGCCTACGGTCAGCACCAGGCCAACGTAACTTTTTAGGAAAACATGGCCCGGTTTCAGGAGGTTGAGGCGTGGGATGAACACCAGCAACGCCACAAACTGAACGGCGATCATGCCCGTTTCGGTGAAATAGCGGCCCTTAAAGGGGTCATATGGGGCCGAGTAGGCGAGGGCCAGCCAGTGCAGCCCGACGGCAATGGCCAGAAAGAAGTGCGCGGGCGACCGCAGCACGAATAGCACGACCAGGATCAGCAACGGGAGCATAAGGCCGAAGCCGATGATGCCCCAATACGGGTTGGCGTTGGTGAAGACAAACCGCCGCTCGAAGGTGAACGGGACGATCGAAAAATCCGTCTCATCATCGAGGCGCATGTGGAGGCGGTCTTCGAGCCACACCAGCGGTTTGCGCATGGTCCGGTTGAGTTCTGCCCCCGCAGGTACGTTCCGCAGCCCGTCGAGATTCACCAGATCATAGCCATAGCGAACGACGTTGCGTGAGCCCTGTTCCAGCAGGTTGCGCAGTGACCCCGCCCGCTCTACGGATTGATGCCGCAGGGCCGTCGGGGGGCCAATGGGGTGACCAAATACTTCGATGTTTTTAAGGTAACCCGTGGGGAGCATCCAGAGGCAGGCGCCGACTACAATGGCCGCGCCCAGCCGCCAGGTACGTTGCCAGGTCGTCAGGAGTGAATCAGCCGAAGGCGGCCCCGACCAGAATACGGTGTAGACCATGATCGTGAAGACCGATGGCAGCAGCAGCGTGAAGGTGACTTTGTGGCCATAAGCTACCCCGAAGGCAACGCCCGCCAGGTAGAGGTAGCGGTATTCCCGCCCGACGCGGTAGCTGAAGAGCAGGTAGATCAGCAGGCTCAGGTAGGCGGTCAACACGATGTCGGTCTCGGTCGTTACGGCCTGCATCAGAAAATCGGGCAGCAGAGCCATGCAGAGCGCCGTCAGGAAGCTGGCCGACAACGTTGTGCGGGCGCTGGCACCGCGTAGCTGCCCTATGCGCTGGGTGATACCAAACGTGGCGACCAGCACCATCCAGTAAGAGAGGTGATGGATCAGCTTAAAACCATTTTCGAAGCGACCCATCAGCAGATACCCGTAGATCTGAAGCGTGCAGACGCTCTTCGGGTACGTGTCGATGTTCCAGTTGGTACCGCCGAAGTGGCGCATGCTGCCCCGCTGCATGTATTGCACCACCCGGTTGAGGTGGCCCGTCATGCTATCCCACTCGTTGGGTACGGTGAACACGACAATCGCCAGGTTGGTCACCGCCAGAATGGTCAGGGTGAGCAACAGCCCGCCGTAGATCACTTTTCCAAACAGTGACAGGTCGCCAAACCAGGCGGCTGCTTCGTGCCGCCGGTTTTGCAGCAATGCACCGACGTTGACCGGGGTTGGTTTGCCCGCGAGCCAACGGAGGCTAAACCCGACGATACTCGCCGTGATGAAGACCGCAAAGGCCCATACCCACTCGTGATTGGTCTGGTAGAGCGCCGACAGAATAAAGCCCGTCAGGATGACGCTGCTGGTAAACAGCAGGAATGCGGTCAGCAACCAGTCGACCAGCGATGGACGCGCCACACGCGCTGCCAGCCAGCCTATGTAGGTTAGAAAGAGAAGGAGAAAGAAGAGCATAAATGGTGATGAATAATGGAGAATGAATACTGTATAATGACGTACTAGTCAGATCAATCTTCGGGCAGTGGAGGATCGTTATACATTACCAATTCTTCATTATACAGTCAGTTTATACGCCTACCTCAACGATCGCCTCATTGACCAACTGGCAGATCCGATCCACGTCTTCATCGGGCAGGCCGGGGTAAAGGGGCAGACACAGCACCCGACGGGCGATATCTTCTGAAATGGGACAGGCTTCGGCGTTAGTCAGAAACGACAGTGTGTTGAGCGACGGGTAGAAATAACGCCGTGGCGCGATGCCCTGGGCGTTTAGTGCTTCAACGGTGTTCAGCAACGCCTGTTCCGAGGCAAACACAACCGGGTAATAGGCGTAGTTGTAGCGGGTCATGCCCGTGGTAAGCGTAGGGCGCTGCAGCCGCGAAAAATCAAGCTGACTGTCGTAACGCTCAGACGTAGCCTGCCGGGCGGCGATCAGCTCATCCACTTTGGGCAGCACGCACAGGCCCATAGCGGCGTGAAGCTCCGAATTTTTGGCGTTGATCCCCATGCTGTAATACTCGTCGAACTTATGGCCGAAGGTGCGGTAGTGCTGCACCGTCGTGGCCAGTTCGTCATCGTCGTCGGGGGTGATCAGGCACCCGCCTTCCACGGTATGAAAGACCTTGGTGGCGTGGAAGCTACAGGTGCTGGCATCACCGTAGCTCAGCAGCGACCGCCCGTTGTACTCCGCCCCAAAGGCATGCGCCCCGTCGTAGATGACCTTAAGGTTATGTTTGTGGGCGATGGCTTCGATCTGCTCGATCTGGCAGGCGTTGCCATAGACGTGCGTAGCCAGAATAGCCTGGGTGCGTTCGGTAACGAGCGGTTCGATCAGATCGGCGTCGATGGTGAAGTCGTCGGCCCGGATATCGGCGAAAACGGGTGTGCAGCCTTCCCAAAGTAACACGTTGGTCGTCGCGCAGTACGAAAAAGGCGTGGTGATTACTTCACCCGTAATGCCCATCGCCTTGAGCGCGATCTGCATAACGATGGTGCCGTTGGTGCAAAAACGCAGGTTACGAACGCCCAGATAGGCTCGCATCTGCTCTTCCAGCTGCCGAACGAGCGGTCCGTCGTTGGTCAGATGCACCCGTTCCCACACGCCCTCCAGTAGGCGGGTGTATTCGGCCAGGTCGGGCAGGTATGATTTCGTAACGTTAATCATGGCTTGATGGGTCAGTAGGCATTCGGCTATGCCGTTGTGGTTTCGTGATGCCTTGCAAAGTTACCCGAAGGTAGGTTCACAACGCTACACACAGCCAATGACGAATGGCAGTCGGTTGGATGACAAAGGTACTACACCTCCTTGAGCGATTCGAGCGCCTCGACCCGGAACGGGAATTGCGGCCGCACGTAGCCTGGCCATTTGCCGTACCAGGCCACACCTTCGCGGTAGTCTTCGACATCGAACGTGATGCCTTCTTCCATATTGAACAACGGCGTCACGGTGTCTTTCACGATCATCATCGAGATGGTGTAGGTGCCGTCGTTGAGGAAATAACCCGGAATGACGCACTCGCCCTGAATCAGCCCTTTGCCGTAAGCCTGCGACTGACTACCGATGTTGAAAATGCATTCGCCCGTAAGCGAGTATACGTGCAGGCTCAGGTTCAGGTTGGCCCGGTCCATCATGTTCCAGAATTCAAACTGAATCCGCATGGGCGTTCGGACGTCGATATGCGTGGCGCCTTGTGGGTATTCGGGCACCAGCTCCATCCGCCGGATACGCACGAGGTCGTTGCCGGGCGCTTCCTCGGGCGTGGCCCATTCGCGGCGGAGCCGGGTACGTGCCACCTTGCTCAGGTAGGAAGCTACCACCTGGTTGGTTTCGCCCTGCTCGATGAGTTGCCCCTTCTCGAAATACAGCGTTTTGTTGCAAAGCGCCTGCACGGCCGTCAGGTTGTGGCTTACAAACAGAATGGTGCGGCCACTCGCTGAGTTGTCGCGCATTTTGCCGAGGCTCTTCTTCTGAAAATCGGCGTCGCCCACGGCCAATACCTCATCGACAATCATGATTTCGGGGTTGAGGTGGGCCGAAATGGCAAAGCCCAACCGCACGTACATCCCCGACGAATACCGTTTTACGGGTGTATCGAGAAACCGCTCGACGCCCGCAAAGGCCACGATCTCATCAAAGGAAGCTTTGATTTCTTCGCGCTTCATGCCGAGCAGCGAGCCGTTGAGGTAAATATTCTCGCGGCCCGTCAGTTCGGGGTGAAAACCCGTGCCGACTTCAAGCAGACTGGCTACCCGGCCCCGGATACGTACCTGACCGGTGGTGGGTTCGACAATTTTGCTCAGAATTTTCAACAGGGTCGATTTACCCGCGCCGTTGTGGCCCACGATACCCACCCGGTCGCCTTGTTCAACCGAAAAGCTGACGTCGCGCAGGGCCCAAAACTCTTCGTGTGTCACCTCATCATCGGTCCCTTTCCCACCAAACAAGCCTTTCACCGTGTGGGTAATGGCATCGCGCAGGCTATTGCCGCCCTTGCCCTTTTTATGGTCAATGATGTAGTGCTTACTTAAATTTTCGACCGAAATAACCGACATGAGCGTATAGTGAACGATTAAATGTCGTCTACGAATGAGTTCTCCCGCTTTCGGAAAAACACAATAGACAAACTTAGAAAGATCAGCACGATGGCCGTTGAATATACTAAACTCTGCGGATTTAAATGGGTTTGTCCGCGAAGCACCGACCACTTAAATCCATCAATGATGCCAACAGCCGGGTTCAGGATGTAGAACTTCTCATACGGGTGTCCCGCTACCAGACTACTGCTGTAGGCAATCGGGCACAGGTAGAAACCCACCTGAATCATGAACGGGATCAGTTGACCGACATCCCGAAACCGCACGTTGATCGCTGCGAAAAACAGGCCAAACGCAAAGGCGCCCAGCATGGCCAGCAACAGAAACAGGGGCAGAAACAGAATATGCCAGTCAGGTACGTATTGGTAATAAATCGAAATCCCGACAAATAGACCAAAGGCAATCAGAAAGTCTACGAAACTGACCGCAACCGCACTCAGGGGCATGACCAGCCGGGGAAAGTAAACCTTCGTCACCAGGTTGGCGTTGGCCGTAATGCTGGTGCTAATTTGCTGAAAGGCGTTTGAAAAAAACGTCCAGATCGTAATGCCTGCCAGCACCATCAGTGCGTAGGGCACACCCGGATCGGGCGGGAGCTTGGCCACGAAGCTGAAGACGAACGTCTGCACCAGCATGGTGAGCAACGGACGAATGAGGCTCCACGACATGCCCAGCGCCGTCTGCTTGTACCGAACTGAAATGTCGCGCATCGACAGGATGTACAGCAGTTCGCGACTGCGCCATAAATCCCGCCAATAGAAGCGTTCAGGACGCCCGGCTTGAATAACAACTTCGTGTGTTTTCATACTGTACTAGACGGTCGGTTTAGGGGACCGGAATGATTCCCGCAGGAAAATGGCCACTAACCCTAATACGAGACCAATGGCTAAACCGGCCTGCATACCTGCTTTGGCGGGTACTTTACGGTAAAGGGGCAGGATCACCGGCTCGATGGTGGTAAACAGCGGCTGCTCCCGAATCAGCGACAGCTTCATGTTGTCGAGGCTGGTAACGGCCGCGAAGTACTGCTGCTGCAGAAAGGTGCTGTTGCGCGTAAGGCGACTCTCCTGAAGGCGACCTTCGGCTACGACAACCTGCTGATTCTGGTTCATGTAGCTGGCAAGCTTATTTTCAGTCCCGGTAAGGCGGCCGGAGAGTGAATCGACCCGATTTTCGAGCAGGGTCAGCATTTCGCGGGTCTTCTTGGTCTGTTTTTTCTTGTAGTCCTCCTCGATGGTTACCAGGTGATTCTCGACAAATGCTTTCGACAAAGGCCCATCTTCGGTGGTGGCCACCAGGCTCAGGAACGACGACTTCCGATCGACGGGCTTGATTTCCATTTCACCCGACAGCCGCTCGTAGATGTCATACATCGCCTGTTGTTCGGTGGGCGTGAAGTCTTCCCGCTTTTTGGGGCCGGCAAACATGAATTTCTTCAACGTTTCGTCTTCTTCCCACTCTTTGTCGCGGATGCCGCTGTGTGCCATGTAATAATTGACCAGCAGCGTATCGACGCCGTTGATCTTCACGGTTTTCATCAGCGTGGTTTCCACAACGGGTTTCGACCGCACGTAGAGCGTAAAATTTTCGCCCGAGAAAATGCTCGCATCGGGTGTAGCCTGACCGAGGCCAAAAGCGCTGGCGAGCGCACCCAGGTCGCCCATCTGCCCGTTTGAGCCTGAGCCACCGCCCAGGTTAAAGACGATCCGGGCAATGTAGGTTGGCTTTTTCTTCGACGTCAGATCGGTAACGTAGCCGATAATGCCACCAATCACTACGACGACTAGTAGCACATACCAGTTACGGCGCGCCACATCTTTCAGTTTGGTTGCTCGCGCCAACACTTCCTTGGGCGAAATCTGATCGGGCGGCAGCGGGGCCGTTACGACCGGGGTACTTTTAGCTTGAGGCGTGTTCATGTGTTTTGTTGTTTAGGTAGCTTATGGTTGGAGTAACCGGAACGCAAGCACGGCCGAAATCAGCCCCATCAGACCCGTAGCAATGCCCGTGGCGCTGCCAATAATCTGTTGCGGGGTAAGTGGGTTGGTGCGCCGTTGTGGCACGATTACTTCAGCACCCGGCTCAACACGTGGGTAGATGTTGAAGAACATAAACCGGCGTGTGCGATCGACCGAGCCGTTGGCATAGACGATAAAGGCCCGCTTCCGCTGCGATTGTTCGGTAAAGCCGCCAGCCTGTGAAATGTAATCCTGGAAGGTTTGGCCACCCCGGAACTTGACGGTCGTTGGCAGCAGTACTTCACCCTGGATTCGGACGGTTTCGAGCTGCTTGGGAATGCGTAGCAAGTCGCCTTCCTGCAACAGAATGTCTTCCGTCGAGCCCGGACGAGCCAGAATACGCTTCAGATCGATACCGATCGACTCCTGTTTGTTAGGTTCGACAGCCTCAATGTTAACGGCTGTTTTCCGGTTATCGTCGGATAGCTCCGTGACTGACCGCTGCCGTTGAGCTAACTCTTCGGGGCTTAGCTTAACCGTGCGGATCAGCGTAGCGCCCTGTACATAGGCCTGCGGGGTGAGGCCCCCAGCCATCAAAACCAGATCCGAGACTTTCTGATCTTTAGTTTTGATGGGGTACGAGCCCGGCAGAATGACTTCGCCCTCTACCTGCGCAAAGGTTTGCACCTGGTAGTTAGGCGAGCGCCGTACAATTACCTGATCGTACGGTTGCAGGAAAAACTTATTGTCGTTGGCCAGTTCCAGATTCCGGTCGATGCTGAACCGGAATACATCGGCAATCTGTGCGTTGGCTGAGTTAGGGTCCACGTCTTTTTTGCGCCGGACCACTTCGACCTGTGCCGCAGCCGCCGACTCGCGCAGACCGCCCACTTGCAGGAACGCATCTTCGAGGGTCATGTTTGACTGATAGCCCAACTGACCGGGGCGATTTACCTCGCCTTCGATGGATACGGTGCCGTACTCAGCCAGATCAAACTTCGAGGTGACGTTGACTACGTCTTCGCGCTGAAGCGGCAGGTCGGGCTCCGTACCCGCCAGGATTTTGCCCAGATCGACGGTAATGTTTTCCGACGACATGTCTTCCCGGATGCGGAGGATGTTTACCCGGCCCAGCAGCGCTTCGCCCCGCACCCCTTCGGCGCTGGCTACCAATTCTTTCAATGTCTTATTCTGATCGAGCGAATAGGTGCCGGCCCGGTAGACGGCCCCGGCAATGGTAACCTGGTTTTCGAACCGGTCGAGCAATTGTTCGACCCGCGCGATATCCCCGTCCTGCATGGCAAAGCTCTTGAACTGATCGGCCAACACGTCGATTACTTTAAGCTCACGGTTGGTGAGGCGGGTCACTTTCACACGGCTCTTGTAGGCTGTCGCCGAAAAACCGCCCCCGTAGAACAGCAACCGCTCCATGGTTTCGCCGGGCAGCATTTCGAAGATGTTGTTGCGGCGGGTGTTGCCCTGAAGTTCGACGTGAGAGACGTACCCCGGAATGCGGATGTTGTCGTTGTCTTGCAGGCGGACGTTGTTGCGCAGCACACCGGTCAGCAGCAGGTCGTATAGATCGATGGTTGCGACCACGCGGTTGTTGCGAATCACCTGCACGTTCCGGAACGAACCCAGATCACTGGGGCCACCCGATGCGTAGATGACGTTCATGGCCGACGACAGCGAAGAAACTGAATACGTACCTGGCTTGATGGCTTCGCCCAGAACGGATACCCGGATAGTCCGAATGCCACCCAGCGTGACTTCCAGGTACGTGTTGCGCGGGCCATACGAACTATTCTTTAGGCCTACGTAAATTTTTGACAGCCGCTCGGTGATACGGGCTTTGGCTGCTTCGACCGTCAGGCCAGATACGTGTACCGGCCCAATGCCGCTGGGCAGGTAGATGTTTCCCTCGGGGGTGACGGTCTGCCGGATCGCATCCTGCGAGAAACCGTAAATGTTGATATTGAGTTGGTCGCCAGTGCCTAATACGTAGCTGACAGGCGTGGCGATGTTCAGATTGGGCTGAAACGTGGTTGCCAGATCAGGGTTGTTGAACAGCTCGTAGCCGAACAGCTTCCGGCGAAGGGCTGCCCGTTCGCGGGCACGGAGGGCCTCTTCAGGCGAGAGATCATTGTAACCTTGCTCGCTAATCTGCGTATTGATGTTGGGCTCATTGTTGCCCTCGGCTGTGGCTTCGGTTGGGTTGCCGTTGGCATCAACGCCCGCTTGTCCGGTTTGCCCATTCTGACCCGTTTGGGTCGCCTGCCCGTTACGGCCCGTTTGCCCGGTTTGGCCTTGCGTCGCCTGTCCGTTGGCGCCGGTAGTCTGGCGGGTGCCGGTGTTGCCCTGCTGTACCTGGCCTGCGCGCTGATTGGGATTGGTATTGGCCCCCTGCTGTGAGGTACGTCCCTGCTGGCTTTGCGAGGGCGTTGGAATGCCGTTGGGTAACCGCGTGCCGGCTGGTAACTGACTGGGAATGCCCGATGACGAGGGTGCTGATGGGGCGCCACTGCTCGGGGCCGGGGTGATCTGACCAAACGTAGCGGGCAGGGTTCCGAGAAGGAGGCCAACAAGGGCTAAGGTTTTGGCTGCTGTGCGCTTGGATTGGTCGGAAATAGTGGCAAACAAAGAAACCCGAGAATGTTGGAATTCTGGTAGTTTTTGCATATTTTTAAGATGTCAACCTACCATGAGTAGGCTGATAAAGACGGTAATGTGTAAACGAAGTTTCTTGTTTTTATGATATTTCAGCACAATCAGCGGGCAAAGTAAACGAACTTTTGCCGGAAATTAAACAGTTTTCTACTAAGTGGGTCAAGGTGGTGGTCGGCTCATTTCGGTATAATTTTTCCAATGTTTAGTAGCGTCCCTCTGTAACCAGACGACGGACAAACCACCCCTATCCTGATTCAATTTGACATGGCAGAACAAGTAAAGTCACCCGTACAGTACAACGAAGACAGCATTCGCTCGCTCGATTGGCGCGAACACATCCGGCTCCGTCCCGGCATGTATATCGGCAAGCTGGGCGATGGGTCAGCGGCCGACGACGGGATTTATGTGTTGCTCAAAGAAATCATCGATAACTCCATCGACGAACACGTGATGGGCAACGGAAAAGTCATCGACATCAAAGTGACCGATCACCGCATCGAAGTCCGCGACTATGGCCGGGGTATTCCTCTGGGCAAAGTGGTCGAGGTGGTGTCGAAGATCAATACAGGCGGTAAGTACGACTCCGGCGCGTTCCAGAAATCAGTTGGGCTCAACGGGGTTGGTACCAAGGCCGTCAATGCCCTGTCAGGCTTTTTCCGTATTCAGTCGTTTCGGGATGGACGCACTGTCTGGGCCGAATTTGACCGGGGCGTGCTGGTGCGCGAGGGCGACGAAGAAACCAATCAGCGCAATGGCACGCTGTCGGTATTCGAGCCCGACGATACCGTATTCAAGAATTACCATTACCGGGGGCAATTTGTCTCCGACATGCTCTGGAACTACTGCTACCTCAACGCGGGCCTGATCATGAACTTCAACGGGCAGAAGTTTGTGTCGCAGAACGGCCTGCTCGACCTGCTCCGCAGCAAGCACAAGGAAGAGGAGTTGCGTTACCCGATCATCCACTTGAAAGGAGCTGACATTGAGTTGGCGTTGAGCCATGGTAGCCAGTACGGCGAAGAATACCACTCATTCGTCAACGGCCAGTACACCACGCAGGGCGGTACCCACCAGAATGCCCTGAAAGAGGCTTTCGTGAAAACCATCCGCGACCACTTCGGCAAGGATTATGACGCGGCCGACATTCGGGCGAGTATCGTGGCGGCGATCAGTGTGCGGGTGCAGGAGCCGGTATTCGAGTCGCAGACCAAAACCAAGCTCGGCTCGGTCAACATGGCCCCCGACGAAAATGCGCCCTCAGTACGCTCGTTCGTGATGGACTTCCTGAAAGACCGCCTCGACGACTTTCTGCACATGAACCCGGCGGTGAAAGACGCCCTGAAGCGGCGGATCGAACAGTCGGAGCGGGAGCGGAAAGAGCTGGCGGGCATCAAGAAACTCGCCAACGAACGCGCCAAGAAAGCCAGCCTCCATAACAAGAAACTCCGCGACTGCCGCATTCACCTGCCCGACCTGAAAGCCGAGGAGCGCCTTAATACGACCTTGTTTATTACGGAAGGCGATTCGGCCAGCGGGTCAATTACCAAAAGCCGCAACGTGCAGACGCAGGCCGTATTCAGCCTGCGCGGTAAGCCACTCAACTGTTTTGGCCTGACCAAAAAAGTGGTCTACGAGAACGAGGAGTTCAACCTGCTGCAACACGCCCTCGATATTGAAGAAGGACTGGAAAACCTTCGCTATAACCGGATCGTGATCGCCACCGACGCCGACGTAGATGGGATGCATATCCGGCTGCTGATGCTGACGTTCTTCCTGCAATTCTTCCCAGATCTGGTGCGTAACGGTCACCTCTATATTCTGGAAACGCCGCTGTTCCGGGTACGTAACCCCAAGAACCACAAGGAGACGGCCTATTGCTATTCGGAAGAAGAGAAGCAGAGCGCCATCGACAAACTGACCAAAGGCGGCAAGAAGGTCGAGATCACGCGCTTCAAAGGACTGGGCGAGATTTCGCCCGATGAATTTGGCCTGTTCATTGGTGAAGACATGCGCCTCGAACCGGTCATTATGGAGAAAGACGCCTCGGTGTCGAAACTGCTGAGTTACTACATGGGCAAAAACACGCCCGATCGGCAGCGCTTTATCATCGACAACCTCCGCATCGAGAAAGACATAGAAGACGTGGCGCTGGTGTAGCGGTAAGTGAATAATGTAAAATGTACAATGAATAATGGCTTTGTATGAGTCGGGTCGATGCTCATACAAAGCCATTATTCATTGTACATTTTACATTATTCAGTCAAATTTGCCTCATGACTCTTGAATCGCTCCGTAATGACATTGATACCCTCGACGACCAGATTCTTGCGCTGATGAATCAGCGGATGGAACTGGTGCGGCACGTGGGAGAACTGAAACGATCAACGAATGCTGTTATCTACCGCCCCGAACGCGAGCGGCAGATCATCGACCGGCTCACGGCGCAGAACAAGGGGCCACTGACGCAGGCAGCGATCGAGGCTATTTTTCTGGAAGTATTTGCCGTGGCTCGCAACATGGAGTTGCCCGAGCGGGTCGCGTACCTGGGGCCGGAAGGCAGCTTCACGCATCAGGCCGCCGAAGGGCGATTTGGCGGACTCAGCGCCTATACGGCCCTGCCAACGATTCGGTCGGTCTTTGAAAGCGTCGAAACGGGCCGATCGCGGTTTGGAGTCGTGCCGATCGAAAACAACCAGGAGGGCGTGGTCAACGAAACCATCGACCTGCTCAACGAGCGCGACATCAGCATCGCCGCCGAGGCGCAGATTCCGGTGCACTTCACCTTCGCTACGAAAACAGAGGACCTGGCTACGCTCAAGTACATTTATTCCAAGGACATTGCTTTCCGGCAGTGTAGCCGCTTCCTCTACGATACATTCGATGGTCTGGAGGTCGAATTCGTGCCGGTGGAGTCTACGTCTAAAGCGGCTAAACTGGCGGCTCAGCAGCCCAATTCGGCGGCGATCTGCTCACACATCGCCGCCAAACTGTTCGGTGTGCCGGTCTTGTTCGACAACATCGAAGACAACGACCTCAACCGGACGCGCTTCCTGATTCTGGCGAAAAACTTCCAGAATCAACCCAGTGGTCAGGATAAAACTACGCTGATTGCCCGGTTGCCCAACACCGAAAAACCCGGTGTTCTGGCGGCCTTCCTGCAGGAGTTCAGTTCGCGCGATATCAACATCAGCAAGATTGAAAGCCGCCCACTGCGCAGCGGCACCGCCTTTCTGTCGTGGTTCCTGATCGAGTGCGAGGGCCATGCGTCGGAACCCGCGCTACAGGAAATCCTGACTACCCACGCAACGTACCTGAAGAACCTGGGCAGTTATTTGAGGGTGCAGTGAAGGGAGTTTGGGGTTTATAGTTTGGAGTGTAAAGGCTGACGCAGGTTGTGTCTGTAAACTGCAAACTCTTCCAAACGAATCAGAGCACCAGCGCGGGAAGCCAGAAAACGGCATCGCCGAAAAAACGGTAGCGGTTGTATTTCTGGAAGTAAGCCGGGTAGCGCTGAATGGCGTAGAGTGTGAGGCTCATGATGGCCAGTATAAGGCTGGCCCGTTGTGAGAATCGGGCACCGCCGCCCGAATCGTCGGCGAAAAAACAGACCGCGAGCGCCCCACCGACCAACAGAAAGGTCAGCCACCGCAATACCAGATCGCAGGTACGTTGCCCCCAGATGGTAGCCAGCGATACGGCGTTGCGTTGTGCGTTGGGCTCGCGCTGTTCATACACCGAAAAGAGTACTAAATTCTGGAAGGCGATACCCAGAAAGAGCAGAGCCTGCACCTTGAACGGCCAGCCAACCAGCGGCCGCTGCACCCATACACTGCCCCAGATACCCGCCGTGAAGAAAATGGCGACCAACGGCTCTTTGGCAACCAGTATCGGATGCCGCTCGGGTAGTTGCGATACGCCCAACACATACAGGCCGCAGAGGATCCCCAGCCCAGCCCCAAACCGGATGACGTTGCCCGGCAAAAAAAAGACCAATATGGCCGAAATCGCTACCAGGCCGCCCACCAGCCCCCACAGCAAATCGGCATTGGCGGCGTGGAACCGGTGCCGGGCGGTGCTGGGCAGCGGGCCCTTCCGAATGTCGAACAGGCGATCGGCCGTATACACAATCCAGACGGAAAGGGCTAGCAGCGGCGTTGTTGCCCAATGGACGGGGTCCACGTCGGACAGGCGAATGGCCATCCGGTTCGAGAAAATAGCGCCCAGCACAACGGGCAGACTCAGGTAGACAAACGGGCGAAGCATGGAGCGCAAAGTTACACCCCTATCCCCTGGATTTTGCGGCTATTTTAGCCTGCTTTTTGCTGTAAAATTGATTGACGGCCACTGATGGGTCGGTTATTACCCTATGTCACTCAACATCATCTTTCAGACCGACGATCTCGTCGCTGTCAACAAGCCGCACGGATTGCTGGTGCATCGCTCGCCTATTGCTGCCGATGCCAACGAATTTGCCGTACAGACACTGCGCGATCAGTTGGGGCAGCACGTATGGCCGGCTCATCGCCTCGACCGAAAAACGAGTGGGGTGCTGCTGTTTGCCCTGACCGAGTCGATGAACGCGGCCATGCAGCGGCAGTTCATGAACGGCGAGGTGAAGAAAACGTACATCGCCATCGTGCGCGGCCACACGCCCGATGACCTGACGATCGACTACCCGCTTCGCCGCGAAGACGGGGTTGTGCAGGACGCTGTCACGCACCTGAAAACGTTGCGGCATGCCGAGGTGCCGATTCCATTTGGCAAGCACGACACCTCGCGCTATTCGCTGGTTGAGCTGACCCCCGAAACCGGTCGGATGCACCAGTTACGCAAGCACATGGCGCATATTTTTCACCCGATCATTGGCGATCGGCCGCACGGGTGCAACAAACAGAACAAGCTATTTCTGGAGAAATTTCAGATGAACACCATGCTGCTGCACGCCCGACGGCTGGAGTTTACGCATCCAGAAACAGGGGAGGCGTTGAGCATTGTGGCACCCCTGCAAAGCGAATTTTCGCGAATGCTGGCCACCCTGTTTCTGGATATGAATTAAGGTGGCTTAGCCAACCACTTTTTTGAAGGCGTCCACAAAGGTCTTCATCTCGTCCATGGTCCCGATGCTGACGCGGCAGTAAGGTTGCCGATCTATGTCACGGGTCTGTATACCCACGCCCTGCCCGAACATCTGCCCCTCAAACAGCTTCGTTTTCATTTTGATAGGGAAGAGAATGAAATTGGCGTATGACGGAATGGGTTCATAGCCGATTTCTTTCAGGGCCTTGGTCGTGTAATCACGGGCTTTGGCGTTTTCGGTGCGGCAGAACGTCTGCCAGGCCTGATCCTGATACGAGGCAATCCCGGCCATGAGCGTGGTGATGCTGACCGCAAATTCGCCGTTGGTGTACGGCTTGATCTGCGCCAGCATGTTGGGCTGTGCCATAACGTACCCAAGCCGAAGCCCCGCGAAGCCGTGAATTTTCGAGAACGTACGGGCCAGCATGATGTTCAGCCCCTCGCCAACCAGTTTACCCAACACAGGGCGATCGGCAGGTTCGAGGAAATCGATGTAGGCTTCGTCGATCAGGATGGGCACCGTGGGCGCCACGTCGCGGCAAAACTGCGCCAGCTCAGCCGGGGGCACAATAGTACCCGTCGGGTTGTTGGGGTTCACGATATAGACCAGCCCCAGTCCCGGCGTGCTCAGCGCCTTGGCTTTCAGTGCGGCCAGGTCATAACCCATGTCGGCTGTCGACGGAACGGTGAGTATCTGTCCTTTGGCCGCGGTGGCGCGTTCCAGCAAATCGTCGTAGGTGGGACGGCAGGTCAGGATGGGGCCGCGTTGCGAGAAGGCCGCTGCCGTGGCCATCAGCACGTCCGATGAGCCGGGCGACATCATAATCTGCTTGGGCGTAACGCCTTCTGCATCAGCAATCAGCTTTTTCAACTGCGCAAATTCCATCCAGGCATAGCGGTTCCCCAGCGTAGTGGCTTTTTCGAGCGCCGCTTTCGCGCTGGGAGCAATGCCGTGCGGGTTTTCGTTGGCAAACAGGCGGGCTTTCAGCACCGGCATGGTATCGGGCGGCAATTGCTGAAGCTGCGCTACCTGCTGCGCAAACTCACCGAACAGCCGCTGCTCGGCCATTACGGATTCGGGAACAAAACTGGCGCGGGCCTCCTGCCAGCGGGTCAGACCAAGCCCGGCCGTGAGCAGGCCTGCATTACGCAGCCAGGTACGTCGGGAAGAAGAAGTACAGTCGTTCATGATGCATCAAGGTTGTTGATTGGAAAAGCCCGCGGCAGTGTACCGACGAACAGCTACAAGATACGAATTAACGCACTCGCTAGCGCAGGTAACTACTTGAAAGGCAGTGTAAAAGGTCGCTCTTCGCGTTTAGCGCAGATTAGGCACGGGCAAAATGGGCATACTCTCGTTGCCATCGTCCGAAACGGCTTGTACCGCGAAGAAGTAATTGTCTTTCGAGTAAGGCAGCGTCATGCCGAGTTTGGTCGTGAAGAATTTCTTCTGCCAGAAGGGCATGTGGGTTTCGCGCATCAGCACGTAGTAGCCACGCGCTTTCCGGCCGCTGTCGGTTTTGGGTGCCTGCCAGTACAATGCCGTGCCGTTGGTCAGGTTGCGAACCTCGATCGTGACGTTCTGCGGCGGGGTGGGCGCTTTCGCCAGGTTGGCCAGCGTAGCGAGGTTCACGGCGGTGTTTTTCCGCAGGTACTCAAAATCCATGAATTTGGCGTAGTCGCCGTACTCGATCGCCTTGGCGCCGGTGCCTTCCGTGCGGAGGTCCTGGTGCTGATGCTCGTAGTTTTCGTTCATCTCGGTGAGGCGTACCGCCGCAAAGCCACGCTGCACGTAGGGCGTATGATCGCCACCACGCAGGTAGCGGTCGTTGCGATAGATGGTCACGATCTCCAGATTCTCAACATAGCGCTCACCCAATTCTTTAACGTACCTGGCGAGGGTGCGGGCCTTGCCGTCGTTTTCGGTGCCAAACTGCCGGATGTTAACGGCCCGGTCGGTAGTTTGGTAGAGCGGCAGCCCCTCGCTGAACACCCGCAGCCGGGTATTGTCGATGATGCGCGTTTCGCTGCTGTTGTTGCTGCCCATAATGTCGTTGTTCAGCACCGCCTCCACGTTCCATTTCTCCTGCACCGCCCGTTCGCTGAGGTGTTCGGCGCCCAACAGGCCCTGCTCTTCGCCCGTCAGCGTGACAAACACGATCGTAGCCGGAAACTGCGACTTGCTCAGCACCCGGCATAGCTCAATCACCGCCGCCGTGCCGGAGCCGTCGTCGTTGGCGCCGGGGGCATCGCTGTCGCGGTTCATCACGTTGGTCACGCGGCTGTCCATGTGCCCCTGTACGATAAACACGCGGTCGTCGTTGGGGTCGGTACCTTTCAGCGTCGCCATTACGTTCCCCATGTCGGCGGGTTTGTCGATGCGTTTACCGTCGGGTTGCAGTGTCCAGGTATCGAGCGCGGCGGTCATGCGGCCCCCCGACTGTTTGGCGTACTGCTGAAATTTACCCAGAATCCACTGCCGGGCAGCGCCAATGCCCTTTTTGGAGTCGGTTGTGGTGCTGAGTGTGTGGCGCGTGCCGAAGCGAACTAGCCCGTCGACGTGCGCCCGAAGGCTGTCGGGCGATACTTGTGCCACCAGATCGGCTATTTGGGGGTCACGCTGAATGGTTGTCTGGGCAAAAAGAGAGGTCGAGAGTAAGGTGAAACCGAGCGAAGCAGCAGGTAACAGGAGGCGCATGGGTGTTTGTTGATTTAGCGAACGAAACTAATTAAAAAAGCGCAAGCTCATGGAGCCTGCGCTGGATAAGATTGGGGTAAAAACGCTGGAATTTTGGCCAATAACCAGATAGTCTACGGCAATCGGCTTAAAATCCAAAATAGCCTTTGGCGTTGCGATAGCAGATATCCTGCACAATGCCGCCCAACCACGCAAGGTCGTTGGGCAGTTCGCCGTTGGCAACATCGGCCCCGATCAGGTTGCAGAGGATACGCCGGAAATACTCGTGGCGGGGAAACGACAGGAAGCTGCGCGAATCGGTGAGCATCCCGACGAACCGGCTCAACAGCCCCATGTTCGACAGGGAGTTGATCTGTTGCTCCATGCCGTTTTTCTGGTCCAGAAACCACCAGCCCGAACCAAACTGCAGCTTGCCGGGCGTGCTGCCATCCTGGAAGTTACCGATCATCGTCGCGAACAGGTCGTTATCGGCCGGGTTCAGGTTGTACAGAATCGTTTTGGCCAGTTGATTGGTGTTGTCGAGGCGGTCGAGGTGGCGCGACAGCGAGCGAGCCTGACTGAAATCGCCGATGCTGTCCCAACCCGTGTCGGGGCCTAATTCGCGCAGTTGCCGGGTGTTGTTGTTGCGCAGCGCACCCAGGTGAAACTGTTGTACCCAGCCTTTGCTGTGAACGAGCTGCCCAAAAAACAGCAGCATCGCCGATTTGAACGTACCCAGCTCGCCCGCCGACAGGGTTTCGCCGTTCATGGCGCGCTCAAACGACTGCGCCACCGATGCCCGGTCGAACGAATCGGCGTAGACGGTTTCAAGGCCGTGGTCGGAGGCCCGGCAGCCGTGTTGCACAAACCAGTCGGCGCGGCTTTCCAGGGCCGACAACAGCCCATCGAAATCCTGAATTGGCTGACCGGCGGCGCTGCTCAGTTTAGCGATGTACGCCTGAAAAGCAGCTGGGTCGTCGGGCGTCATGGCTTTGTCGGGCCGGAACGTCGGCACCATCTCGAAGCCTGGATCGGTCGCGGGCAGGGCGGCATGGTGTTCCAGCGAATCGGCCGGGTCGTCAGTCGTGCCGACAGCCGCTACCTTCATGCGGCGTAGCAGGCCCTGCGTGCTGAATTCCGGCGCTTGCAACTGCTCTGAACATTGGTCATAAATGCGGCGGGCCGTGGCGGGGGTCAGCAGTTCCGTAATGCCAAAGTACCGTTGGAGTTCAAGGTGGGTCCAATGGTAAAGTGGGTTGCGCAGCGTGTACGGAACGGTTTCGGCCCATTTTTCAAACTTCTCCCAGTCCGATGCCCCGCCGGTGATGAAGTGCTCGGCAATACCGTTGGTCCGCATCGCCCGCCACTTGTAATGGTCGCCATAAAGCCAGACCTGCGTGATGTTCTCGAACTGATGGTTCCGGACAATCTGATCGGGTGGCAGGTGGTTGTGGTAATCAATGATGGGCATTGGCGCGGCGTAGTCGTGATAGAGCCGCCGGGCCGGTTCGCTTTGCAGCAGAAAATCGTCGGTCAGAAAGGTTTGCATAGGATGGGGACGCAACGGCGCGAAGGATATCGCAAAGGGCGCTAAGATTGATAAGTCAGCGTAAAAAGAGCGTTGCGCTCTTTGCGATATCCTTCGCGCCGTTGCGTTTAAAGCGTTTGGTTAAGACCCAGCATGAGGCCGCGGATTTCGGCCAGACCGCGCAGGCGACCGATGGCCGTGTAGCCGGGGTTGGATCGTTTGGTCGAGCGCAGATCGTCGAGCATGCGGTGGCCGTGATCGGGCCGGAACGGCATTCGCAGATCCTGACGGCCTTCGGCTTCGCGGCGGCGTTGCTCAGCCAGCAGGGCTTTCACCACGCCATACATATCCACGTCGCCCGTGAGGTGGTCGGCTTCGTAGAAACTACCGTCGGCTTCGCGGCGGGTGGCGCGCAGGTGAATGAAATGGATACGATCGGCCAGGCGCGAAGCCATACCCACCAGATCGTTGTCGGGCCGCACGCCGAAGCTACCTGTGCAGAAACACAGGCCATTCGCCGGTACGTCGACAGCGTCGAGCAGGGCGCGGGCGTCGGCTTCGGTGCTCATCACGCGGGGCAGGCCCAGCATCGGAAACGGCGGATCGTCGGGGTGGATCGACAGACGAATACCCAGCTCCTGCGCGACAGGGGCGATTTCACCCACAAAATCAATCAGATTGCGGCGCAGCTGATCAGCGTCGATGTGGGCGTAGGACGCCAGCACCTCGCGCAGGGCGTCGATGGTGAACCCTTCTTCGGCACCGGGTAGCCCGGCAATGAGGTTACGCGTAAGCTTGGCGACGTCGGCATCGGTGGCGCGGTCGAGCCAGGTACGTGCCGCCGTTAGCACCTCGGGCGTATACTCGGCTTCGGCACCGGCGCGTTGCAGAATCAGCACGTCGAAGGCGCAAAACTCGGTCATGTCGAAGCGCAGGGCCGTGGAGTGGTCGGGCAGTTGGTAATCGAGGTCGGTGCGGGTCCAGTCCAATACAGGCATGAAGTTGTAGCAGACCGTATCGATCCCGCAGGCGGCTACGTTGTGCAGCGTCTCCTTGTAATTGGCGATGTAGTCGCGCCAATTGCCTTGCTGCTTTTTGATGTCTTCATGAACGGGAATGCTTTCGATCACCGACCAGCTCAGGCCGTGGGCGGCGATGGTTTGGCGGCGTGCGTCGATCTCAGCTTTCGACCAGACGGTGCCGTTGGGTAGGTGGTGGAGGGCGGTGACGATCCCCGTGGCTCCCGCCTGCCGAACATCCCACAAACTTACGGGATCGACAGGGCCGGTGGGGTAATCGCCAAACCAGCGCCAGGTTTGCTCTAATGCCATTTTGTGATGCTAATGCGAACCAAGAAGAAGCCAATAGGCTGTTTCTTACTATTAGCAATGAAAAAAGCTGACCCGTGTAGATCAGCTTTCACTAGTGTCATCCTGTTTTTTTGTCATCCCGACGACAGGAAGGATCTTGAAGCATCCTTACCCTCAAGCTGGGAAACCTGAAGAACCCTCCTGTCGTCGGGATGACAAAAAACATAGCTGTAAATCGGCTAGATCACGTTCATGGTCTGCTCCTTGATCTTTTCCAGTTCGTCTTTCATCTGCACCACGTACCGCTGAATGACCGAATCGTTGGCTTTGGAACCGATGGTGTTGATTTCGCGGCCAATTTCCTGGGCGATGAAGTTCAGTTTTTTGCCATTGGCTTCCTCGGTGGCGAGCACTTCCATGAAATACACCAGGTGGTTTTTCAGGCGCACTTTTTCTTCCGAGATGTCGAATTTCTCCACGTAGTAAACCAGTTCCTGCTCGAAGCGGTTGCGGTCGAACTCTTCGTTGCCCAGC